>JAKPAB010000118.1 GCA_029779695.1 Bacillota bacterium | reverse complement strand
GTTTTATTATATCTTCGATATGCGCCCTTGTGTCAACACTCTGTTTTATAGAATCATTCATTCCTGATAAATCTCCGTAATTATTTAACTATATACTTTTAAGGTTATATGATAATTATATAACAGTTTTATAACATTTGGTAATGAATGTACAAAAGTAACCTGTATAAATTAGGTTTCTGGCCTTTTTTGATTTCTAGCTATTTCTAGCTATAGAGGCACTCGATAATCCACTTGCTTCAAAAAATTGTTTTGCACATTTTAGCTTGGCTTCATTTTGTACATAAATACCGAAATGAATACATATAAGCCCTCTTATTACTACTATTTTCTTTTTCATAATAAAATCCCTCATAATGTATTTTCTACATTGTCCTATATTTGAATTATAAAAACAAAAAGATTAAAGTCGACATTAATATTGATAAAGTTTTTTGATGTATATCTTATATAAATAAAAACCCTGAAAGCATAATAAAATTGCCTTCAGGGTTTATTTATTTGAATATTAAATCATAAAAATCTGATGTGCCTTAGAAGCCTACGCCCATCTGGAATATCAGCATTACAATGCCGAGGATAGTCCAGAGGATCATAAGCGGCCAGCACCATTTCAGCCACTTATCATATGTAACATCAACCATCTGAAGTGATGCAAGGATAAGTCCTGTAGGTGTAATAAGTCCGATCAGTCCTAGACCATACAGATAAGCAGATATTACAAGATCTCTTGGAAGTCCTACTGCATCAGCAAGAGGTGCCATGATAGGAATAGAAAGCATAGCCAGTCCTGATGAAGAGTTAATGAAGAATCCAAGAATAATGAAAATAAGTTCCATTACAACAAGGAACAATACAGGATTCATTCCTGATACCCAACCTGACATTACATGCAGAAGTGTATCTGATACAAAACCATTTTCCAAAAGAATATTAACGGCTCTTGCGAGACCAACGACAAGTGCTACACCAACCAGATCAGCTGCACCCTTGACGAATTCCTCAGAGATCTCAGCCTCATTCATTCCGCCAACGGCGCCAATTACGACTGCCATAACAAGGAACAGAACTGACATCTGATCGAACCACCATCCGAGATGGGATGCTACGCCGTAAACCATGATCACAAATGTAGCAAAGAATAACAGAAGTATTATTCTCTCTCTTACAGTCATTTTTCTATCTTCATGCTGTTCTGTACTGTTCATACCGAACTTTTCATCTATATGAGCCTTGCTGTCAAATATTATTGATTTTGAAGGATCTTTTTTAACCTTAGATGCATAGCGTAAAATATAGATAAGTGTGATCACGATACCAATTATAAGTCCAATTGAATGCGATCCAAGGCTGTCCTTAAAATTAATACCTGCTGCATTGGATGCGATAACTACTGAGAACGGATTGACTGTTGAGAACATACAACCGATGGAAGATCCGCACCATATAGCTGCAATACCTGTCATGGCATCATATCCTGATTTCAGGAAAATAGGAATCATGATAGGATAAAAGGCAATCGTCTCCTCAGCCATTCCAAATGTTGTACCACCTATTGAAATCAAGAAAAGCACAACAGCGATTATTATCTGCTCATGTCCCTTAGATATTCGTGCCAATTCTGAAATCCCGGCATTAAATATTCCAAGGTGATTCATAATTCCGATCATACCACCGATCATGAATACAAACAGGATAACGTCAATACTGTCATACACACCGCTTATAGGTGCGCTTAAGAATTCCTTTATTCCCTGACCATTCTGAGGAACAGCCTTGTACGTACCTCTAATAGCCATAGGCTTTTTAATAGACCCTTCTGTAAATTTGGAAAGCTTAGCGTTTACTCCAAACTTTTCAAGAGTCTTCTGTGTAGCAGCGTATGACTCAACATTGCCCTTTGAATCTTCTACATCGAATTTCTGTGAATCACTGTTATAAGAAAGCTTGGAGAACTTTCCCGCAGGGATTGCAAATGTAAGGATAGCCGCAAAGATCATAACGATAAAAAGTACCGTGTATGAAGATGGGAACCTCAGTTTCTTCTTCTTTTCTGTTTCACTCATTTTCTGTAAATCCTCCCTTTTTGAAACAATTATATGCGGATTGCCAATAGATTAACGATCTAATGCACAAAAAATATAATCCTATTGACATCGCACTTATACATTATGAACAAATTTGTCTCCAAGGTAAAACTATGCATTTTCATGTTTCAGTTGATCAAAATTCACTTTGCACGTACAGATATACAATTGCATTTGTTTAATACATTTTTCTTTATTTCGATAAATATTTGTTTCAATTTCTCGTATATTTTGCGCAAAAAATGCCTGGGATAATAACATTCCCAGGCATTTTTTATAAATATTCAATTTTAATAAAAATTAAAATCCAAGCTTCTTTAGAACATCTTCTTTAAATGCTACATTAAGTTCCTTGGCCTTATCAGTAGTCTCTGCTACTGAATAGAAATAGAACTTAAGCTTAGGTTCTGTGCCTGAAGGACGGATAAAGAATCTACATCCGTTTTCCATATCAAATCTAAGAACATTAGATGCCGGAATGTCTTCATAACCATTATCATAGTCAATAATATTCTCAACCTTGATACCGGCTACTTCCGTAAATGGATTATTTCTCACACGGACCATAGCGTCTGCTATCTGCTTTTTGCCTTCTAGACCCTCCAGAACAATATTCGGTTCGTCCTCAGCAAAGCAACCATAGGTATTATAAATATCATTAAGTACATCAAAAAGAGTCTTGCCCTGTTTTCTAAAATATGCTGCTGCTTCAGCAACCAGCATTCCGGCACTGATTCCATCCTTGTCACGGATATCAGGACAAGCTGCATATCCGACAGACTCTTCATAACCAAATAGATACTGCAGATCATTTTTCTCTAAGAATGGTATACGTCCACATATATTTTTAAATCCTGTAAGAGACTCATAGAGCTTACATCCATAGGCCTCTGCTATTCTGTTTGAAAGCGGGCTGGTAACTATTGATCTAACGATAGCACCATTTTTTGGAAGAGTACCTGCTGTTTTCTTACCTTCAAGAATATAATTAAGAAGAAGGTATCCTGTTTGGTTACCATTAAGAGGTACATAATTACCATTAGAATCCAAAAGTTCAATAGCAAAACGATCACTATCAGGATCTGTAGCCATTAGAAGCTCAGCTCCTACCTCTTTTCCAAGCTTTTCAGAGAGCTTGAAGGCCTTGGGATCTTCCGGATTAGGATATCCTACTGTTGTAAAATCAGGATCGGGCTGACTCTGTTCTTCTACTATATGCCAGTTTTCGAATCCTCTTCTCTTTAGCATCTCTCTAAATGGAATAGAACCTGCTCCATTAAGTGGCGTGTATACAAACGGAATAGATAGATCTAAATCTTCAGCTTTGTTAACCGCAAGCTTAAGAATCGTATCCATGTATTCCTTATCTTCTTTTTCACCAAGAACTGTGATCATACCGCTCTTGATGCCATCTTCATAAGAAACTGATTTGACACCTTCGAACATATCTATACTATCTATATGCTCTGCGATCTTATCCGAAACTGAACCGCTTATCTGACATCCATCCTCCCAATAAACCTTATATCCGTTGTATTCCTTGGGGTTATGGGATGCTGTAATATTGATACCGGAAGCTGTATGCATATGTCTAACGAGAAATGCCAGTTCCGGTGTAGGTCTAAGTGAAGGGAATGTATATGCCTTGATTCCGTTTGCTGCAAGGATCGAAGCTGCATACTCACTGAACTCCTTGGAGAAATGTCTGCAATCGTGACATATGATAACGCCTCTCTTACAGAATTCCTCGCCGTTTTCCTTGATAAAATCAGCCAGACCCTGAGTAGCACGACCTACTACAAGAGAATTCATACAGAATGATCCTGCTCCTACCTTACCGCGAAGACCGGCAGTACCAAAAGCAATATCCTGAGCAAATCTTTCTTCGATTTCCTTTTTGTCACCCTTTAATGACTTGAGCTCATCAGAGAGTTCCTGGTTGTCACCAAGCTTATCACACCATAGCTCATACTTTTCTATTGCGTTCATGCTTCCTCCTTTTTATATCATTTATTACATATTACTTCATAATCATTAACAAAATACATATCTTGTCACAATTTTAGATAAAATATAGCTATTGGAAAAGGTCACATGTCACTTATCGGATCCCATAGATTTTCCATCTGACTTGTTTTCAAGCATAATACCAGCATCTACTGTCTGAACTTCGTCCATAAAATACATCCTGCTGTCAAAGTCCTTTACGACTCTTACTCCTTCGATCCCTGTTCCGATATAAGACTGTCTCAGTTTCTGACCTGCGTTCATAAGAGTATCACCGTATTTATCAGTATCCTCTGCTTCACCATCAAGATGATAGAAATGATCTATCACATTATGAAGAGCTGAATTCTGTTTTACATGTACCGGAAGACCTACTGTATTGACCAGACTACCAAATGTTTTGACACTTACTTTATGTGGATCATTTCCAAAATGATATTTTTTCTCTGGATCAAGGCCCTTGGCAAAATATGTGAGATGGGGATCTGCCGGTTCGATCTTATTTTTTGCGATAAGCCCTACCGCATGCTTTTTATCCCCAGATACAATTGTCCATTCCGTAATATCATCATGCCTTCCGCGGTACATCTGTCCCATCTGAAATATCTCTCTATGGCTCTTATATGTATCAATGCAATATTTTATATTCTCTAACTCATTGCCTGACATATCAGTAAGATTAAGTTCCAATCCAAAATTACCAAATGAGGCCACTGCTGCCCTGGTATATAGTGATGTAGATCTAAGCGTCTGATGATTCGGTACATCACTTATATGTGCGGTATATGAATTCTGTGGATAGCCATAGCTATAACCATTCTGAATAGTCAGCCTGCTGATTGCATCAGTATTATCACTTGCCCATATCTGAGGGAAATAACAAAGGGCACCGAGATCGAATCTGTTGCCGCCTGCGGCACATCCCTCAAAAAGTATATCAGGGAATCTCTCGGTAAGCTCTCTTGCCATATGATAGAATCCCATACAATATCTGTGAAGGACCTCTCCTTGTCTCTCAGCCGGTAGATATCTGCTATACACATCTGATACGATTCTATTCATATCCCACTTAACATAGTTAATATCCGCCGATTTTAATATTTTTGAGATGGCCTCTATCATATAGTCTACGACATCCGGATTGGCCAGGTCTAGTAACCTCTGGTTACGTCCCTCGGAATGATCCATTCCCGGTATCTCCATGCTCCAGTCCGGATTAGCTCTATATAGATCAGAATCAGCATTGATCATCTCAGGCTCGATCCATACTCCAAAGTCCATTCCGATTCCATGAATCTTATCGGCAATACCTTTTAATCCTCCAGGAAGTTTCTTTTTATTTTCTGTCCAGTCGCCAAGAGCCCTTTTATCATCATTTCTCTCACCGAACCATCCATCATCCATAACGAATAGTTCCACTCCCGCTTCCTTGCCCTTTTTTGCAAGTCTGGTGAGCTTTCCTTCGTCAATATTGAAATAATTGGCCTCCCAACTATTTAATAAAACAGGACGAAGTGCATCTCTATATTTTCCTCGTATGATATGTTTTCTCACAAATCCATGGAAATTACAGCTTATGCCATTATATCCCTTATCCGAACAGGTCATTACGACCTCCGGTATCTCAAATTTCTCACCCTTTTCAAGGGTAAAAGAAAAGCATGCCGGATTGATGCCAGCTACAAATCTTGTCTTGCCAAAAGAGTTGACCTCGAAAGCTTCATAATGATTGCCGCTATAAACTGTGTTGAATCCAAAGCAAAGTCCCATATCCTCATCTGTATTATCTCTTGCCATCAGGACAAGAGGGTTGCTTCTGGATGATGAAGTTCCTGTGAAACTAGAATTCACATATTTGCCACCGGTAAGGACCGTATCATATCGTCCCATTTCCCGAGTCCATGTTCCATGAAAAGATGTGATCTTGTAGCCACTTTTAGGAAAATCGATAAGAGCACCCATTGCTCTGTTTAATTCTACTTTGTCATCAGACGAATTGATAAAACATGCGCTTCTGGTTATCACATCATTGTCAGGATATACACTGTAATATAGCTTTAATCTATATCCATGATTTTTGTCCCAAAGTGTTATCACAATATGATCCGAGTTTCCCTCATCATCATATGATGTAGGAAGAGTATCGAAAACAACCTTATTATCTAGCAGCTCATGACTGTCATATACGAGATCCAGCGTTCTAGAACCATCCGGTGCCGTTATTTCAATCATGGGTTCTCTTATATCACCCTTGCCATAAGATGAGCATTCCAGATCCACATCCTCAAGAGAAAATTCGGGATGAGAATTGTCATACAGTGTGCTGTTTCCATGAGCTGTACAGTGTGAATCTCCGAGCTCTGTATCGGCATCTACATGTATATGTGGTCCATAGTAAAGATGTTCCAACTGACCAGTCTCCATTACACGAAATGCATATGTAGTTTTATTGGTATCCAGGACGAAAACGTTATTTTCGAAAATAGAAATCATGTTATCTCCTTAAAATGTAAGATCAAACTTTATTTATGATTATAATGCTTATTATGCTTTTTATGCTTTTTATGCTTCTTCTGCTTTTTTAAGTGTATTCATTACTTTCTTTTCATTATAGAAATTCAGGACAATTGCTGCTGCAAAGCAGGCTATCGCACATACAAATGCTGCCGTTCTGTATCCCTGACCTGTTGATGACAAAAGCTTGCCATGCTTGTCATAAGTGGCCCCAATAGTAGCAAGTGATGTGAATAGAATCGTTGCAACTGCCTGACCAAGTTTCATGGAAAAAGTACGAGCTGCGAAGAACATACCATCTCTGTTCTCTCCTGTATTGATCTCGTCCTCCTTTGCCACATCTGCAACGATGGTCTGAGGAATGATTCCGAGAATGGCCATAGGAACAGCTGCAAGAACAACAATAAGGATTCCGAAGATAAGTCCGTTATTCGTATCAGCCTTGCCTGTTGAAAAGGATGTTACGAGGTATACAACAGCAAACTGGACAAATGCAAAAATTATCATATGCTTCTTCATAAGCTTGCCCTTACGAACTATTCTGTTAACAGGTACATAGCATAGAACTGACATTAATGTCATTGCCATAAACAGGATCGTGTTGTATGACTCATCCAGCTTCATAAGTGAAGTTACGAAGAATGGAAGTCCTGTCTGGAACATAGTGATCGCTATCCAGTAGCAGACGTCTGATGTTACAAATGTAAGGAAATCCTTGTTTTTGAATGTCTTGCCAAGAGATTGAAATACATTGGACTGGGTATCAATTTCTTCATCTTTTACTCTTACATAATCTTTTTCATTGATCGTAAGTACCGGAACAAGCAGGCATATAAGGCCTATTACAGCAAGGATCATAAATGTAATTCTGATCGCCATTACTCTGCTTCCAAGAACTCCGGTAAGAGGTCCCCATATAAAAGGAGCTGAATATCCGATGGCAGCGCCAAATATAAATGTAAATGAAATTGCTGTTGAGATGTCAGTAAGTTCTTTCTGATTGCTGGAAAGCTCGGCAATAAGAGAATTATAAGGTGTACAATATATAGTCATAAACAGGTAAAAAAGGATCAGCATGGCAAATACCCACCAGCCATTTACTTTTGAGCTTCCATTAATAGGACACCAGTATACAAGAACTGTTGATATAGCTAAAGGAATTGCTGCTTTTGCCATAAAAGGGATACGACGTCCCTTAGGGTTTTTGCTCTTGTCTGAAAGATTTGCTATAACAGGATCTGTAATAGCATCCCATAGACGACCAAAGGCAAATACACCTCCTAGAATCGTAAGTGCTCCAAATATTACCTTATTCTGAGAAAAAAATATGGTCTGACCTGCGTTGAGCATTTCCTTATCAGGCTGATAAAATGTAGTTACCCAGTTTGTGATGAGTGCTGATAAAAGACTCCATCCCAACTGGCCGATGGCAAAAAGCCAGATTATTTTTTTTGTTAATTCCTTTTTCATTTTATTTGTCCCTCTCTTATATTTAACTTTTATTTTTAATCTGATAAAAAATAAATTTTGATATTTAGATATATATTCTAATAATTATTTGTTTTTCAGCCCCATTGCGATCTTTATAACATTGTAAGCACCATCATAGATGCCCATTTTTTTATTCATTTTAATACAATCACACATATCCGTGAGCATCTTGTCATCCTGTAAAAACAAATCCAGCATCTGAAGAGTATGTGGGATATCCCTACACTCAAGAGTACCATCTCCTATTTCTGCAGAATGAATAGCTCCCCACATCTCATGCTTACCAACTCTCTTGATAAAAAGCTTCGGAACAGGGTAAAATGCCAATTCCGATGGTTTGGTTACCAGAACATCACAGCTTCTCATAAGGAGGTTTGTGATATAAACTGCTTCAAAAATATTGTTGTGATAGAATCCATGGATTCCATCTACATCCCCTTCAAGTGCAGCTTCTGCAAAATCTGATGCTGATTTGAAATCATCAAAATGCTCTTTGGATACATCATTCATATCCGGGATCTCTTTGATAAGTTCATCCCATACATTCTTATAATCACCTACATTAACATATAGAACTGCCTTTTTAGATCTTACAAGTGGCAGAATATAGCTTATTATTGCTGCAAATATTTCCTTTTGAGCTCCTGCTCCACCTATCGTAAGGAGGAATCTCATAGGCTTGTCATTTTTCTTTCTGGCAATTCTTCTATCACAGTCAATCTCTATATTGGAAACCAGTTCATGATCGATATAATGACCTGTATATAACAAAGCATCGTTAGGCATAGGCTTGTTGACCTTGTCTTTGTTCATTCCGTTTAATATCTTATAGCCCATATATGCATTTCTGGTCTGAATAGTGTGAACTGATCCTTCTGACAGATGAAGTGCCATTGGCCAGTTATCAGGAATCGCATTAACTACATTTTTCATTCCTGCATGTATAGCTGATTGCGCAGGCCATACATGAGTTCCTACTACCGGAATAGATTTGGGAATATTTTTATATACAGGAGCCATAAGCTCTGCATTCTTCTGATCTGCAGCATTATATGAAAGAGCTCTGAATCCTTCATAGTTCATGGGTTCCCACACAAGCTTATTAAAAAGAGCATTTTTTGATAGCCTAGAACCTAATGAATACAGATCATTCTGTGCCGAAATAACCTTGGTGCATGTGGTCTCAGGGAAAGAATTGAGATCCAGCCAGTATGGCTTGTATCCAAGGGCATTGGCTGCAGATGCCATGGCCATTGAGATCCTGTAATGTCCGAATCCCATTCTGATATTACTAACGATGATTCCCTTTTCAGTATCAAACTCTTCAGGGCTCTCACTATTTTCAAGTCTAATATCATTTACTCCCAGTGAGTCTCCTATTACAGGATTCTTTCTGACTATGACCTTATAATCTGTCGATGAATCATCACCAAACTTTTTGATGTACTTATTTTTTGATTTAATAGCTTTTTTGTATACCTTATCAGGCATCACATTGCCGAAAATAACCTTTGATCTGTTTTCCATCATTAAACAATCCTTTTTTCTACTCTTAGTTTCTTTACAATCGGTGGCATATTCTGACTCTGTAGTATCACTCTACAGTCTCCCTCTTCTCCGGTAGTCCTCACATATATCCCGGTCATACCACCGTCAAAGCTGATAACTTCTGGGCCTATAATAGAAATAGGTCCCTCTGTATGAATGATCAATGGATCATTATAAAATGGAAGAACATTTTCATTCTCATCACAGGCAAATACTCTTATCTCTGCCACATCATAGGTCTCTCCAACATAAAGTACCGTTGCAGATGCTTTGATGCCCATATGAACGCTGTGTATCGGTGCTTCTATCTTTGATTTTACGACTTCATTATTTATAACAGCATCGAATCGGTATTCAATAGATTCGCCGCCCCAATTTCCTATATATTTCTGATACAGAGGAATCGCTTCTGACATGCTCATATGATATCTAAGTACCAGCCTGAGCGCATCCCATAGCATTCCTACAGTCATTTTGCCCTTATTGATAGAATACTTATTAAGAAGATCCTTGGTGATCGCAGCCTGTTCCATGGACATATGTTCCTCTTCCACCAGTCCGTCACCGATAAAATCATCAATAAGTATAGGACCATGCTTTAGCCCCTTGTACTTGGAGTCCTTCGGAAAATACTCCTTCAGAAGCTTATCTGATTTATACATTCTGACCGAATCTGCGTTAGAAATTATGTACACGTCTCCTCTGTTGCAGGCAGGATGTTCCCCTATATCCATTGTGGATGTAACTTCGAGAACCGGCTTAGTAAGTCCCTCTGCTCCATAGACATATGCTGCACTTTTTAGATTTCTAAACATATCACAGACACCGTGATAACATATTCTGTCGCCGCTTCCAAAATCTTTATGCGTATTATAATCAAACATACACCATGCAAACGAACCGGCAATGTCCGACTCCTCTGCTACAGCATTTAAAACATTGGCATGTCTAAGTGTATGAGCAAGTCTGTGGTCTTCTGAATCGTACTTTTTAGTAGGATACATATGGCCGTTATATTCAGATACCAAATATCCCTTATTCATATCATTGGTAGACTTTTCTTTTTTCAAGCATCCCTGATTCTGTCCACTGTGAACGAAATCATTATAGGTAAATACATCCTCCTGAATATTGGTATTCTTATCAGCAGTCCTACAACGGACTCCGCCGGTCTGTCTGGTCGGATCTATCAAATGGCACAGTCTATTGGTTCTGGAATAGAATCCATCATTATCCTCTGACTCATTAATGCGAACGCCCCATAGAATAATAGAAGTGTGATTTCTATACTGTGTAACCATATCGTATACGTTATAAACTGCCTGATCCTGCCAATTTTTGTTGCCGATATGCTGCCATCCCGGTATCTCTGTAAAAACCAAAAGTCCGATCTTATCACATTCATCGATAAAATAATGGGATTGAGGATAGTGAGACGTCCTAACCGCGTTGACTCCGATTTCATTTTTTAAGATATCAGCGTCATATCGCTGCATGCTTTCAGGCATTGCATATCCCACGTATGGAAAGCTCTGATGTCTGTTCATTCCACGGATTTTATACTTATTACCATTTAGATAAAAACCATCCGCTCTAAATTCAGCCTGTCTAAATCCTATTGTCCTATTATATGTATCAATGATCTCACCATTTCCTATTAGTTCGATTGAAACAGTATATAAACTAGGTTTTTCAGGACTCCATAGACTGATATCAGATATTTGTCCAGAAACCTCCAGATAGTCCGGTAGCTTATCGTCCATTATGGACCTATCCAATTCTCCCTTTTGAAGCATTTCATAAGATAATTTCTGATCGATTATATTATGGTCGATCAGATTCTGATCTGCTTTTCTCTCACCATTATCAGATTCGTCCGTAGAATAAGGCGTCATATCGACTCTTACTGATAATGTGTTGTTACATAAATAATCTCTGTCCGCTGAATCTGTAATTGAGAACTGAACGCTTAACCTACCGTTTCCATCCTCCGATGTTTCTGATATATTAGTCACTTCTGGTTTAAAAAATACATCTGCAAAAGCCGATTTCTCAGTGATCTCCAAATATACATCTCTGTATAGACCACCATATGTCATGTAGTCGATGACAAAACCGAATGGGGGCTGATCCAGAGTCTCTCTTGAATCAAGCTTCACCGTGATCAGATTATCCTCATTTATATTAAGCTTATCCGTCAGTTCAACTGAAAAGGCTGTATATCCGCAATCATGACTTTTTATTACTCTCCCATTCAAATATACTTCCGACCTATGAGCTGCGCCGTCAAAAGTAAGAACGACCCTCTTGTCCTGCCATTCATCCGGTACAAATAAATTTTTCTGGTATGTAGATAATTTCTGATAATCAATTTCATCAAAATAGTGAAGTGGTGTCTCACATACGCTGTGAGGAAGTGTCACTTCGTCAGCTTCTGTCATCTCAGTATCTAAATATCTCTCTTCAAATACATCGCTGAATCTCCAGCCACTACACAAGTTAATCTTTTTTCTCATTTAAAGCTCCCCTATTTCATGATCCCTCTTACCATCATTGTAGCAAGATCTATAAGTGCATCGATGTATTTGACATTGTTTTCCTTAAGCTCATCACCTTTTATGAATCTCTCGATGGAAGCTTCAAATGCCAGCTGAAATACTGTGAGGTTACATTCTCTGAAAACGCCTTCACTAATTCCCTTTTTAATAAGGTCAATAGTCTTGTCCCAATCCGACTCCAATCTCTCCTGTATTCTCTTCTCGACTCTTGGATATTTATCTTTCACTTCGTATAACGAAGTAAAATCAATATCTCTTGAAGTCTCGGGAAGTGCGGCCAATAGCATTATCAGTTTTTCATCTGTACCTATCTGATCATTTTCCCATATTCCCTTTTCATCCTTTTTAACTGTATCAAAAAAGTAGTCTACAATCGTATATAGAAGGCTCTCTTTATCCCTGAATATAGTGTATATTGTTTTCTTACTCATATGCAGTTCTTCGGAAATATCATTCATGGTAAATCCAGAACCCTTTTTTCGAAACACCTCAACTGTTCCGTCAAGTATCCTCTTTTTGTTTATTTCTGTTCTTTTTGATAAAAATCCGCTCATAATATTCCTCTCTATATTTGATATTCGGAGTTTCCGAAATACGGTAGTCTGATTTTATATAAATCTAACACAACTTATTTTTAAAAAAAATAGTAAATTTATAATTATATATTGATAAATATAACTTTTTTAGAAACTATATTAGGAAACTATGTTTCCTAATTTGGTTTCCTATATCATAGCATTCGTTATTGGTTTCCTCAATTATGGAATGTTTACAAGATTCGGTTTCCCAAATTGTGCAATTTTTTAGGCTATAAGATTTTATATGGTTTTTTTATGTTTGTATTGTTTCAAAAAATATCTGCATATATTTGTGGTTATGTTCAAATAAGTATCCACAAAAAAAACACCCTTACGGGTGTTTTTTGTAAATTCGTTAATATAAATCTTTTACTTACCTGTAATATTTCTCTTAATGATCTTTAAACCTCTCTTCATAACATATGGAGCGATCTTACCTAACTTGTCCTCACAACGAACCATTGTGCTGGCCTGAGGTATAGCTCTCTTTAGATGGATGGCATCGAATTCGCACTTGGTAGTACACAGACCACATCCTACGCAGCGATTCTCATCAACTGTTGTAGCTCCGCATCCTAGACATCTGTTTGCCTCTGTACGAACCTGCTCTTCTGTGAAATTCTCTCTCAGATCTTCATAAGTATCCTGTGCCACTCCGGCTTTTTTACCTGGGATCTGCCTCTTGGCATTATCAAATCCCTCGACCTTGATATTATCCTTATCAAGTTCCACAAATTCTCTTCTGTCTCTTGCCAGATCCAATCTGTTTCCGGGATGGACATATCTATTTATCGAAACAGCAGCTTCTCTGCCACCAGCAATTGCATCAATAGCAAAACGAGGTCCTGTATATACATCGCCTCCGGCAAAAATATCAGGTTCTGCTGTCTGAAGAGTAAGAGAATCTGCAATTATTCCACCATTAGGGCGAAGCTCTACCTTAGTTCCATCTAATAAATTGCCCCACTGAATAGACTGTCCGATAGACTGGAGTACATTCTCACATGGAATCTCTATTGTTTCATTTTCGTCATACTTCGGTGCAAATCTTCCGCTCTCATCCTTGACCTGAGTACACTTTTTAAATACAATCCCTACGACCTTGCCATTTTCAACCTTTATTTCCTTGGGTCCCCAACCGTTTCTAACCTCAATGCCTTCTTCTTTTGCCTCGGCTACTTCATCATCAGCTGCAGGCATTTCGTTTTCGCCTTCCAGGCATAGCATTGTGACGTGAGATGCTCCGGCACGAACTGCAGTACGAGCTACATCTATTGCCACGTTACCACCACCGACTACAACTGTATCTCCACTTAATCGAATGCTATGATCAAGATTGACTTTTCTAAGGAAGTCAACTCCTGTCTGGACACCATCTGCATCTTCTCCCGGAACTCCGGCCAGTCTTCCGCCCTGACATCCTACTGCTACGAAAAATGCTTTGTAACCCTGGTCTCTAAGTGAAGCAATAGTTACATCCTCACCAACATTTATATTACACTTGATATCAATGCCCATCTGTCTCATGACATCGATTTCTGCATCTATGATATCTTTTTCCAGACGATATGAAGGGATACCATTCATAAGCATTCCTCCTGGACGGGATGATTTTTCAAAAACTGTTACAGGATATCCGTTTTCACGAAGGAAATACGCACATGATAATCCTGCAGGTCCACCACCTATAACAGCAACCTTATATTCTTCTCCCCACATTCCTCCGTCATGTTTCTCACAAAGAGGTACATATCTGTCATCCTTTTTAAGATCCAAAGATGAAATATATTTTTTGATTTCATCAATGGCAAGTGGTTGATCAACAGTTCCTCTTGTACAGGCATCCTCACAGCGACGGTTACATACTGCTCCACAGACCATAGGGAAAGGGTTATCCTGTTTGATCAGTTTCAGTGCATCTTCATATCTGCCATCTGCTGCCATATTGATATAACCCTGAACTGAAAGATGAACGGGACATGCTGTCTTACAAGGTGCTGTTCCAGTTTCGTAGCAATTGATCTTGGCATCATCGCGGTAATTATAATTCCATTTATCAGGGCCCCACTTTTTATCATCGGGGAGTTCTGTCTTGGGATATGTTACAGCGCTTCCATCTTTTTTACATAATTTCTGACCTAGCTTGGCTGCGCCAACAGGACATACCTCAACACATTTACCACAAGCCACGCACTTTTCTTTTTCCACCTCGGCACGATAAGCTGATGCTGATAGATTTGGTGTGTTATACAGCTGTGATGTACGAAGGGCATTACATACTCCAGGTGCACAGTTACAGATGGCTACGATCTTGCCCTCACCATCGATATTTGTGATCTGATGTACATAACCATGACGCTCAGCTCTCTCCAGTATCTCATAGACCTCTTCCTTGGAGATATAATGTCCGATCCCACGGTCAGACATATACTCAGCCATATCTCCCATACCTATGCAATAGTCTCCTCTTATCTCACCGGAGCCCTCGCCACGCATAGCCTGCTGTTTACGGCATGAGCACTCTGAAATGCCGTATTTATCATACATATCGATCCATCTAGACAGATGTTCAACTGGTACTGACTGGCTCTCTGCAGAAATCGCCTTTTCAACCGGGATGACATGCATTCCTACTCCAGCACCTCCAGGTGGCACCATCTGAGTGATCCCTCCAAGTGGAAGCTGTGTCATAAGATTAAAAAATGTAGCCAACTGAGGGAATTCGTCTGTCAGCTGTTCCTGCATCATCATGAATTCAGCAGAACCCGGAACAAATATAGGAAGCTCATACAGCTTATGCTTGTCAGCATCCTTGGAACGGGTCTGTTCTATGATCCCGATCCAGCGAAGACGTTCTACCATCTTGGTAGTATCCTCTATTGACATATTATTTATCTCTGCCAATTCCGGAATGCTATGAGGTGTCCTAAGCTTTTTAAAGCTCAATACGAACTTGACCTGTTCCTTATTAAGGATCATGTCAAGCATCCAGTATTCCGGATCTCTATTGTTGATTTTATTGGTAAATTTTTTTACATAACGATCTGTTATAAGAGTCGCAAGTTTTAAAACCAGCTGTTCCTTTTCCTTATCTTCTGCTACATAGTTTGGATCTTGCCAATAGTCGTTTTTATTGATTATAGGATCCCCGATCTTCCATTCCTCGATACTTTTACCCAAAATATTACTCCCTTCTTTTTTGTCAGTTTCTTCCTATATTCTCTCAATGCCTATTTGAGAAATGAAGTTCCCTGAGTCCCTCTACTTCATCACATATTTCTTTTAGATTACAGGAGCCGCAATCCATAGTAAGATCCTTAAATACATGATCAATGGTCACGGTGACTCCTTCCGACAGTTTTAGTTTCTTTTCCAGCTCAGAATAGTCAAATTCCGGATCTGTTATAAAAAATGTCATAACTTTTTCTATCTGTGGGAGCTTCAGAAATGCATCATTAAATACCTTGCCCACATGTGAAAAGCTGATTTCCTGCTTTATCGCCTCTCGACTCACTCTAACACATTCTCTGTTTTGAACAGAAGACACTCTTAACATATAACCTTTCGGATTGACTCTGTATCTGGTATTTTCCATTTGTCTGATGTTGTCATACAGTTTGTCTCCGGTTCCCATTCTTTCCCCGTCAACACATGCAAATGTTACTCTTGCGTATGGATTCTCACCACTTATTTCCATTAGATCTCTTCCTATCAGGTAAGACTTATTTTTCTGTATCAAGTCCTTTCTTTCTGAAAAGATCGTGGAGCCAAGTGCTGCCAACGGTTTCGTGGTACCGCCAAGTTCATATGCCATATCAGACCTCAGTATCATGTTGTTTTTGCCGGCATCGGGCCAGTCCAGTGGTAGCTCATTGTCCAGTTCTATTGGATCATATCTGTCAAACATCTCCAATACACTGACCATAATGTCGTCATATAAATTAAGCATGTTTTTTCCTTATTTGAATCATAAATGTTTATCTCTCTTTATCTTGTCATAATGCTTTAGGAAAAGTGGTTCCAGTTTGGCAGTAAGCTTCATGTCCAGATTGAAAAAATAAACTATGAATGAGAGAACAAACAGACATACTATAACTATTGCGATTATCAGAATTACATTTAAAAATGTTGCCATCCTATATCCTCTTTTTATTTACCCGTTTGATTTATTTTTATTTTCATTATGTTTTATCATAATTGAATCTTTAGATTTTCCTTGTTATATTACAAGGTTTCATGCCTTGGATTTTTGACGGGCAAATTCTGCTGCCCCTAATGCTCCCATAAGCTGTGGATCTATGGGTAGATCTATCACCTTTAGATTCAACACTTTCTCTATGGCTTCTTTTAACCCCTGGTTCTTGGCGCATCCACCGGTAAGTGTAATGGAATCTGTTGCACCAGCCTTTTTCGACATTACAAAACATCTCTTGGCAACTGAAAGTTCTATACCGGCTGCTATCTCATTCATAGGTTTTCCCTCTCCTACGAGAGAAATGACCTCAGACTCTGCGAATACAGTACACTGTGCGGTAATAGGTATCACATTTTTGGCAGTTAATGATAATCTGGAGAATTCACTTAGATCCATTTCAAATGCTTTGGCCATTGCTTCGAAAAATCTTCCTGTTCCTGCTGCACATTTGTCATTCATGGCAAAATTAAGAACAGTTCCGTCGGTATCTACTGCTATACCCTTGACATCCTGCCCTCCAATATCAATGATCGCCTTAACCGTAGGATCTGCAACATGTACACCCATAGCATGACAACTGATCTCAGAAATATTCTCATCTGCAGATGGAACCTTATTTCTGCCATAACCGGTTCCCACCAGATAGCATATATCATCAGTGGAATCCAGCCCATCTACCTGTTCAACTGCCTGATTTAATGCATCCTGACAACTAAGTACAGAATTGATGCGACTCCTAAGTGTAACATCAGATACTATCCTTCCATCTTCATCTAATATTACACATTTTGTATATGTACTGCCGGAATCGCAGCCACCATAATATTTCATAATTTTCTCCTTTTATGCTTTTGAACTCCACTTACCACGAATGTACATCATCTAGCACTTCAAGGCTAGGGTCCAGTGGTTCTTCCCTCATAACAGAACGCATATACCGATTGACGTCATCTCGTATATTCTGTCTAGGAATGACTCTTGGATCCATAAGATCATGCGATGCCCATACCAAATGAATACCCTTTTCACGAGCCTTCTCTTCAAACTGACCATGCATTCCATCAAGAGCCTTGCAACTCATATGCTCCCATAGGATTACCATATCAGCATGGAATTCATCACATATCTCCCATAGTTCATCCAGTAGAACCTTATATCCTCCATGAGTACGGTTTCTCATGATCATATTCTCGTTTAGCCAGGCCATATCATAATATGCCTTTTCTCTGTCATCCTCAGAGAGTACTCTTGTAGATACCATAGAGAGCATATCGGTAAGAGGTAATATTCCCCAGCAATTTTGCAGCCAAGGCAAAAATTCCGTATAGTACTGGGCCTGAACTCCCCATATTATCGCACGATGACGATACTCAGGGACTATCATCACCTTATCCTTATATGCTTTTTCTGCGATTTTTGTGATCTTCCTGTCAGCATCTACAAATGCCTGGCCCTTACCGCAAACTGCCATATAGTTTGTCTCAGTATATAATGCAAGATTAGCACCTATTACCTGCGGATAATCAGTTTTAGAGATATCCAGCCATTCAGCTCTGTATCTTGTAGATTCATTGACACGTTTAGCACATTCAAAATAATAATCCCAGTCCCATTTTTCCCCGGTATTCTCTTCAATAAATTTAATGCAGTTCCTCATATCCTGAGCCGCATATTCCTGGACATCATCTTCCCTATGTCGAATAGGTGCTACCAGCTGAAAGCATGGGATACCATCCTCAAGCTCCAGTCTCTTACTGATAACGCCATTACCCATTAGAGATCCATCACATGTAGTATTACACTGAACCGCACAACTCCCCAGAATAGGGAAATCATCATCCATTGAAACACCTGCCTCTGCCTCAGGCATAGGGCATACGTCTCCTGCCAGTCCGAATTCCTGTGCAATGTCTATATAATGGGTAACTGCATCCTGATTAAGAAGCACCGGTACATATACAGCCGGAGTCTCCCTTGATAGTCCCTCTAGATTCCGAAAACCCATCATAAACACTGTCATTTCATTTTCATCTTCTAGAACTACCTTGTCAGAAAAGGCCTTATTGTTGCCTATATTCCTATCCCCTTTAAATAGTTTACCGAGTAATTGCGCAACATCCTTAACTATAAGGTCATATTCGGTATGTGCGATCCTTAGCTGCGGTCCTCTAAGTCCTGCCGTATGTCTGTCCACCATCATAGGAACAGCCAGATAATTAGACATCCATCTATATCTGAAAAATCCTCTTATATTCCTAGGTGACAGCATAAACTTGCCCAAGATCCCTATAATTTTCAACCAACATCCATAGTCATACATAGTGTCCCTTAGGCCACGCCATTCTCTTCGCCTTCTTACCTTGCCTCCGGTATAGAGATCACCGAGGCGTTCACTTCCAACTTCTTTTCCCATTATTTAGCCGCCCCTTTTTGAATCTTTTTAATTTCTATACTTTCTACAAATGCCTGAACCCTGGTTCTCAATTGTCCTGATGACCCTACCGCATATGGACGATCAACCGACAGTACAGGATAGTTCATCTCATCACGGAGCACCTTGGTTCCAACCATCCTCTCATATGCCCATGGATCGCAGAACTTCAACTGTTCATAGATTATGCCGTCTGCATTATGATCTACTGCCAGTTTCCTAACATACTGTCTTCTTTCCTGTATCTTGTCCTGATTCATATACCTTACGCATTGGCTATGATACATGTAATGTCTACATATCTGTGTCAGTGCATCCTCTGTATCATTGATGCTGATCTCTTCCCTTCCCGGAAAAGAACCATAGCAGAATCTATCAGCACATACATAAGCGCCGGACTCTTCTATCAGTTTCACCACATCTACATCATCTATTTCAGATCCCACCAATACCACTCTAGCACGATAAGGATTCTTTTTATCCGGTTCCCTTGTTTTAAGTTCTTCCAATGTCTCTTCTAATTTTTCAATGAGCATGTCTTTTGGAGCAACGTAAGTAGACAGTGTAATAATATGAAACTCATATCCTGTGATCCTTGGATCATTCTCTTTTCTATATTCACCTATAGAATTGATAAGCCGGCATATCTTATTATGCTCTTCCACTGCTTTTCTGATAGCGGAATCTGATATATCTATACCAAGCTTCTCTGCCATCGGTTTCAGAATATGGTTCCTGCACTGAAGTACATATAGATTCAGTCCATTATCATCGGCCTTGAGTGGGATCTCCATATATTCATAAAAGAAATTCTCCTTGTCCTTTCCCATGGTCTTCAGTAATTCCATATTTTCAATGCAGCGGTTGATCATTGTACATCCATCAGGAGTCACAATGCTGTCTACAAAATTATAACCACCCTCAATAGCTCTCTCCAAAAGTGCCCTTGAATACTCGCATAAAAGAGAAGTGAGATAATAGGTTCCCATTTCCATTGATCCGGTCCTAGGTGCCCTTAGTCTAACCGTAAATGCTCCAGGCAGATCCATAAGGACCTCAGGTACGTTCTCACATACAGTTGCGATGCACTTTCTCCCCTCGGACTGAGCTTTTCTGACCAATTCATTATTGGCATCATCTAATAATTTTTCAAAATAATACAGATGCTTTAGATCCTTCATTAAGCGTCCTCCAGAATTCCAATATTCTTAAGGGCTTCCTCAGCGCCTCTTACTATAGGTGCCTCATCAGAGATGAAAAATACGTTTTCCCCCTTGATATCAAATTCTGCAAGAGAACTATCACTTGGTATCCCGGCTAAAATAGGAATATCTCCTGTATCCATAAGTTTCATAACATCCCCGGACGGGATCCTGTTTACTATAGCTCCGACCTTATCCGCCATAACAAGTTCTCTTGCAACATCATTAATAACCTGAATCACCTGGGTTCCCTTTTTGGATGCATCCGTAATTAGCATCAGATGGGTCACTTTTTCCATGACGCGACGGTTGATCTGCTCTATGCCAGCCTCTCCATCTATAATAATATAATCAAAATTTTGGGATAAAATGCTTATAACTTCTTTTAGATAAGTATTGATCTTACAGTAACAACCGGCAGATTCAGGACGGCCTACTGCGATAAAGCTGAAGCCATTTTCCTCTACAAGTGCATCAAATATCCTATATCTGGCCTCACCTAAGAGTTCAAGTGCACTTCTTGTATCCCCCTCCTCAACTGTTGATACTACTGACTTCCTGATATCATCAATAGTTGTCGTAACCTCTATGCCCAGAGCTGTTGACAGACCAACTGCCGGATCTGCATCAATTGCAAGTATCTTCTTGCCCGGGAAATCACGGACCAGAAGCTTTACCATCACTGCTGCCAATGATGTCTTGCCTACGCCACCCTTTCCAGCGACGGCAATTACCTTTGGTTCTGACATAATTATAGCTATCCCCTTTTCTTTGAAAAACTTGTACATTTTATCGGGTTATTTTTATATTTTTTTATACAATATATTCTACTATATCGTTATTTTCTTGTCAGTTAAAAAATCAGATTTTTTTAAATTATTATAAGTTACAAAGGCTAAATCATGCGTTATAAATGGATTTAATCTATACTTTATCTGCTTATTTTCTATAAAAAAGACAGTTTACATATATTAATGTAAACTGCCTTGTAAAGATTCTATTAAAAAAACTATCTCCGTATTTTAGATATTTATTGCATCAATGTCTGTTTTCGTAGAGCATCTGCATCTTCATCTCATAATATTTCGGTGTCATATCAAGATAATGAATATGAGGATTCTCAAAACGCTGTTCCTCTGCCCATATCTCATTATCAAGCTGAGCTTTGACAAAATCCCTTATCTCTGGAAGAGACTTGGATTCTCCCACTGCCTCACCATCCTTAACTACAAGAGTCTGCAGTGGTTTGGCTTGGCACTTTTCAAAAACTCTGGTTTTCCATGGCTTTTCTGGATCTACATAACGATAAGAGTCTGACATATCAAGAGTCTCACCCTTTTTAGCTATTATGTCAGCAACAGCATGACCATGTTCATCAAATACTCTATATACTTCCTTAAGTCCTGGGTTGGTGATCTTTTCCACTGTTTCTGACACCTTGATCCTAGGTTCCATCACACCATCATTTGCCACAGCGCACATCTTATATACTGCTCCAAATACCGGCTCTGACTTGGATGTGATCATTCTCTCACCTACTCCAAATGAATCGATTTTGGCACCCTGATCCAAAATAGATGTGATCGTATATTCATCTAAACTGTTTGATACCACGATCTTGGCATCGGTAAAACCGGCATTATCCAGTCTCTCTCTTGTCTTTTTGGTCAGATATGCCAGATCCCCACTGTCTATTCTGATCCCGTAACTCTTGGATTTAATACCCTGTTCTTTCATCTCCTGGAATACTTTAATAGCATTAGGAAGTCCACTGTCTAGAACATCATACGTATCAATAAGAAGAATACAATTATCAGGATAGAGCTTGGCGAACTGTCTAAATGACTGAAGCTCATCGTTATAGTACATTACATAGCTATGAGCCATTGTTCCGCCTACAGGGATATTGAAGTACTGTCCGGCAGAAACTGTAGCCGTACCATTTACTCCTCCGATATAACAAGCTCTTGCCCCATAGATAGCTGCATCATTATTATGAGCACGTCTTGCCCCGAAATCAGAAACCGGTCTGTCAAGAGCTGCTCTTACTATTCTCCTTGCCTTGGTAGCAATGAGTGACTGATGATTGACCTGTGCCAGTATCTCTGTCTCTACTATCTGTGCATCTATAAGTGGAGCCACTACTGTCACGATCGGCTCACCCGGATACATTATCGTCCCCTCCTGAAAAGCATACACATCCCCACTAAAATGAAACTCTGCCAGATAATTCAAGAATCCTTCATCAAAGCTGTTAAGTGATCTAAGGTATTCTATATCTTCTTTTTCAAAGTGAATATTTGTAATATATTCTACAACCTGTTCCAATCCTGCAAATATTGCAAATCCGCCATCATCCGGGTTTTTTCTGTAAAACACATCAAATGCTACTCTTTTTTCTCTGTCCTCTGTGAGATAGTAGCTGTTAGCCATTGTCAGCTCATAGAGATCCATCATCATTGAGATATTTCTCTTGTCAAATTGTGTCATAACATCCCTTTCTGATATTACTCATTACACATAATCGTAATATTCTAATGCTGCATTCCACTTTTATAATGTGTCTATGAATCTCCTAAAGGATTTCATACCCTCAGGTGTATTCTTATATACTCCGGCATCCTCAAGGACCTTACAAAATACTTTCCCGATTTCATCCTGTAGAATTGCCATTACATTATCTTCATCTATATTATCATACTGTTTAGTAAATTTCTCAGCCCACTCAGCATGCTTTTTCAGATTTTCATTTTTATTTAATTCGGATACATTGCCATTGATCAAATAAGGAACCATCTCTTCCATTTCAGACTTCAATCTGGCAGGGAGAACAGCAAGTCCCATAACTTCTATCAGGCCGATATTTTCCTTTTTGATATGGTGATATTCATTTCTGGGATGATATACTCCGAGAGGTCTGTCCTCTGTAGTGATATTGTTTCTAAGAGTGAGATCTAATTCAAAAAGATTCCCTCTTTTTCTGGCTATAGGAGTAATGGTATTGTGTGGTATCCCATCTGTTTCAGCATAAACGTATGCTGCCTCATCTGTATAACCTCTCCATGACTTCAGTATATGATCAGCCAGCTCAATTATCCTGTCAGGATCCTCTGCATCGAGACGAATAACCGAAAGGGGCCATTTTACTATTCCGCATTCAACATCTTCGTAGCCTTTTATCTCAAATTTTTCAACAACATGGGCTTTTTCCATTGCAAATGTATAATGTCCTCCCTGAAAATGGTCATGAGTAAGGATTGATCCTCCCACAATTGGGAGATCCGCATTGGAACCCAGAAAATAATGAGGAAATTGTTTAATAAAATCGAAAAGCTTTTTAAAAGCAGCCTTATCGATCTTCATGGGGATATGCTCACCATTAAAGACTATACAATGCTCATTAAAATATACATACGGTGAGTACTGGAATCCCCAGTCTGAATTATTGATAGTTATGGGGATGATCCTATGATTTCCTCTGGCAGGATGATCTACTCGTCCGGCATAACCTTCGTTCTCCATGCAGAGCTGGCACTTGGGATAAGAACTGGACTTGGTCTTAAGTGCAGCTGCAATTGCCTTTGGATCCTTCTCTGGCTTGGAGAGATTGATGGTAATATCAAGGGTTCCGTATTCTGTCTCTGTTTCCCATTTCATATTCTTAGCTACACGAGTCGTTCTGATATAGTTAGAATCACAGCTTAATTTGTAAAAATAGTTCGTTGCATCTTCCGGTGATTTCTCATACAATCTGAAGAATTTATCTTGTACTGTTTTTGGTCTAGGACAGAGGCAGTTCATGATCTTAGTATCGAAAATATCCTTGTATACTATACCATCTTCACATAATCCTTTTTTTACCGCTTCCTGAATCAAATCTTCTAGGACTTCGTCTAAAACTATCTTGCCCTTTGCAATCTCAGGATCTGTATATTCATCCTCATGGAAAACTTCCAGAAGCAGGTTCGTAGTATAGACTCTCTCACACTCCGGAGTCAGGCCAGTGTCTATTCCATACTGAACCAGTTTTTTAATACTTTCCTGTAACATTCCTATTATTCCCTCTTTCTAGATTTTCTATTTATAGATTTTCTTTTTATAGATTTCTTTTTTTAGATTTCTTTTTTTTGATTTCTTTTTTTAGATTTTTTTAAATCTTCTATATGAAATTTCAAAAATTGACTTTTTAAATCCACGTTCTATAATATATTCATATTGTTTTTCACGATTGGAGGCGCACAACATGTTAGAATTACACAATGAAAAAAAACGCCGCGTGTGTGAAAAGTGCGGAAGAGCTCTTCCGTCATCATCGCTAGGCCCTTTATGTGAGAGCTGCGCTGATAATGAGCTCTATCAAGAGGTCAAAGAATATATCCTTAAAAATGATGTCACCGAATTCGAAGTAGCCTCACATTTTGATATTTCCATGGGAAAAGTCAAAAAATGGATCCAGGAAGGTTATATAGAATATAGATTGGACAAACCCAGTGATATCAAGTGATCCTTTAGATCCTGTTAAGTATCTCATCGGCTACATATACTCCACTGGCAGATGCATGTGACAGTGAATGAGTAACTCCAGATCCATCCCCTATTATAAACAGATCCTTATATTTCTTATTTTCAAGATTTTCATCCAGTTCTACTTCCATATTATAGAACTTAACCTCTACTCCATATAAAAGTATATCATCATTAGCTGTTCCCGGAGCGATCTTATCCAAAGCATGGATCATTTCAATTATTCCATCCAAAATTCTCTTAGGCAGAACCAATGACAGATCTCCCGGAGTAGCATTAAGCGTAGGACGAACTGTTCCTTCGTCGATTCTCTTCTGGGTACTTCTTCTTCCTCTTTCGAGGTCGCCGAATCTCTGTATGATCACGCCGCCACCCAGCATATTTGAAAGTCTGGCAATGCTCTCACCATATCCATTGGAATCCTTAAAAGGTTCTGAAAAATGCTTACCAACAAGAAGTGCAAAATTAGTATTTTTAGTCTTTTTATTCTCATCTTCAAAGCTATGTCCATTAACAGTGACGATACCATTGGTATTTTCGTTTACTACTATACCATGAGGGTTCATACAGAATGTTCTCACTCTGTCTTCAAATTTCTTGGTTCTATATACAATCTTGCCCTCATATAAAGCATCAGTAATATGTGAAAAGATCTCTGCTGGCAGCTCAACTCTTACACCGATATCTACTCTGTTTGACTTGGTAGGGATGCCCATATCACAGCATACCTGTTCCATCCATTTGCTCCCGGAACGTCCTACTGAGACAATTACATAATCACTTTCTGTAGAGCCGTTTTTATGATTGACTCTATATCCTGATCCTGTTTTCTCAATATTTTCTATAGGTGTATTAAAGAAGAAATCAACCGATTTAGACAGCTCTGCATAGAGTTTCTCCAAAACAATGTAATTGACATCCGTTCCCAGATGACGTACAGAAGCATTTAAAAGTGTAAGACCATTCTGCATGCAAAGTCTCTTGAAGTCACTTCCAGCTGTTGAGAACATATGGGTGCCCTCACCACCATGCTTCATATTGATCGCATCCACATATTCCATTAGTTCTATGGCTTTTTTTCTGCCGATATATTCATAAAGTGTACCACCAAAATCATTGGTAATATTGTATTTTCCGTCTGAGTATGCTCCGGCTCCGCCAAAACCGTTCATGATAGCGCAAGATTTACAATGAATACAAGACTTGATCTTTTCACCATCTATTGGGCAATGACGTTTTGAAAGCTCATTTCCTTCTTCAAAAATGGCTATTTTTAATCCTGGCTTTTTCTGAACAAGTTCATAGGCTGCATATATTCCTCCAGGACCTGCTCCAATAATTACAACATCATACTTCTCTGACATCTATACCCTCCGTTTTTTGATTCAATACTGATCTATGACAAATACTCAATTTAAGAACGAGTTAGCTTATATTCCAAATGTGTAGTCATTCAATAAATTCATACGCTAATATAATACTCGAAATCAGTGGGATTTCAAGCTACCTTTGGTACCGATTGTATTATTTTTATCAATAATTTAACTTTGCTGTTTTCTAGATTTCCACCACAATCTGATCAGGAAAATGATTCCGCATATTATCAGCTGGAGACACATAGCGATCCATACACCCCGAAGTCCTATTCTGGAAGCCAGAAAATATGCCAATGGAAGCCTTATTATCCACATAGTCGAAAAATTAATAATAGAAGGTCCCAATGTGTCCTGAGCTCCTCTAAATACTCCAGAGCCTACGATCTGTGCTGCGAAAAATGGTTCTGCAAAGGCCTCAATTCTAAGAACCTCTGCGCCTAATTCTCTAATTGCAGGCACCGGTGTCAAGAAACCTATAAGTACAGGCGCAAACGCATACATCAGACCACCGGTTATAGTCATGATGACCATTCCGGAGATAACGCATATCCATCCGATCTTTTTAGATACATCTCGCCTCCCTGCACCAAGGCTCTGGCCCACAAGTGTAGTTGATGCACTCTGTATGCCAAACCCCGGCATATAGCAGAACCCTTCTGTTGTCACTGCAAATGAATTGGCAGCAAGAGCTACTGCTCCAAGAGGAGATACGATTCTGGTTGCAACGATCTGAGCCCCACCAGACAGTATATTTTCAAACGTAATCGGGAATGATATTTTTGATGCTCTACGGATTTCTTCTCTTCTGATAGGTTCTCTCTCACCTTTTTGATAGTGAAGCTTATCTGATCTAAACCATAGAAAATAAAACATTAATAGACCGCAAACAACCTCAGAAAGAGATGTTCCAAGAGATGCCCCTGCCACACCCATTCCAAGTCCCGGCATAGTAATATCCAAACCCAAAAAAGAAACAGGTCTGGTCTCATATATAAAAAAGTAGTTAAAAATAACATCCAATAAGCACATAAACACATTTAGAATACTAGGTGTCTTCATATCTCCGCTGCACTGGAGCATTCCACTTGCAACAAAGTCCAAGGCCAAAAATGGAAGTGACAATGCATATATCTTAAAATAAATTGATGCATCTCCTATGACCTCTTTGCCTCCGCCAAGCCATATCGGTAATCCTCCTGCAATAGCGAATCCAATGATCCCTAATATTATTCCGAATATAGTAACTATTAGTACTCCATGCTTCATTATTATCCGGGCTTTTTTCCATTCTTGTGCTCCAGACATTGTAGCAACCTGAACTGTGAATCCTGCTGATGCTGCTCTCATCAGTCCACCGATCAACCAGGTAGTGGATGATACAAGTCCAACCGCTGCAGAGGAATCAGCCCCAAGAGAACCCACCATCGCTGCATCTATAAATGCCATAAGAAGAATGGATATTTCTGTTACCATTGGTGGAAATGAGAGTCTTGATGTAAGTGCTATCATCTCTCTGTTGTTCAGTTTTGTTCCACTTCTGATATCCTCCAGACCAGCTCTTCTATTCCTTGACATTTAATATATTTTCCTTAATCTTTCACTGTTTTAAACTACTCTATTATGCACTACTCTGTTTTTGTTATTATAAAGGGTCCAACAGACATTTCTGTTTCTAGTATTTCTTTTTGGATTGATCTACCATTGCCGTATACAGATCATACAGAGTCGAACCAGTTTTCCCTCTAGGGGGGTGATCCTCATCCTTAAAATCCAGTATATAATTATCATAACAATTTATGATCTTAGTCCCTGACGGATGATCATATTCTCGTTTAAATCCCTTGGCATTGTATGATTGATGAACATGCCCATGTAACATGTACTTGGGATGCCACTTATCCATAAGGGTATTAAAGCACTGAAATCCCTGATGTGGCAGATCCTCCAGATCTCCATAACCCTTGGCAGGAGCATGCGTCACCAATATGTCAAATCCATTTCTTATTACAATTGATGAATTAAGCTTTTTGATCCTGTGAGCCATCTCACTCTCAGTGTACATGTCCGGGCTGACACCATATTTCATAGATCCTCCCATACCTAGGATTCTAAGACCTTTGTAATCAAATATCTTATCCTCTATATTCGTACATCCAAGAGGTGGTTTCCTATCATAATTTTTATCATGATTTCCTCTTACATACAAAAGTGGAACATTGGTCATCGTTACCAGATATTGCAGATAATCAGAATGCAGGTCACCACAAGATATTATTAGACCTATGTCCTTGACCTTCTCTGCATTGAAATAATCCCATAGTCCCTTATTTTCTTCGTCCGCTATACATAAAATCTTCAAATCAAACCCTCTTTGACGCGTTTTCTATCAATAACATTCGTTAAAAAATCAAATACTACCATTAATTATCAGCTGTTTCTGCATTACAAATAATTATCAAGAATCCCACTGACCGAAATCGTGTCCAGTGCTTCCTCTTTTATCTCATCCTTTTCCGGCAGTCGACCTTCCACATTATCATTTAACCAACTCATAGAAACTATTTCCTCATAAGTAAGTGATGGCTGGCCATCCACTTTGACTAAGCTATCCTGACTATGCACTTCTCCGTCAAAAGGATTTAATATGCCGTTTATCAGCACAGTTCTAAGTGAATCCACCAGCTTTTTTGAATAATAGCTTAGATGTCCCGATAAGATAATATCGATGAGACCTGAGGACATACCCCAGAAATAGTTCAGTCCCTTATCCTGTTCTGTATCATTCCATTCACCATCCATATATTCTTGAATAATGCTTTCATAATATTTGCCCCAGTTCCATACCGGAAATGCTATGTTCTCTGTTGTATCATCCTGACGCACTCTGAAAAGTCCGTACTCTCTTGAAGCTTTATTTGGCATTATAAGTTCCGGTCCTGATACCAGATCTATTCCTTCATCACGGAATTCTTTTTTCCAATTACAATCCTTGACGCAAGACCATTTCAGATGGATATTGATATCCGGATTGATAAGAGCTGCTCCTGTGGCAAATGCATTGATCTCAGAGACCTGACCATATATCGGATATGATGCCAGATATCCTATTTTATCATCCTTAGCCATGGTTGCTCCCAATGCTCCAAGCAGAAACTTGGCCTCATACATTCTGCCATAGTATGTCCTGACAGTACTGTGAGACAAGTTAATAGAACAGTTTAGGAACTTGGTCTTGGGATAATGAAACGACGATCTTAGTGTTCCCGGCATCTGTCGAGGCGATACCGTAAAGCACATCTCTACTCCCTTGGCTACTGCATCATCAATGGCTTCGGCCAATTTCTCATCTGATGTACATTCATCATACAGATGCGTTCTAACCTTACCGTCAAAAGAATTTTCAATATAGTTTCTTCCCAGTTCATGTCCATATATCCAAGGAGATTCTGATGCCTTTTTTTCATAGAAAAAAGCCACATTAAGGGGCTTATCCTGGGAAAAACTCATCTGCATAATGAGCTTTTTAAAAGTCATATCAGGCTTTTTTTCCTCAGGTTCATCAGATATATTTATACTTTCATCATTTTCAGTGATCAAAAGTTCATTCCATATCTTGGCAATTCTCTGGGATAGCTGCTGTGGCCCTGTCTCTTTTATCTTGTCTATAGGATATATGCTTAGATATACTAGAAATGCATCTCCTGTAGTAATATTGATCCTGCCTTTGGATTTTTGTAAATACGCTCTCTCAAATATCTGATATGCACTTCTGATAGCACTTATCTCGTTATCTCTCCAAGGCTTGATCATATCTTTTCCAATATAATCACAAAATCTCTTATAACTTCCCTCTTCGGAAAATTCAATTTCATATAGCGGACATACCCTGTAGAAGTTCATAAACTCCTGGTAGATCCTGCTTTCGGGAGTATCCTTATACTTTGGCACCAGTCTGGTTACATCTCCGAGAATCGTCGGGCTCCCTACAAATTTGGAAACAGAGACCCTTTTATTACCTTCCTGAACATAAAACCTGTGCATATATTCATAGACTTTGATCGGTTCCCTTATTCCCTCTTCTATCTGAGAATCGTAGAGATTGGACCATTTTACAGCAAACTCTGAATTAGCCTCCAATATAGGCATATAGTTTCTGGCAAAAGCCATTGTCCTTCCCTGAGTCTTGGTTCCGACAACAAGGTTGATCGGAAGCTCTATCAAGCCTAATGGGTATTCTGACAGATTGGAAGAGTCCGGCTCAATATTAAGAAGCGCCGGAAGATAAGGATAATCTCCGGATGAAACAGCTTTCTGATATTCCTTTTGGCCTAATTTCCTGGCCTTGGTATAATCTTCTGTCATATTATCTGCTCCCTGTCCATTTTATCCATGATATTATCAAAATCACCTTTTGATCATTCCTTAAATCTCGTTGTAAATTTCCAACATGAGTTTTTCGGTTTTTTTCCATCCTAGACAAGGATCTGTAATGGAACGTCCAAAAACTCCATCTCCTATTTTCTGGTTGCCATCTTCCAAATAGCTCTCTATCATAAGTCCCTTCACCAGTTTTTTCATATCACTGTCTATTCTTCTTGAATGAATAACATCCTTGGCTATACGGATCTGTTCCATGTATTTCTTGCCGGAATTAGAATGATTACAATCCACGATAACAGCAGGATTGGATAGTTCAGGATGATTTTCATAAAAGCTGTGAACCATTTCCAGGTCCTCATAGTGATAATTAGGATGACTCCTGCCAAACTTATCTACATAGCCACGAAGGATCGCATGTGAATAAGCATTGCCGGGTGTAGATACTTCCCATCCTCTATATATAAATTTCTGAGGATTCTGCGCTGCAATTATAGAATTGATCATCACTGATATGTCACCGCCTGTAGGATTCTTCATTCCGGCAGGAATTCCTATTCCGCTTGCGGTCAACCTATGTTGCTGATTTTCCACAGATCTGGCTCCTACAGCCACATAACTCAATAGATCTGACAGATATCTGTGATTTTCAGGATATAGCATTTCCTCAGCACATGTGAACCCTGTTTCCTCTACTACATGGATATGCATTTTTCTGATGGCAATAAGTCCTTCCATCAGATCTTCCTTTTTCGTAGGGTCAGGCTGATGAAGCATACCCTTATATCCCACACCTATTGTTCTTGGCTTGTTGGTATAGACTCTAGGTATAATAAATATCTTATCTGATACTTTGTCCTGAAGAGTCCTCAGTCGTCTCATATATTCAAGGACTGCATCCTCATTGTCTGCAGAACAAGGACCTATGATCATCAAAAATCTATCATCATTACCGGTAAATATATCAATTATCTGATCATCTCTATCATTTTTTATCTTCCTTATTTCTTCCAAAACAGGGAATCTTTCTTTTAGTTCTACAGGAGTAGGTAACTTCTCCTTGAACTCCATCTGCATCTCCATATGTACTCTTTCCCATGTCGGAGCATGATTATAACTCCGATTTATTTATTTTATAATTGTGCAATGTCAAAATATGCATTTTGCCTGCACTCTATAATTATCATACAATTATTTTTAACACATTATTCAGACATTTGATGTTAACATCTGATACATCTCCATAATACTCCCCATCCAAATGAAGGACGGCAGGTCTCTCAGTCTTGATCCTCACATCAGAACCACTTTCAAAAAAGAACCCTTTGGTTTTGTCATGCTTTCCTGCTACCAGCTTGGGTAATTTCAAAAAAGCACTACATTTTCCAATTGAATCCGCTGCCAGAAAGGATATAATTCCGTCTGACGGATCAGCATCTGGCCTTAATGGCACTCCGCCACCCTCTGCCGGCATGTTCATCCCTGACAAAAATATAAGCTTCTTAAAATATTTTTCTCTTCCATCAAATGTAACTGTAGCCTTCATATATTCCATTGAAAAAAGGGTGATAACCGTCATAAGCTTGTATGTAAGTTCTCCCTTGTGTATCTTATTAAGGAATCTTTTCAGTCCACTATCATCTGCATTTTTACATACAATTGCATCCATGCCTATCCCACAGCTTATTCCAAAGCATCTAGGCAACAGATCATCCCCTTGGGCCTGACCTATATCGATAAGTCTGGTTCCTGTCGAGTTAAGAACCCTATCAAGAGATTCCTCATAATCAGCTGAAAATCCCAATCCATTTATGAAGTCATTACCACTTCCTGTAGGGATCACTCCAAATTCCACTTTTGAAAAATCAGAAATTCCGTTTATTACCTCATTAATGGTTCCGTCACCACCTACGACAATGATCTTAATGTCATTATCTCTATATTCAGATACCATTTTGGCTATTTTCTCTGCATGGTCCTTGTATTTCGTAATATAAAATCTATACTCGGTTCCATTTGACTCTAATCTCTGTTTAATGGTAGACCAGATTTCCTGACTCCTACCGCTTCCGCCCATTTCATTAACAATGAAATAATACATTCGGTTCCCCCTCAAAAAAACACATACATCAAAAATATAATAAGTCCAAGTCCAAGTATAAATGCTCCACCGACCAATAATCCTGCTTTAAGTGCTCCCATCATATACCATAATGTAGCTTCCTTATCTATATCATTGGCCTGGCTATAGTCAAAATTTTCTTCATATCCGGGCATGTCTCCATGATTGGCATGCTTGATCCTTTTTTTCCCGAAGGGACTCGATGCACCGCCTGTTCCATTTCCGCCACGCTGAGAATACCTGTCCGGCATTTGGGGAATTATAAGGTTACGTCTCTCGACACCACTCATATCAGCTACGATGTAGTCATCCATAGCTTCATCTTCTCTTGATTTTTCTTTTATTTCTTTTTCTTTATTTCTTTTCATATAGCTCCATAAATACATCGCATTTCACATGAATTTTCACAGCATGCAAAACCACTCTGATAGCAATATAATTATATCATACCCCAAAAAAAGAATCCGCCTATATATTTATATATAAAAGCGGATTCAATATTATGTGTATTGTTTTTGCTTATGCCTCATCAGCATCATTGCTAGAAGATGTAACATCCTCTACTGCCTTGCCCTGTCCATTATAAAGATGGCAGGCAACTCTGTGACCAGGTTCAAGTTCTCTAACCTCAGGTGCATCCGTTTTGCAGCATTCCATACACTTTGCGCAACGAGTATGGAACTTACATCCTGCAGGAGGATTGGCCGGTGAAGGTATATTACCTTCAAGAACGATTCTGTTCATATGTGCGTTAGGATCAGGAGTCGGAACAGCCGACAAAAGTGCCTGTGTATAAGGATGCAGAGGATTATTAAATATCCTATCTGTAGGTCCTGTTTCAACAAGGCTTCCAAGATACATAACACCGACAGTATCAGAAATATGCTCTACTACAGAGAGATCATGAGAAATAAAGAGATATGTAAGGTTCCTCTTTTCCTGTAGATCTTTCAACAGATTGATGATCTGAGCCTGAATAGAAACATCAAGTGCGGAAACAGGTTCATCACATACTACGAACTCAGGTTTAAGTGCAATTGCTCTTGCAATACAGATTCTCTGTCTCTGTCCACCTGAAAACTCATGAGGATATCTCTGCTTCTGGAATGGCTGAAGACCGCACTCATCCATAACCTTTTCAACATATGCATCATAATCCTTATCAGGAACAATGCCATGCTCTCTTACTGCCTCGCCTATTATCTCACCTATAGGCATTCTAGGCTGAAGTGATGAGAACGGATCCTGAAATATGATCTGCATCTCAGTACGTTTCTCATTCATTTCCTTATTAGAAAAATCGTAAACTTCTTTTCCGTTAAAAAGGACATCACCAAAAGTCTTTTCTCCATCAAGACGAAGAATAGTACGACCTGTAGTAGTCTTGCCGCATCCTGACTCTCCAACGAGACCCATTGTCGTTCCTCTCTTAATAGAGAAGGATACATCATCAACAGCCTTAACATAACCTACCGTATGATTAAAAAATCCACCCTGAATCGGGAAATATTTCTTTAAATGTTTTACTTCCAGGATGTTGTCATCCTGATTCATTGTATCGCTCACTGTGCGTCTCCTTCCGATTTGGATTCAACAACACCTTCCTCATAGTATCTATAGCAAGATACCATATGTGTATCACTTAGTTTAACCAAGGAAGGATAAGCACCATCACATTTATCTATACATTTTTCGCATCTATCTTTGAAATAACAATAATTAGGCATATTGATAGGATTAGGAACCTTGCCTGGTATAGAATATAGTTTGTCAACCTTCTTACCTACAACAGGTTTACTGTCCATAAGACCTATAGTATAAGGATGAGCTGGATGATAAAAGATATCCTCTGCTGTTCCCTGTTCTACTACTCTTCCGGCATACATAACTACGACATAATCGGCCATTTCTGCTATGACACCAAGGTCATGAGTAATGAACATGATCGAAGCATTGATCTTGTCCTTAAGATTTTTCAAAAGTTCGAGGATCTGTGCCTGGATAGTAACATCAAGCGCTGTTGTAGGCTCATCTGCTATTATCATCTTGGGGTTACATGCAAGTGCCATAGCAATTACTATACGCTGTCTCATACCACCTGACAGCTCATGAGGATACATCTGATATACACCCTCTGTATTAGCTATTCCTACGATCTGAAGAAGTTCTATAGTTCTTCTCTTAATATCTTCCTTGGTCTTGCCCTGTCCATCATGAAGCTCGATTACTTCATCGACCTGCTCGCCAATACGGAAAACAGGATTCAGTGCTGTCATAGGTTCCTGGAAGATCATGGAGATCTCATTACCTCTGAGCTTCTGCATAACTTCATCAGGAGCCTTGGTAACATCAATTGCTTTATCTCCAACGTTGAATCTTATAGCACCCTCTACGATCTGACCCTGTGGGCGCTGAAGCAGTTTCATAAGGGAAAGGCTGGTAACTGACTTACCACAGCCTGACTCACCTACAACTCCAACTGTCTTGCCCTTGGGTATATCAAAGGTAACACCATCAACAGACTTTACAGTACCTGCATCTGTGAAAAAGTATGTATGAACATTATCAAACTCTACTTCGTTATTAGAATCCTTCATCTCACATACATATTCAGACTCAGGTACATTTTTTCTTTTATTCTTGTTTTCAATTTCACTGGTTATTTTTCTGTTGTATCTAGAAATTTCACGAATTTCTTTTCTTGAAAGATAACCATCTTTTGATTTATTAGCCATTAAACAATCCTCTTTTATCAACCAAGCCTTACCGGTCTTTGGTTATCTATTCATTCTAGGGTCAAATGCATCTCTAAGTCCATCACCTGCAAGGTTGAATGCAAGGACTGTAAGAAGAAGAAGCACGCCGGCAGGAATCCAAATAAACCAATAATTTGTCAAAACGAACGTATTATTAACATCGTTTATGATATTTCCCCAAGAAGCAAACGGGAACTTAACACCAAGTCCAAGGAATGAAAGTGTAGCCTCTGTGATAATCGTTCCGCCGAGACCCATCGTCATTGAAACGATAAGCTGTGGAATTACATTGGGAACCAAATGCCTGAAGATTCTACGCTTAACTGAAAGACCTGTTGCCTCTGTTGCTGTCATATACTCCTGCTCACGAAGAGACAGAATCTGTCCTCTTACCAAACGGGCAATTCCGGGCCATCCCAGGAATCCAAGGATCAGCATCAGGTAAACCATTCTAATCATAGGATCGACCTTAAGGGCATCCATAACAGCTCCGAGGATAATTATAAGTGGCATGGAAGGAATACAATAGAATACATCTACGATTCTCATGATAACCATATCAACCCATCCGCCAAAATAACCGGATAGACCTCCAAGTATAACTCCTAGACCTGTTGCAATGATCTCTACCAGGAATCCGATCGTAAGGGATACACGGCCACCATACATAAGTCTGGTAAGCATATCCATTCCGTTCTTATCAGTTCCAAGAGGATGCTTGAATGAAGGCTGTGAATACATATCGTATACTCTTGTCTCTTTTTCCTGTTTTACTGACCAGATAAGCTTGGCAGGGCTGTAATTAAGTTCATAATTAAACTCAACACCCTTTTCATTCTTATATTTAAATACCTCATCATCATTAGATATTGCAGAAATAAGAGCATCCTTCCAATCTTTTGAAAGGATAACATCTGATGAGCTGGCAGAAACTACATATTTTGAAATATATCCAAATTCACTTCCACCCTTAGATACTACACCATCAGAATCAATCGTATAGTCCTTTCCATCGGCATTAAATGTGGTAGCTTGGTTTGTATAGGCCTTGAGCCCTGCATATACTGTAGCAAAATCAAGTTTGGTCGCACCATCAGCACTTGAAAAGATTTCCTTGTAGCACAGTCCGATAACCTTACCGTTAACTGCCACACTGTAGAAATCCTTGCCCTCTTCTGTGAGGTTGAATGTCTTATCACCAAAAGTAAACTGTGGAGATTTTTTAACAATGGCAAGCATTGCCTGAGCTTGAACAACAGAATCAAATGATGCATCATCTGCCATATATCTGTATTTGTCATTCTTTGTAACAGATGCATAGCTCTTGGATGTCTTTTCATTACGATAGAAAAGCTGATCCTGACTATAAGGTGATACCACTCCTCCGATAAAGGAGAAAACAAACATAAATATTAGAATTGCAAGACCTATTACGGCTACTCTATTTCTGAAAAATCTTCTTCTGACCAGAGCTCCCGGAGAAAGTGATTTTACTCGGCGATCATCGCCGATGGAATACTCCTCATTTCTCGTGGTAGCGTCTTCTGTCTCGACTTTTCCCATATTGTTTATATCTTTATTTAAATCATCATTCTGAGACATTTATATACGGCTCCTTTCTTATGATACTCTTACACGAGGGTCAACGACTGCATACAGAATATCTGATATCAGATTGCCCGCAAGCGTGAGTATGGCAATAAATACCATGTAAAACATTGAGAAAGGAATGTCTCCGTTAACCATTGCATTGTATGAAACCATTCCAATTCCGTTGATTCCGAAAAGTGTCTCTGTGATCAGAGCTCCGGAGAACAGACCTGGAAGTGATCCACCGATTATTGTTACGAGGGGAATAAGTGTATTTCTGAATGCATGATGATAAATGACCTTTTTCTCAGAAAGGCCCTTAGCTCTTGCTGTTCTTATATAATCCTGACTAAGGACTTCCAGCATATTAGTACGTGTATAACGCATCAGAGATCCTACACTGATTACAACAAGTACTATGATCGGGAGCACCAGATGGTATCCCATATCCAAAATCTGTTTACCAGTACTAAGCTGTTCAAAATTTCGCCCTACCAGTCCATACAAGTCGAACCATCCCAATTTGACACAAAATACCAGTTTAAGAAGGGATGCAAAAAAGAAAGTAGGAAGTGAGATTCCTGCAAGTGCGACAATAGATATTACATAATCTGATGTCTGGTACTGATGTGTAGCCGCTATTATTCCAAGCGGAATAGCAATAACGATCTCAAAGATCATTGTAATGACACCCATGTATACAGATACTCCAATGACATTCTTGAACTTATCGATAACAGGTATTGTGTAATACCAAGAATCACCAAAGTTACCGGTTATAGCATGACCTATCCAAATAAAAAATCCAGATACAATACCCTTGTCCATTCCATATGCGGCGGACAACTGATGCATCCATTCTTCAAAGGATTTTGATCCAGGCTGCTGAGATTTCTGTCTTGCCAGATTCTCAACATAAGATGTAGGTAACATCCTCATAAGCAGATATATCAGAAATGATACAACGAAGAGTATCAGCACTGATATCAGTACTCTTTTAATAATATATTTACGCATTAATTTTTATTCCTCCCACTTAGGTTCCGACTTTTGCCGCATGAAAAAAATTATATCATATAATGACTAAAAGGCAAGTAAAAACGATCCTATATAGAATCCATCGTGCAAGCACAAATCAAATCCTTTGGTTTACATTCTGCATAAGGAAAGGATGCGAGATAAATGATATCCCGCATCCTGCCAAACTGCAGAACTAAAATCTAAATCAAAGTCGGATAAATCGTACCCGAAGCGGCCTTTAGTTCAGTTCAATATTTTCAATTTCATCCTGCCACTTATAGAATGGTGTGATGTCAGGTGTTACTGTCTTAAGGTTGACACGTTTAGCTGAGAAGATCGTGCATTCCTGTCTCTGATATACAGGTACTTCAACTGCCCAATCAACGATTATGTCAAGGCAAGCCTTGTACATCTGCTTACGAGCCTCCTGATCAGTTGTGGAACGAGCCTGAAGGATAAGATCATCAAGCTTGGGATCCTTAAGATCATTCGTGTAGTTAGATCCACCAGGGTTAGCACCGCCGTTAGCTACATCTGAATAATATACCTGATACATATCAGGATCAGGAGTAGCACCCCAAGCTGCACACCACATCTCTATCTGGTTAGCATCAAGGCCATCCCAAAGCTGTGAAGAATCTGAAAGGTCATTAACTGTAAGCTTGATACCGATTTCTGCAAGTGCTTTCTTAGCTTCGTCAAGGATCATGAATGAAGGATGATCTCCTGAACCACCACCAGGAATTGTTACTGAGTAATCAGTCTTTGCACCCTTAGGAGCTGCTGTTACCTTGCCATCAGCTACTGTATATCCGGCTGCCTGGAAGAATCCAAGTGCTGCTTCCTTTGCTGCCTTATACTTATCATCAGCCTTCATTCCTTCTGTATAGATATCTTTTCCTGTTACATCCTTTGAGAATGCTACTGAATATCCATCATCTGTAGGCTGAGGTGCTGCCCATGAAGTATTAGAAATAGGATAATTGATTACTGTTGCAGTATCTCCATAATAAGAATCGATTGCTACATCTCTGTATACTGAGAACATTGTAGCAAAGGCCTTACGAAGATCCTTGGAAGCATCTGAAGATGCATCATCGCCAACCTTGACAAGGTCTGCATCCATTCCGATATATCCATATCCAAGGAAGTCATGAAGTTTGGTCTCGATCTTGTTACCAGAGAGCTTACCATTGGAGTTCTGCTGCTTGATAGCCTTAGCAACATCTGTTGTAATAGAAGGCTGAGCAATATCAAT
>JAKPAB010000087.1 GCA_029779695.1 Bacillota bacterium | reverse complement strand
TTGGCTTCAACAATGTCTTCTTTCGTTATTTTGGTTATGCCTTGTCTTGCAACGTCAGTCACTTTAATTTTTGCTCCGAAAAAAACATTAGCCATTATTGCTGCTTTTATCGCAGAATCCCATCCCTCCACATCAGAAGTAGGATCGGTCTCGGCATACCCAAGCTTTTGGGCTTCTACTAAGGCTTCAGGATAATCATATCCCTCCTCCATTTTGCTCAAGATAAAATTAGTCGTGCCATTTACAATTCCTGCAACGGATTTTATATCACACCCGCTCATGCACTCTAAGACCATGTTTATGCATGGTGTACCCGAAAGGACTACCCCTTCATATCTCAAACAAACGTGATTTTCTTTGGCAATACTCTCGAGCTCTTCCAATGCCAGTGCAATGGGACCTTTGTTCGATGTCACGACGTGAGAACCAATGGACAAGGCCTTCCGCATGTGCGATAAACCCGGTTCTCCCGTTTCAAAATTGGTAATCGTAGCTTCTGCCACGATATCTGCTTTAGCCATTTCTATGAGCTCTAAAGTACCTTTGTCAGTAAACTCAGGCCTATTTTTTAAAGATCCCTTTAGAGCCATTTCCTTCAATACGCTATCTAAATCCAGCCCATTCTCGTTGTAAAGGGAACCTCTAACGGGATCGGCAATAAAGGTCATAATATATTCAAAATCATACCGCCGTTTCAGAATCTCCTTCTTTCGATTTAATATGTGCGCCAAGCCCTGACCTACGTTTCCGAATCCAACAATACCGATTTTCCAAAGCAAAACTTACACCTCCCCAACTACAAAACAATCTATGATCATCCTGCGATACGATATATATACCTCAAGAAGCATAACGAAGCAAACAAAAAGTGTGAATGTCAATATAAAACTGAGCTATGTGTTCATTTAAATTGAGCCATTTCCCTTCGACTGCAGCTTTTTCGTCTCTGCCAGACGATAGGAAGTCCCGTTCATGTCAAGGATGTGCGAGCGGTGTGTTATCCTGTCGATCATCACTGCAGTAAGCATCGGGTCGGGGAAAAGCTCGGTCCATTTGAAGAACTCGAGATTCGTCGAAATCACGCTCCTCTTTTTGTTCCGTGCAGAAAGCGCATGAAAAAGTAGCTCTGACTGGCTTCACGTAAACGTCACGTAGAAAGTTCGTCCACGATCAGAAGATCTACTACCTCCAGGGCCCTCGTAAGCCATCCCAGAGCCTTATCCTCGGTTGCCAAAGACGCTGCCTGGGTGAAACCGAACGGAGTATCCCTTCTCGCAGGGGCGACGTCCCAGCCCTATGGCCAGCTGGGTCTTACCGGTTCCGAATCCTGCGAGGATGACGTTCTGCTTTCGGTCCACAAAAATCCCCTGAAGCCAGGTTTCAGATCGAGGCTTCTGAGACGTTCGGCAGCCGTGATATCATGTCGAAGTCATCAAGGCTTTTTGCCACAGGAAAACGTGCCGCCCACAACCGCCTCCTCTGTGCTTTTTCGTCCCTCTGCTGAGCCTCCTGTTCCAAGAGCAGCAGGAAGGACTTGTAATCCAACCCCCTGTTCACAGGCTTCCCTTAGAAGCGGGTCGCATTCGCGAAACAAGGGGATTCTAAGCCGTTTCGCCAGGATGGAAATCCACGCCGCAACCTCCGGTTTCATGGCTTGCTGTCACCCAAGAGTTGATCGTGAGTCTTTAAGCCGACGGCATTAACTCGTATGCCCTTCAAGGTGAAGCCCTCTTCTGGTGCCTTCACCTCCCCTTACACAATTCCATTCGCAGAGAGTTCAGGAAGAGAGCGGACCCATCTCTTGCAGCATCCACAACTCGCTGCATCCCATGATCAGCACATAGCTCTTAGGGATGCGTACCATGGTTCGATCCAAGCCATGAGACCGCACTGCCACATCCCGAAGTTCTGCAGGAATGTCAAGCCCGGCCAGGGAAGCGGCGTTGCTGACTAAAGCGGGCTTTTCGTTCAAGCAAGGGGATGTAGTGCTCAAGGGTGCATATGGTCCCCACCTTGTCGAAGCGACGTTCGTAGCAGGCGATCTTCTCTCCCCTGGAAAAACTTCCAGGCAGAAAGCTTCACCGTCACGTTGCGCCCTGCATATTCTACGGGAACGGAGTATCGGTTGCCGTCCGCACGATGGTACTGAAATAGTCCGCCCTGAGGGTCTTTACCCTGGCGGCCTCGAAGTGCTGTTTGAGAAGGGACAGCAGCTCCCGTTGTTCGGCCTCTAAGAGCTCGGCTACGGTTTGTCTTTGTCCACGGATCGGGCGATTCTTGTATCTGTCGCACCGCTTAAGTCAGCGTTTGGTTGACCTCCTCCCAGGAATCAACCCTGGGAAGGGGCACAAAGACGTTCCAGTGTGCGTATCCCATCAGCCCTTCTACGAGTCCCTTTCCGAGATTGCAAAAACCTATGTGTGAAGGCATGGTAGGCTACAAGGCGCTCAAAATCCTCTTGACAAAACTTCACGCTTGCCTCAGTCATGTGCCACAGCCGTCTTTAGGCCCTCGTAGATCATGGCGCGGAGGATCCTCTCATGTGCTTAAAGAATTCGACGTGGCTTACGGGGATATGCCCTTACGTCTATGTGACGGCCACCACACAGCCTGAAGCACAAAAGATATGTCTGGATGCGTTCGCACCGAAAGTACAGTACGGCACGACTTCTCTTCAGTCAACCTGAGCGGCTTCACCCAGGGCAAATTCCAAGGGTATGAAGGCTTCGCCAGGACCTTCGTCGCGTATCTGGTTCACCCACCGGCGCACGGTGGACTCGTCCCCCAGTAAATCCCTTTTCCTCTACGAGCCGTTCGTATATTCGGCGGGCTATATGGCGCTCCCTTTTTCGATACTTTCGGATCTTTGTCCTCCATCAGACAGGACCGGATGAATGCTTCTACCTCTTCGGTGGTGACCTTAGATCTACTATCCCGACGCTTTGCCTCCCGCGGCATGTGCTCTCCCTTGCAGTACCGGACTAAAGTATTCCTGGATATGCCGAGCCGTCTTGCTATCTCCCTCTGGAAAACCCCCTTTTCTTCAGCCATTTGCAGCCATTTCTTCTGATACGCTTGTAGTGGTCCACCTCAATAACTATCCTTGCTTTCCCCCACCCTAATGCACTGATTACATAATAAGAGAAATTTGTGTTGAGGTGGCTCAGTTCTATGTCAGCGTTTATAAACCGGCTCATACTTAAATACAAATCTAGCTCAATTTTATATAACTTTTTTGCAACAACTAAAAAGGAGAATGCTTGGGGTCCTGGAGTAACAAAAACAGCTCAAACAATACACCACCCATTGTTGCCCTATGCATACAAATAAGCACATCGACTATGAGAATTTGAGGTTTAAATTTTTGAATTTTATTTTCAATGCAAAAAGTAATCTTGTAAAGTCATAATTAAATTTAGTTAATACGATTTTTTAATTCTTTTCCTGTTATAAACCTCTTAACTTCTTCTACTGCTCCCAACTCAACATTTCTTGATGCTTCTTCAGATTTCCAGGCCATATGAGGTGTTATTAATACATTATCATAGTTGAGTAATTCATTTCCCCTTATGTTAGGTTCATTTTCCATAACATCCAGTCCAACACCGTATATTTTTTTATTTTTTAGAGCATTTAATATTGCTAACTCATCTACAACTCCACCTCTTGAAGTATTAATCAATATAACATTTTCTTTCATTAATGAAACTTGTCTATCACTAATAAGATGGTGTGTTTCTTCAGTAAGAGGTACATGAAGACTAATAACATCAGATCTTTGAAGTAATTCATCAAATGATACCATTTCAACAAATTCTTCCACTTTATTTACATATGGATCATACGCAACAACTTTCATGCCTAACCCATAAGCTAACTTGGAAACTATTGATCCTATTCTACTATAGCCAATTACTCCAAAAGTTTTATTTTTAATTTTGAAAGCATCTATTTGAGTATAATCCCATAAACATTGCTCCCTAACATGAATATCAGCTCGCTTTAAATTTCTAGCTAATGCAAACATAAGCGCCATTGTATGTTCTGCAACTTCTTCTGAATAAGCTGGAACATTACATACCTTAACACCATTTTCTGTAGCAGTTTTTATATCGATATTATCGTAGCCAGCACCATATTGAACAATTAACTTTAAGTTCTTGCAATTATTTAATATATTCTCATCAATAATTGATAGATCAGTCATAATTATATCAGCATCTTTGACTAAATTAAGTAACTCTACATCCGATTCTGCATTTTTTACTTTAACTTCAACATTCGGTAGTTCTTCTAGTAACCTTTTTTCTTCTTCTTTATAAGGATGTACAGAACCAGTTATTACTATTTTATACATTGTATTCCTCCTTAGATATATAAATATGTTTTACCGACTTGCGTATTTTACATAAATCCGCCTAATCTAGGCAAGAATAATGTTAATTCTGGTACAAATACGCACAATATCAGCACTAATAAACTACAAATCAAAAAAGGCCACAGATATTTTAACATAGACTCATACTTTACATTACCTACGGAAGAAGCCGCAAATAAGCACATCCCAAAAGGTGGGGTGATTAATCCAATGTTAAGTGCTACTATCATTGCTGCTCCAAATTGAAATTCAGGAATACCATAACTTTTTACTAACGGAGTTAAAACAGGAGCAATTAGTATTAAGGCAACCCCATTATCCATAAATAGTCCAAGAAATAGAGCTAGACCAATACCAATAAAAAAAACAATCAAACAATTATCAGTATAAGACACTATCAAATTAGCCAGTTTAGTAGGTATAGCTGTTCGAGCCATAACCCATGTAATAATTCCACCAGCTGCCATTAACATATACATACTTGCTGATATCTTTACTGTAGAAATCAGAGAATCATAAAGATCTTTAGATGTAAGGTTCTTATATATAATTAAACCAAGAAACAATGCATAAAAGACTGAAACTGCTGCTGCTTCGGTAGGAGTAAAAATACCACCGAGTATTCCAAAAATAATAATTATTGGGAGAAATAATGCCAGTATTGACTTTCTTATTACTACTGGAATTTCTTTTCTTTCAACGAACTGTCTATCATCAGGTAAATTATGTTTATTGAAATACAGTTTTACAGTAATCATTTGAAATATACCTATTAAAATTCCTGGGACAATAATAGCCATTAGCATGCCTCCAATGGAAGTACCTGTTACTGCTCCATAAATTACTGCAATAATACTAGGGGGAATAGTCGGCCCGATAATTGAAGATACAGCTGTAATTAATGCAGCATAAGAACGATCATAACCTTCTTTTTCCATTGCAGGTATAAGGATTGTACCTAATGCAGAAACATCACTAACACCTGCACCAGTCAGTCCAGCAAATAACATACTTGCAAAAATATTGATATAGGCTAATCCTCCACGAAATCGCCCTACAAATAGTTTTGCGAAATCAACTAGTTTTTCTGTTAATTTAGCTCGACTCATTAATTCACCAGTTAGTACGAAAAATGGAACAGCTAATTGAACAAAACTATTAATTCCCTCATAATAGGCAGATGGTATTGATTGAAGAGAGTAATTTGATAAAAGCACAAATAAAATGCCTGTAATTCCTAATGAAACTACTACTGGTACACCTAATAGCATTATGAGAAGTAAAAAAATAAATACAATTACAGTTGCAATCATCAGTTCTCCTCTCCCTCATTGTAAAATAACTTAATTAAATCTACCATCGTAAAATAAAAAATAAATACTGCCCCTATCGGAACACTCACAAAAGACCAGAAGCGGGAAATATTTATACCACCAAACCTAAATACTAAACCTATCCAGGCATAGTCCATACCATATCTAGATAAAACATAAGAAAAAATAAATGTCAATATACAAAACAATATAGACATTATCTTCTTTGGTGTTCCTTGTATTTTATCTATTAAAATAGTAATAGAAATATTTGACTTATCATAGAATAATAGACTACCACCTACAAAAGCAATCCACATCATTAACAATATACTGACTTCTTCCACCCATCCTAAACCTGTCCCAAATATATATCTTAATACTACCTGTACAAATACAATAATAGACATTATTGCGACAGCAATTACAGTAATATTAGTAATAATTTTATTTAATAGATCAGCAATCTTTTCCAGGTTTTTTATAAGCTTAATAGTAAACACCTCTTTTTTATAGCAGCAGGAATAAATTCCTGCTGCTATTCTTTTGTTAATTATTTTATTTGTATCCCAATTCTACCAATGCTTCTTCTGCTTTATTAATTAGTTCATCAGCTAGCTCGGGGTTATCGATCTGTTTTTTAATCAATGCAACAACTCTTGCTTGACTTGCTTCTCTAAACATTTGAATTTCTTCAGCAGTTGGTTTATAAATCTCTTTCATTTTATCTGGTAGAGTAGATAAACCTATATCTTCCATAACATTAACATATCTTTGACCAACTTCTTGGGCATGGGAACCAGCATTTAATATAATCAGCTGATAAGCTTCTGGCTGAGTTTCTAACCATCTCTTGCTAACTAATATAGCCTCTTGAGACCATACATGCCCATCCAGAACTAAATAATCTTGAACTTCATAAAGATGTCCCATTACAAAGGAAGATATGGGATTCTCTTGCCCATCCGCTACACCTGTTTGTAAAGCTGCATACAATTCATTCCATGATATCGGAGTTGGAATCCCACCTAAAGACTTAACAAGTTCCATATGGGCAGGCACATGCATAGTTCTTATCTTTTGACCTTTAAGATCCTCTGGTCTATGAATTGGCTTTTTACTGGTTGTAAAATGACGAAACCCCCCAGAAAAAGTCGCTAATGGTATTAAGTTTGTTTTTTCAGTGAATTGCTTCCACATTTCCCTTCCAAATTTTCCATGGTAAACGTGAAGTGCTTGATGTTCATTATCAAACAGATAGGGTATTGACCAAATAAGCATATCACGATGTACACTAGTTATTGTTCCATCACTAATGGAACTAACAATTTCAATAGTACCCTGCATTGCTTGTTGTAAAGCTGCATCGCTATCACCTAGAGCACCTCCTGCAGCTATATTAACAGTAATTTTACCTTTCGAATCTTCTTCGATTTTTTCCTTTAAAGCAAGTGCAGATGCATGAATAAAATTAGTTGAGTCAGCTGGTTCTGCGTGCGCAAGAGTAATAGTAATAGGAGATAAATTGCTTACATCATATTCTCCTGCTTTAGCACTACAACTTAAAGACAAAATTGCAACTACTACCAAGACTACCACAAACAATATCGTATTCTTTTTCATAATTTTTCCTCCTTAATTTTTATCCTATCGCCCTTAACTGCCCTTACCCTTGACTACTTAGCAGTAGCATTTGGATGATGTTTGACATTGTCTTTTTATAAAATACCGTATTTACTAAAAGCTTCTTTCATGCTCATTCCATTTAGAATCTCTTCTCTTACCTTATTCTCACCTGTTACCTTTTCTAGAGCTCTTTTTATAACCTCATCTTGAACATCTTGTGGTATAAAAACGACACCATCAATATCAGCAAATACAAGATCTCCTGGGAAAACCCTTACTCCCCCAACAGCAATTGGAACTTGATAAGCAATAACTTCTGCCCGACCTTTCGAATCATATGGAGAATTCCCTCGAGCAAAGGTTGGAAAACCCATTTCAATAATTTGCTTTTGGTCTCTTGTTAAACCATCAATAACTGCGCCTCTACCTCCACGACTTTTAACAGCAGTACTTAATAGTTCCCCCCAAAAGCCATTTGATACAGAACCATTTGTTGTAGCAACTACTACCTCGCCTTTACTTACACTATCAACTGCCTCAATTTCTAATTTATAGGGTTCTGCTGGTATCTCATAAACATCAGTAGCTAATATTGTAAATACCTTACCAAACACTTTCATATCTGGGTCAATGGGACGCAGCCCTTGACCACATGCGCAATTCCTTCTTCCTAATTCATCAAGGATATCTGCAATTACAGCAGTATATAGTATTTCTGCTAATTTAACAAACTCTAATTCTTTTATCATGATTATGTTTCTCCTTTTTAATTATTTTATACAAGCTCCTTTAAGTGGGGGTTGTACGTGTTTCTTGTAAATATCGAGAACACCTTTTAATTTACCAGTTGCCTCAATGTCTTTTTTCTTGAATTTCTTATCTCTTAATCTTTCTTCTAAAACTTTATCGCCCCTTTCTACGCCCCCTGTTGAACTAATTCCTTCTAATAAATTTAATTTGCGATTTGGTATATCTATTTCTATTAAATCTCCATCTTGAATTACACCAATTGGCCCATTATCATAAGCCTCTGGAGAAATATACCCTATCGCAGGACCTCTAGTACAGCCAGAATAACGGCCATCTGTTATTACTGCTGTTGTTCCAGCTAATTCTTTATTACTTGCTATAACTTCTGATATTCTAAACATTTCTGGCATACCACATGCTTTAGGGCCTTGCTCTATTAAAACTATGATATCGCCTTTTTTGATTTCCCCTTTTTCTAAGGCTGTAATGGCATTATCTTCATTTTTAAAGACTTTTGCTTTCCCAATATGATGTCTCATCTGCGGGACTATAGCAGAATGTTTAACAATTGACCCTAAAGGTGCAATATTGCCTTTTAAAATAGCTATACCTCCATCACTGGCTATTGGGTCAGATGCAGATTTTATAATTTCACCTGGTGAAGTACGATAGTTTTTCAAATACAAATTCTGTTTCTCTCGATTGCCATTATTTAGCCAATTATCAATATTCTCACCAAGAGTATGGCCAGTTACAGTTAGCACATCAAGATTAAGAAAATCACGTAATTGATCCATAATTGCAGGAACACCCCCTGCATACCAGAAAAATTCTGTCGGATATGCACCAGTACTCAAAACATTTGTTAAGTAAGGAGTCCTTTTGTGGATTTTATCAAACACATCCACATCGATCTCTAACCCTACTTCATTTGCTAAAGCAATAAGATGAACAACAGCATTTGTCGAACCACCAACTGCAGCATGAATTGTAATAGCATTCTCAATTGATCTCTCATTTATAATGTCTGAAACTATAATATTATCTTCAACTAAATTTAATATCTGTTTACCTGCTTCCCGTGCAGAACGATTTAATTCTACATTTGAGACAGGTATTAATGCAGAACCTGTTAATGCTAATCCCAAAGATTCCGCCAACACTTGCATTGTACTGGCTGTTCCCATCATTTGACATGCTCCAGCAGAGGGACAGGCACCCATTACGTATCTCTTATATTCTTGTATGCTTATCTTTTTATTTTCTTTCTTTCTACGCACATCCCACATTTGATCACAAGCCAAAAAAGATGCACCACTTATCATGCTTCCCCCTGGAACAATTACAGCTGGTTTGTTTAGTCTAGCAGCAGCCATGAGATGTGCAGGTACAGATTTATCGCAAGAAGAAACAAAAACAACTCCATCACACAAAGAGGCTGACACCTGTATTTCAATCATATTTACCATAAAATCTCTTGAAGCTAAAGAAAGATTCATACCCTTGCTTCCTTGAGCAACCCCATCACACATGTCTGTAATTATATAATTAGCAGATTTACCACCAGCCTCTATTATACCGTCCCTTATAAAAGAGGTTACATTAAGTAAATGCGAACTACCAGGATGACTTTCCCCATAAGTACTCTCAATTACAATATGGGGTTTCTCCAGATCATCATAAGACCATCCCATACCAAGATGTAAAGCATCACTTTCGGCACTAATTTTGCGCATCTCTTTACTGCTTAAGGATTCCTTCTCCATACATTATTCGCTTCCCAATAATAAATTTTTGTATTAATATATTACAATCAAGAAATAACCGTTTTTATGTACACTTTTATAAAACTATATCTTTAGATTTTTTAGTTTTTCTTAATTTTCATACCCCCATGTAGTATATTGTTAGACACGGTTTTTGCTGTAAGTTCCACTTTGCGGAACATTAATCCATACTTAGATATATTTATAGCATATTTTGAAACATTTTGTCAAGAGCCCGTTTCCTAACTTGAGATCTTACACTGAACTCATCTCCTAAAGAAGCTGTAAGTTGTAAGTTTCTACCTGTAGATATAATGAACTTCTTGCCCTTATAGGGCTATTGCTTCCGTATTTTGTCCTCATGAAGATTGCTTTAGCTTCATTGGCTATATTTTGAACCTTGCCAAATCCATGCCCCCAGAGCTTTAATATGTTATGAACTGTGCATATCAACTTTCATTCACAGATGCAAGCCTTAGCCCCTCGCCTCATGAAGCGGTCAAAGCCAATCACTTCTTTGATATGTCCCAACACCGGTTCAACCGTCATGCTCCGTTTTTTGTATAGCTTTTTGCCCCCTTCCGTCTTAAGTCTGTATTCCATGACAGAAGTTGGAGTTAAAGGCATCCGTATGACCTTGTCTTCCTATTTGTTTGTTATACCGTATTCCTTGTTTACCGTCGAAATCACGTCAGGGTCGTCTATTTCCAGTCCTTCTACTTTTTCGCTGCTGAAATATTCTGCATCTGCAAGGAGGATCTTTACCTTTAAGCCTTCATCCACTTCCTTTAAGTTTTCCTTCGTGGCTTCTATCATAGGCCTTAACTGCCTTCTGTCGTTCCATTCCTACGTCACTTCTGCTATTATCACCTGATCTTCAGAAACTACTACTTAAACGTTATTGCCTTGAAGGTAACCTTTGGCCGCCTTTATGATCCTGCTTTCGAGGTCCGTGAGGTTGATCTTTGCTTTTTCCAACGTCCTTTCTTCGACCTTTTCCGCTTTGGGAGGTTTTCGCCCTCATCTTTTCCTGCTATACTGGGTGGTTCCAAGACCATTTTTATTTTATCGTCAGAAATCGTTGCTTCCGGGAAATCGTAGTATTTAACCTTCATCGCTACATACCTCTAAAATTAAATTTTTTTAATAAAACTTCTTTATTGACAACGTCTAAGGGAATACGTCCTTCAAAAAAATCAATAACTGCCTGGGCCGCCATAATATTCATCTTGTGAATAGCTTCTTTTGTATGTGCTCCTATGTGGGGAGTAACTATAAGATTCTCGCATTCTAATAGTGGCGATATAGAGCTCAATGGCTCCTCAGCAAACACATCAAGCGCCGCATCGGCAATCCACTTTTCCTTTAATGCTCGAGCCAAAACTTCTTCATCTACAATATTTCCTCTAGCGGTATTGATTAAAAAAGAGGTCCTCTTCATGCGCTTCAATTCTGCTTCTCCAATCATGTTTCTTGTGTATTTATTCAGTGGGACATGTATTGAAACAAAATCTGACC
>JAKPAB010000084.1 GCA_029779695.1 Bacillota bacterium | reverse complement strand
TATTCTCATCTTTTGTATAACCAAGGAACCGTGCGCAGTTGACTTGGATTACACCCTGCTGATAGCGATATTGCAATCCCAGCTTTACATTTTGACTTAAGGATTGGCTCTCCTGCTGTGCAAGGGAGGCCATAATTGTCAGCAGAACCTCTCCCTTGGAATCCATGGTGTTTATGTTTTCCTTTTCAAAAAAGACCGGTATGTTCTTTTCCTTCAGCTGACGGATATATTTCAAACAGTCCAGCGTGTTTCGGGCAAAGCGGCTGATGGACTTTGTAATGATCATATCGATATTACCGGCCATACACTCGTCAATCATGCGATTGAATTCCTCGCGCTTCTTGGTGTTGGTGCCCGAGATTCCGTCATCCGCAAAGATTCCCGCCAGCACCCAGTCGGGGTGCCCTTGTATGTAGGCGGTGTAATGCTCAATCTGTGTGTCGTAGCTGGTAGCCTGCTCCTCGCTGTCTGTGGAAACACGGCAGTAAGCAGCAACGCGCAGCTTCGGTTTTTCTTCGTCCTTGCTCTTGCGAGTATGCTTCCTTGCCGGAATCACGGTGACATTTTTACTGACTGCCATTCTTGTTCACCTCCATTTCAATTAAACTGTAGGCGTATTCCGCCTGCCCGAATGGGTCGTCGAATTCCTCTGTTCCTTCTTTCATGCGGAAGGTGGTAGGATAGACGACCTCCTTTACTTGTTTTGGTATGTCTATAATAAATTAGACATACCATTATGGATAGGCTATACTAAATAGGACAGTTTTTCTCCGAACATGATATAATAAAATTATTGGAGGAGAAAGACATGTCAAAAAAATATTATGAGGAAAATTTCAAGAAGCAAATTGTCAAAATATATAATCAAGGCAATCATACTTACAGAGAGCTAAGTGAGCAATACGGGATAGCCGCTTCAACTATGAGGCAGTGGGTAATAAGATATAATAATACTAGGTCCTTTAATGCGGAAGATAATAAAACTGATGAAGAGAAAAGGATCAAAGAGTTAGAAAAGAAAGTTAAACAGCTTGAAATGGAGAATGACATTTTAAAGCAAGCGGCACTACTACTAGGGAAAAGGTAGACCTCATTATTTCTAATAGAGAGAAATACAGTATTAGTGCCATGTGCGAACTTTTAGAGGTCTCACGTAGCTTAGTATATTATCATTTAAATAGAGAGACTAGCGTATCTTCAAAGGAAGAGGAAATTATCGAAGAACACATAAAAGAGATATTTAGGCTTAGTAGAAATAATTATGGAACAAGGAAAATCAAAGTAGAATTAAAGAAGTTAGGTTATCAAGTATCAAGAAAAAGGATATCAAGACTTATGAGAAAGAATGGCCTAGTATCTAACTATACAGTGGCTCATTACAAGGTACATAAGAGCACTTGTAACCAGGCTGATACCCCTAATATTGTAGATAGAGACTTTGACAATAGAGAGAAATTAGAAGTCGTTGTAAGTGATTTAACTTATGTTAGAGTGGGTAGTAATTGGAATTATGTTTGCAACTTAATAGACCTTCATAATCGTGAAATTATAGGTTCAGCTGCAGGAGAAAAGAAGGAAGCTAAACTGGTAGAAAAGGTTTTATTAAGTATACCCTATTCATTGAAGGATATTAAAATTTTTCACTCAGACAGAGGAAATGAATATGATAACAAGCTTCTAGATGATGTTCTAGAAGCATTTGAAATAGAAAGGTCTCTAAGTAATAAAGGTAATCCCTATGACAATGCAGTAAGTGAGGCAGTAAATAAAATAATGAAAACTGAATTTATATATCAGAACAAATTTGAGACATTAGAGGAGTTGCAGTTAAAACTAGCAGAGTATATTTATTGGTATAATAATATAAGAATTCATGGTTCTTTAGGTTATCTAACGCCAGTGGAATATAGAGGGTTAAACACTTTGAAATCAGCTGGATAAGAACTGTAGTTAAAGTAATTTCTTGTTCGGAGTAATTTTGTCCAATAAAGGGTTGCCAATCCA
>JAKPAB010000191.1 GCA_029779695.1 Bacillota bacterium | reverse complement strand
TTGACGGAAGAAGAACTGGCCGAGCAGGCCGAGCTCCGCAAGGAGTACATCGAGGGCTACAAACGCTCCCTTCATCACCATATCGCTGGCATCAAGCTCGTCGATGAAGAGGGCAATGATGTCACCCCAGAAAAACTCCGCCAAATCCAACGGGAAAAAGGCTTGCATGGCCGCAGTTTGGATGATCCGAATTCGTAAGATCATGCACTAACAAAAAAGGAAAGACTAGTTTTTCTAGTCTTTTCTGTTATACTATGAAAAAGGAGGGTGAAATGAAGATAATCCAGAAAAAACGATTATTGATAGGTGTCATTATTGCAGTTATTGGAGGAATTATGTTGTTTAGTTTAAATCATAAGGCTCAACTAGATAAACAAGCTGAGTTGGAGCGGAATCGCGAATATGAAGTGAGTTTGGTTAATGCACTAAAGAATTCCTACGAAGGAATTGCGGAGATTAGGATAACCGATCCAAATTATACTATGCCACCTGGTGATTGGAGTTGTGACGTAGAAATATTTTTTAATGATAAAGAGGTGATTAAGTATGGTCTTGGACACTCTCTTCAAGAAAATCAGAATTATGAAGGGCGAACAACATACCGTCAACGAGATTTTTTAAACAGTAGGAAAGGTAAAACTAATAATCAAATAATAGTAGTTTATTCTAATGGAGAAGAGAGGAGACAATAGTGACCTATCAATACACTGATAAACAGTTAAATACGCTAAATCAAGGAAAAAACGTATACAGCGTCAATGCGAAATATGCTGAAGATAACAATAAAGCATTAGTAACTGCGTACCCAAATCCTAACCCAGCACCAGATGATTTAGAAGAAATCAACACCCTCACAGTCGGCGACCAACAATTCCAAGTTATCGCCACTGAATCAGACCCCGAAACAGGCTCTGATGGGATGGCAGTTGCTCCGATTGTCAATGGTGTGCCAGATTATTCCAGTGTTGCCGTGATTGCGGCAGGAACGGATCCTGAGAGTGAAGTGAACCGCCCTCCTCTCGGCTTTGTTTCACGGGATGTCGCTTCAGCCATCGAAGCTAGGCAAGGCTATTTATCACCCCAGTACCCTGTTTTGGATAAGTTTATCCAAGAAAATCCAAATGTGTTTCTAGTATAGTGAAAATGCTTGTCATTTTTAGTATAATGGAAATAAGGAGGGTGAAATGAAGATAATCCAGAAAAAACGATTATTGATAGGTGTCATTATTGCTGTTATTGGAGGAATTATGTTGTTTGGTTTAAATCATAAGGCTCAACTAGAGAAACAAGTTGAGTTGGAGCGAAATCGTGAATATGAAGTGAGTCTAGTTAACGCTCTGAAAAATTCCTATGAAGGAATTGAGGAGATTGATATACTTTCTTCTCGTTTTTTACCAGAAAAACCAGGAGGATGGAGAGCACGAATTAGGTTAACATTTACCGACGGAGTGACGGTAGAATATGGTGTCAATCATAGTTTAGAAGAAAAAGTAAACAGAATGGGTGATGGAAGTGACTTTATATTTGAAAAGTTGAGTGCTCATTTTGGACAGACAGAGGGAGATATAAAAGTAATCTATTCAGACGGTGAGGAGAGTATTGAGTAATGTCTTACGAATACACAGACCAGCAGTTGAATTATTTAAACAGGGGAAATAATGTTTATAGTGTTAACCAAGGTTTTGTAAAAAGAAATAGCACCAATGAAGATCCATTATTGGTAGTCACAGATAAACCTGACGATAAATTAAAACCAG
>JAKPAB010000025.1 GCA_029779695.1 Bacillota bacterium | reverse complement strand
TGATGAGACCATTCCCTTGACGTTCAAATGCGGAGAGGGTGGCATCATGAATACTCTATGGGAACTGGGAAAGGTCAGAAAAAAAGGATTTGTTATAGACATTTTTTCCATACCGATAAAGCAGGAAACTGTGGAGATCTCAGAATTTTATCATATAGATCCATATAGACTGGAATCATTTGGTGCATATATAGCAGTTGTGAGAAGCGGCGCAGAATCCATGGCTCTTTTAAGGGAAACTGGAATGGAAGCTTGCATTATAGGATATCTGAATAACAGCAAAGATAAGGTACTTCTGTTTGATACTGATGGAGAAGTGAGATTTTTGGACAGACCAAGAGAAGATGAACTTGCCAAAGTGATATGATTCTGATGTAATTAGGACATACCTATAATAAAAGGCATATATGTAAGTAATCGTAATTCTGAATCACAAGGGAAAAGACTGTTAAATCAGGAAAGGAAAAAGAAACGATGCAGAATATTAATGAAAAGATACTTAACTATATAGAAAAGAACAGCAGGATAGATCTGAAGGAACTGGCGACGATACTGGGGGAGAGCGAAAACGAAGTTATTAATGCTCTTCAAGATATGGAAGAAAAACATATCATATGTGGATATCACACATTGATAAATTGGGACAAGGCAGGTATCGACAAGGTAACAGCTATGATAGAGGTCAGAGTAACACCTCAGAGAGGAATGGGATTTGATAAGGTAGCTAAGCATATCTATAACTATCCTGAGGTAACCAGCGTATATCTGATATCCGGTGGATTTGATTTTATGGTAATTATCGAGGGAAGAACCCTTAAAGAAGTGGCGGAATTCGTATCATCGAAACTGGCACCTCTTGAATCTGTTCTCAGCACCAAGACGAACTTCATCTTGAAATTATACAAAGAGCACGGAACTATCATGAGTGAGGATAGGCTCGATGAAAGGATGAAGATGTCATTATGAGAAATCCTGTCAATCAGACAATAACAAATATTGCACCTTCAGGAATAAGAAAGTTCTTTGATATTGTCCAGGAAATGGATGATGCGATCTCTCTTGGTGTAGGTGAACCGGATTTCGATACTCCGTGGAGAATAAGGGATGAGGCGATATTTTCCCTGGAAAACGGAAGAACATTTTATACATCCAATTCAGGTCTAAAGGAATTAAAGGTTGCAATCTCTGAGTATCTGACCAGAAAATATGACCTGATATATGATCCTAATCAAGAGATGATGATAACGGTAGGCGGAAGCGAAGCTATTGATATAGCTCTTCGAGCCATGCTAGATCCAGGAGATGAGGTCCTTATCCCGCAGCCCAGCTATGTATCATACGGACCTTGTACTATTCTCGCAGGCGGCAATCCGGTGTATATAGAGCTCAAAGAGGATGATGAATTCAGACTCACACCTGAAGAGGTGGAGGAGAAGATCACAGATAAGACCAAGGTTCTTATTCTGCCATATCCTAACAATCCTACGGGAGCTGTTATGGAAGGGTCAGATCTAAAAAAAATAGTTGATATAGTAATAAAACATGACCTTTTTGTACTTACAGACGAGATATACGCTGAGCTTACATATCAGAAGAATCATGTCTCAATAGCTGCTTTTCCGGGAATGAAGGAGAGAACAGTATATATAAATGGTTTTTCAAAGGCATTTGCAATGACCGGATGGAGATTAGGATATGCATGTGCACCTGCCGTACTTTTGAGTCAGATGCTAAAGATCCATCAGTTCGCCATAATGTGCGCACCGACTACATCACAGTATGCCGCAGTTGAGGCAGTTAAGAGCTGTGATAAGGAAGTTGCAGATATGGTGGTTCAGTATGATGAACGCCGCAGGTATTTATTAAACAGACTTAGAGATATGGGGATCAGGTGCTTTGAACCTTTTGGAGCATTCTATATTTTCCCATCTATCAAGGAATTCGGAATGACCAGTGAAGAATTTGCTACAAATCTTCTAAAGAAACAGAAGGTAGCAGTAGTTCCGGGAACAGCATTTGGACAATGCGGTGAGGGATTCGTGAGAATCTCCTATGCATACTCCATGGACAACTTGAAAAAAGCAATGGACAGAATTGAGCTTTTTGTAAAAGAATTGAAAGAAGAAACAAATTGAAACCATTAAATATAGTATTGCATGAACCTGAGATCCCATCTAATACTGGCAATATCGGGCGTACATGCGTGGCAACCGGTACTAGACTACACCTTATCAAACCTTTAGGGTTCAGTCTGGATGAAAAGGCAGTCCGTAGGGCTGGAATGGATTATTGGAAGGATCTGGATCTAAGTATTTATGAGGATTATCAGGACTTTATCGACAAGAATCCTGATGCCAAGATATATTATGCAACTACAAAGGGGCAGAATAAGTATACGGACGTTTCTTTTCCGGAAGGGGCATATATCATGTTCGGAAAAGAAAGTGCCGGAATACCAGAAGAGATACTGGTAGAACATCCTGAAGAATGCATCAGGATTCCTATGGGGCATGATATCAGATCTTTGAATCTGGCAAACAGCGTTGCAATTGTTACGTATGAGGCCCTGAGGCAGCAGGATTTTGGAGACTTAGAGCCTATTGGACAGTTACACAGACTCCACTGGTGATATATTAGGTATGTTATTTGATACATTAATTAGCCGAATATGATGCAGACCATCAAGGCTGCAATCAAGGTATTATAATGAATATAGATGTAAATACAAATATTAATAATATAAATATAAATATAATAGAAGCGAAAAATCTAAGTCATGAATATATAGTTCGTGATGAAGAGGGAAATGTGGAAAACATTGTCACAGCAATTGACAATGTTGATATTTCTGTAAAAAAAGGACATTTTATATCGATCCTTGGACATAATGGCTCAGGCAAGTCTACATTTGCCAAGCATATCAATGCGCTTCTATATCCATCAGGAGGCACTTTGTTTGTAAATCAGATGGATGCTAACGACAAGAGCAATACTTTGGATATCAGAAAGTCTGCAGGAATGGTATTTCAGAATCCTGATAACCAGATCATAGCATCTGTGGTAGAAGAGGATGTGGGATTCGGTCCGGAAAACATCGGTGTGCCCACAGATGAGATATGGGAAAGAGTTGAAAAGAGCCTTAGATCTGTAGGAATGTGGGAATATAGAAAGCATTCACCGAACAAGCTGTCCGGCGGTCAGAAGCAAAGAGTGGCGATCGCAGGAGTAATGGCAATGGAACCGGAATGTATCGTGCTGGATGAACCCACTGCTATGCTGGATCCCAACGGTCGTAAGGAAGTTATACGTGCGATCCATGAATTAAATAAAAAAAAGAATGTTACAGTTATTCTTATCACCCATTACATGGAAGAGGTGGTAGGATCTGATTATGTATACGTTATGGACAGTGGCAAGGTGGTTATGGAAGGCGAACCCAGGGATATATTTTCCAAAGTGGAAGAGCTAAAGAGCTATAGGCTCGATGTACCACAGATCACCCTTGTGGCTGATGAACTGAAAAAAGCAGGAGTAAATGTACCGGATGGTGTCCTGACAAGGGAAGAACTGGTAGAGGCTCTTCGCGGTATCAGAGCAACGGAGGTGTGATATGTCTCTAATATTTGACCACGTATCATATACCTATAGCCCGGATACGGCATATGAAGTGGCAGCACTAAATGATATTAATCTAAAAATCGATGATGGAGAATTCATCGGAATAATAGGTCATACCGGATCAGGTAAATCAACCCTGGCTCAGCATATGAACGGACTGATAAGAGCTACGGCAGGCAGCATCTATTATAATGGCCAGGATATATATGATAAGGGCTATAAGCTTAAGGATCTTAGAACGCAGGTTGGAATGGTATTTCAATATCCGGAGAACCAGCTGTTCGGAACCACGGTTTTCGAGGATGTATGTTTTGGACCAAAAAATCAAGGGCTAGATGAAAAGGAAGTTTCTCTCAGAGCTTTTGAAGCACTTAGAGCGGTTAAACTGCCTGAGGAATATGCGGAGACATCTCCTTTTGATCTGTCAGGCGGACAAAAGAGAAGAGTAGCAATTGCTGGAGTATTGGCCATGAAGCCTGCTTATCTGATATTGGATGAACCCACCGCAGGACTAGATCCCGCAGGGAGAGAAGAGATACTCGGACTCATCAAAGAACTCCATGATAAAAAGGGTACAACAGTTATACTGGTGTCTCACAGCATGGAGGATGTGGCTAATTATGTAGACCGTATTGTTGTAATGGAACATGGCGGTATCCTATATGATGGTACACCAAGAGAAGTGTTTCATTATTGCAAGGAGTTGGAGGAAATAGGACTTGCAGCTCCACAGGTCACATATCTTATGCATGATCTTAAGAAAATAGGATTTCATGTAGATACGGATATTACAACGGTTCCAGAGGCCAGAGATGCTATTTTAAGGGCTCTTGGACGGAAGGAATAATATGTTTAGAAATATGACATTGGGCCAATACTATCCCGCAGATTCGATTCTGCATAGATTGGACCCTAGAACAAAATTATTTGGGACATTGATATTCATAATTTCGATATTTATCGTGGATTCAGTTCCGGGAATGCTTGTTATTGCAGCCTTTCTGGGAGCTGTTATCCTTATATCTAAGGTTCCGTTTTCATTTATGGTAAAGGGAATAAGGGGAATAGTCGTATTACTAATGATCGCTGGACTTTTTAATCTGTTCTTGACTCCTGGAGATAAGATCCTTTTTCATTTTGGAATATTGACGATTACGGATGCCGGACTTAAGAGTGCTACACTTATGACTATTCGTATGATAGTGCTTATAATCGGAACTTCTGTTATGACACTTACGACTACACCGAATTCGCTTACAGATGGACTGGAAAAGGGACTTAGATTTCTCACTGTTTTCAGGGTACCTGTTCATGAAATATCTATGATGATGTCGATCGCACTTCGATTCATACCTATACTTATCGAGGAAACGGATAAGATCATGAAGGCTCAGATGGCTCGTGGTGCTGATTTTGAAAGTGGTGGAATATTTCAGAAGGCCAAGTCAATGGTGCCTATTCTGGTTCCACTTTTTGTAAGTGCGTTCAGACGTGCCAATGATCTGGCTCTTGCAATGGAAGCTCGTTGCTACAATGGCGGAGATGGCAGGACCAATATGAAGCCATTAAAATATGCGGGGATCGATGCGATTTCGTATGTGTGTATTTTTGTATTTTTAGGGACTTGTATTGCAGCGAAGGTTTTATTGTAAGACCTGTAATAGTATAATGAGCTATATAAACGAAAGGTATAAACATACTTTGATGTGAATTGACCTTTGAGCCTCACGTCATGTTAAAGATGTGATTCAATAAGAGATTCAATTGGTGATTCAATTATAAGAATGGAATTATATATTTATGAGAGTGTTGATCTATACATCTTATGATGGCACTGATTACTGTGGTTGGCAGAAGCAGGACAATGGCGTGTCAGTAGAGGAAAAACTGAATGCGGCCATTTCGGATCTTTTTAAAACCAAAGCGGAGGTTATTGGAGCCAGCCGTACTGATGCAGGAGTTCATGCCGAGGGTGCAGCAGCTGTTTTTGACTGTGAGACCAGGATGCCGGCGGAGAAGATCTGCTATGCTCTTAATCAGAGACTACCGGAGGATATAAGAGTAATAAGATCAGAAGTGGTAGATGATGGATTTCATCCCAGGCATTGCGATTCTGTGAAGACTTATGAATACAGGATATGGAATGCAAAATTTGAAAATCCGCTTAACAGATTGTATACAGATCATATATATGTGTTATTAAATATAGATAAAATGAAAGAAGCTGCAGAGTACCTGGTGGGAGAGCATGATTTTACTAGTTTTGCTTCGACCAAAACATCGGTGGAGAACTTTGTCAGAACGATTTATTCCATTGATGTGGATGAGCTTATTTCTGATGGTCTGGGGAAAGAAATCAGGATCAGGGTTACCGGAAATGGTTTTCTATATAATATGGTAAGAATAATAGCTGGGACACTTATAGAGGTAGGCCGAGGGGCTATGGAGGTCACTGAAGTCAAGAGAATACTAGAGGTAAGAGACAGAAATCAGGCAGGACCTACAGCTCCGGCCAAGGGACTGACAATGAAGGAAATTATATTTAAATAGGACATAAGAAAATTTAATAAGTGCGGTTCACAGGCTCTTATGATGCATTAGTGCACATAGAGATTATATCATGAAAGGCTAGGGTTCTGATATGATGCGACGAGCAGAAACTGTAGCTAAGAAAAAATTGACACTTCTTTTTACTGGTATATTTATATCTGCACTGATTGGAATACTGTGCTTATGGTTTCTAAACTGTCAGGATAAGAGTAATATCCAGAGAATAGAAGCACTCTATGCAGAGAGATCAGAGAACCTTATGAATCGTATGTTTCATAAGACGGATATTCTCGCCGCAGTCGTCAAATTAAATAATGGCGATATTACAGAGGAAACATTTCAGACTGTTTCACACATTGTCTATGAGAAAAATAGCGGTATTCGAGGCATCCAGTATATGCCTGGAGCAATAGTCACATACTCATATCCGATCAAGGGTAATGAGGCCGTCATCGGAAAAAATTTTCTAAAGATCACTGAGCGAAAAAAAGATGTTTTATTGGCAATAGATACCAAAAGCATCGTGCTGTCAGGACCATATCATCTACTACAGGGAGGTCTGGGACTGGTGGCGAGAAATCCGATATTCTTGAAGGATTCCACCGGAAAAGAATATTTCTGGGGCTTCTCAGCAATCGTTTTAAATCTTCCGGATGCGCTTAAAAGTGCGGGACTTGATCATATCAAAGAAGATGGATATGATTTTCAACTATATTGTGAAAATGAAAATGGTGAGCGACTCATCATAGATGGTAATCCCAAATTAAACACCAAAAAATCAATATGCAAAAGCGTCGAGGTCCCACGACATGAGTGGACATTGGCTATTTCCAATCGCTATCCCTGGATGAATATGGCCAAGTCAATGGGAGTATTTCTGGCAGGTGTTTTACTGACAGTTATTTTATGGAAATTGTCACGGGCAGTTGAGAGGGAGAAGGCAGCGGTTCATGACAAGGATCGATTCTTTTCCAATATCAGTCATGACATGCGTACACCTCTTAATGCGGTACTGGGATTTGTAACTCTGGCACAGGAACCAGGAGCCTCAGAAGAGGATAAGGATGCATATATTGCGAAAATAGGCTCGGCAGGCAAGCTCTTACTAGGTCTTGTAAATGATACATTGATGTTATCCAAAGCCAGCAATGGCATGATACAGCTGCATATGCAACCTTGTACCATGAAAGAGATTGGAGAAGCATTTATTCCTACGGCTATGGAACTGGCAACGCGAAAGAAAATCCATTTTACGGTTGATTGCTCTTGCTATAGGAGTAGAACTGTATTGGCAGATAGTTTTAATCTTGAAAAAATTTTTTTGAATCTTCTTACCAATGCTATCAAATACACACCGGAAGGCGGAAATGTTGCCATTACACTGAGGGATGAACCTATTGAGTCTCCAGATCCGGACATGATATTTATCATCCGGGATGATGGTATAGGAATGTCACCGGAATTCCTGACGCATGTATATGAGCCGTTTGTGCAAGAGAACCGAAGAGGATATGAAAGCGGAGGAACTGGTCTCGGTCTGTCAATTGTAAAACAACTAGTGGACCTTATGGGAGGTACTATCAATATTGAAAGCGAGATCGACAAAGGAACCACTATTAAAGTATGCTTCCATTTTAAGGAAACAACCCAAGCTGAAACGCAGGAAAATGCAGATATTAATTCAAGTAAAGACTGGAATCTGCTGAAAGATAAAAAGATTCTTCTATGTGAGGATAATGCATTAAATCAGGAAATATCAATCGCACTTTTGGAAGCCAAGGGAATGAAGGTCAGTGTAGCTTCAAATGGTCAGGCAGGAATGATCATGTTTGAGAATAGTGCATTAAATGAATATTCGGCGATTCTGATGGATCGAAGAATGCCTGTAATGGATGGACTGACAGCTACGAAGAAGATTAGACATTTAGATAGACCGGATGCTAAAACAATCCCGATCATAGCTATGACTGCAGATGCATTCCCGGATGACATACAAGAATGTCTCGAGGCAGGCATGAATGCACACCTGTCCAAGCCTATCGAGCAGAATGCTCTTTTTACGACGCTGATAAAGTATATCAAGAAATCAGTGTGTGCTCAGTGAAATCATATGATAATGATTTGAAGAAAATTTGGCTCAGAACCATATAAAACTTAGGCATTTTAAGCATAAAAAACTGTCCCTAGCATAATGGCATATTTTATAATGCTATAAAGCCAGGGGCATTTTTTGTAATTTTTTTAAAGTAACTTACCTGTAACTTTTATGATTTAAAATACAGAGCATAAACTTAAAGAAACTAATATAACGAGGAGAAAAAATGGAATTAGTAAGAACAGAAAATCTGACCAAGATATATGGCAGTGGAGATAACGAAGTAAAAGCACTGGATCATGTTAATCTCTCAATAGAAAAGGGCGAGTTCGTTGCAATAGTAGGAGCATCAGGCTCCGGAAAATCAACACTCTTACATTTGCTCGGAGGAGTAGACAGACCTAGCGATGGCAAGGTTTTCATAGATGGTAAGGATATATATGATCTCAGTGATGACAAACTGGCAATATTCAGAAGAAGACAGATCGGAATAATCTATCAGTTCTACAATCTCATTCCTATTCTTAACGTAGAAGAAAATATTGCACTTCCACTGGAACTGGACAATAGGAAGGCTGACTCGGTCAAGATGAAGCATTTGTTAGACGAGCTGGGTCTGGAAAAGAGAAAGGACCATCTGCCGAATCAGCTATCAGGAGGACAGCAGCAGAGAACAAGTATAGGAAGAGCTCTTATTACCAATCCTGCTATAATACTGGCGGATGAACCTACAGGTAACCTTGATTCTGCAGCAAGTGACGAAATCGTAAGATTACTAAAAAAATCAAATAAAGAATACAAACAGACCATAATCATGATCACCCATGATATGGAAATAGCCAAAGTGGCTGACCGAATCCTGCGGATCGAGGATGGCAAGATTTCGGAGGCGATGTAATGGATATCATTAGCAAGTTTACGCTTCGTAATCTGAAAAAGAATAAAAAAAGAAGCATGGGAACTATAGTTGGAATAATGCTGGCAACAGCACTTATGTACACTGTTGTAGGTATGTTTGCCAATTTTAGAGCCACTATGATGAGTGCATGCATAGATCAGTCAGGATATTTTCATGTCGAGATCCCATACTGTGACAGCCAGACCTATAAAGAACTGAATGAAAATAATTATGTTAAATTTCGCATGACCTACAAGGAATTTTGCGAAAAGAGCCATTTGAAATACAAAGAAAAACCTGCACTTACAGAGGATGAAAAAAACACCCTGAGACAGGAGGGAATAGAACCGGATAATTCCGTAGACTGTTTCGTAGCACTTAGTGAACCAAAGAAGGTAGACGATTTTCGTAAACTTCTGATAAACAAGTATAAGATCCCCAAAGAAGGAATATACGAAAATGGCGAACTGCTTGCATATGAGACCCTTAAACTGTCGGATAATAATATGAGATCATTTTTCTCAATAGTAGGGATAATTCTGGCAATCATAATGGTCGCTACAATATTCTGTATCAGAAATTCTTTCTTGATATCAGCTACGGAAAAGAAAAAGATGTACGGAATGCTGGCAAGTATCGGAGCTACCCGTAAACAGATCAAGAAAAGCGTGAGAAAAGAAGGGACTATACTCGGAGCAATAGGAATACCACTGGGGCTTATTCTTGGAAATATAGCTGTTCTTATCCTGGTAATTGTATTAAATATCATTACAAAAGAATATTTTAGAGAAAGTGCCTTTGATTTTAAGATGGTTATATCCATATGGGCAATCTTACTGGCGATCGTACTTCCGATAATAACAATTATCCTTTCATCAAAACAGGCAGAGAGACAAGCATCCAAGGCATCACCTATTGAGAACTTCAGGATGAGCGAAGATGTAAAAATAAACAGCAAGAAATTGAAGACACCAAGGATCATTGATAAGCTATTTGGCATCGGTGGAGTAGTAGCATATAAGAATCTAAAGAGATCCGGCAAGAAATATAGGACTACAGTTATATCACTTACGGTCTCGATATTCTTATTTATAGGTGTGTATGCATTTATCAATGAAGGACTGAAACAGCAGAGCATGCAGTATGGCAATACAGATTATAATCTGGTTTTGTACAAGCCATTAGATCTGGATACGATAAAGCAAGCAGCCGGAAACAGCAAGATACATACGGAATATACACCAAAAGATGATGAATACACTGCTATTGATAGCGCTAGGCTCACCAAAAGCGGTAAAGCAGAAGAAAAAAATAACATCAACAAAAAAATCGACGAAGAAAAAATAGGTAAAGCTTCAGTAGTAGCTCTTGATGAAAAAGAATTCAAGGAGTACGCAGAGAAAATCGGTGTTGATTATCAGGATACCAAGGGCAAAGCAATACTTAACGATTATTTCTTTAAAGCTGAAAAATCAGGAAAGAGAACGCTTTTAAAGAAATATGACTATAAGGCTGGAGATAAGATCACATATAAAGGCAAAGAAATCGTGATCGGTAAGGTGACAGATGAACTCCTGCCTAGACAGGGTTATAACGGTGCTACTATTGTGGTCGAGAAATCAAGTATCCAGGATGTAACAGAGTTCAAGATCAGTTGGATATCAATAAATGCCAAGGATCCATATGCAACAGAAAAGGCGATAGTCAAGGCTGAACCTGGTGCAGTAGTTATAAATATGGCAGAAAATGCCAGAAGTGAACAGGGAATGATAATCATACTATCTATTTTCTTCTACGGATTTATAATCGTAGTATCACTAATAGGAGTTACAAACATATTTAACACCATAACATCCAACATGGAACTCAGACAAAGTGAGCTCGCGATGTTTAAGAGCATGGGTATGACCCGAAAAGAATTCCGCAGGATGATCAATCTGGAGACAATTTTTTATAGTACAAAGTCTCTTGTGTATGGAACTGTAATTGGAACTTTGATATCATATCTATTGTATAGGGCATTTGCCGTGAGAATGGATATGGGATATACATTCACGATCAAGGGAATAGTTATATGTATCATAGCAGTATTTATAATAGTATCATGGATAATGCACTATTCAGTGTCGAAAATTGAGAAGCAGAACATTATTGCTACGATCAGAAACGAGAATATTTAAATGCCAAAGATACTTTTGATAGAAGATAATCAGAGTATAGCAGAGGGACTCTCATATGCCTTTCAAAGGGAAGGCTATGAGGTTCTTTTGTGTTCTAAGCTTTCCGAAGCCAGAAAAAACCTGTCACAGAACGAGGACATAATAATACTGGATATAATGCTACCTGATGGAAATGGTATTGATTTTTACAAAAACGATGTAAAAGCCTGCAATATACCTACCATAATCCTGACAGCCATTGACGATGAGAACAGTGTGGTGGAGGCCCTTGATGTAGGCGCGGAGGATTATATAACCAAACCATTTTCTACCAGAGAGCTGTTGGCACGTATCAAAAAGTGTATCCAGAGGAATCCCAAGAATGAAATAATCGAGGCTTCGGGAGTAACATTTGATATGGACAAAATGGCAGTATATTCAGGAGGACAAGAGGTGACACTTACGGCTCTTGAGAAAAAGATACTGGCGGTACTTTTTCAGAATATTGGCAGGACGGTAACAAGAGAGATCCTGATAGAAAAGATATGGGAGTGGACCGGCAACGATGTCTATGACCATACTATCACGGTCTATCTAAAGAGGATAAGGGAGAAACTTGGAACGGATGTGATAAAAACTGTTAAAGGGATAGGTTATAGAATTGAAGAATAAGATTTATTTAAAAAAATCCATTTGGTGTTCATGTGCTGTTATCCTTGTTATGGCTATTGTCATGACGCTTTCATTTATGATCTTTCAGAAAAAAATTGAGCATACCGAAAATGAGAAGATAGCGAATATACTGACTCTGGTAAATAAGGAGTACCCAAAAGTCAAACAATATGATATTGCAAAAATAATGAAAAAAGCATCTAAGGGAAATACTGATAACATTCTGTCAAAGTACGGTTATGAGGTAGATTCTTCATTTTGGATAAAAGAGGAAAAGACGATCACAACAGTCTTTTTAGGATGGATGCTGGGTGCAGTTATCATTACAGCTCTATGCATTGAACTCATATTTTTAATGTATAACAAAAAGAAAGATAGCGAGATAAATGACATCACGAAATTGATCGAGGCTATTAATAACAAAAACTATTCTCTTGAAATAGACAGTTTATCGGAGGATGAGCTATCAATATTAAAAAATGAAATATACAAGACAACTATTTTCCTCAAGGAAAATGCGGATAACTCTGCCAGAGATAAGGAAAGCCTAAAGAAATCTCTGCAGGATATATCTCATCAGTTAAAGACTCCGCTTACATCCATACTTATCAATCTAGACAATGTCATGAAAGACAGTGATATGGAACCGGAAGTAAGGTTTGGATTCCTACGACAGATCAGAAGAGATACAGAGTCTATGAACTTTATGATACAGACGCTTCTAAAATTGTCAAAGTTTGAAACAAATACTATTACATTTAATCAAAATAATGTAAAATTAGTTGAGATCATAGATGAGGCCATTGATAATGTGGCTGCGCTTTCGGATCTTAGAGATGTCGATATCGAAAAGAAGATCAAGGGAGACATTGATTTATACTGTGATAGAACCTGGATGTGTGAGGCACTGAAAAACATTTTAAAAAATGCTGTGGAACATTCGCCGGAAGGCAGCAGCGTTGAGATCTCTGTATCCAAGAATAAGCTGTATACAGAGATATCGATTGCGGATCATGGAACAGGAATCAGTGAAAAGGACATTTCACATATATTTGAAAGATTTTACAAGGATCAGGACGCAACAAGCGATAGTATAGGAATAGGACTGGCCCTTAGCCGTGATATTATAGAGAGCCAGAATGGCAAGATCAGAGTCCAGTCAGAACCTGGACGCGGAACTACTTTTTTTATACAGATATTTTGAAAATGCCATTGACACCTTGGGGGTGTCGTAATATAATGTAACGGCTGATGTTGTTTAGAAGAGTTATTTCAATAGCCCCGAAATAATTCTTATAGATATATATCGAAGAGGATTCATGCTTAGGACATTGGTATGATGAAGCTTCGGCATCTCTAATTCTTAAGGAGGAAAATCGATGAATAAGACATATATGCCTAATCCCAATGATATTGAGAGAAAGTGGTATGTTGTTGACGCAGAAGGACAGACACTTGGTCGTCTTGCTGCTGCTGTTGCAAATGTTCTTCGTGGAAAGAACAAGCCTATATTTACACCTAGTGCTGATACAGGAGATTATGTAATTGTTATTAATGCTTCTAAGGTAAAAGTTACCGGTAAGAAGCTGGATCAGAAGATATATTATCATCATTCTGATTTTGTAGGCGGTATGAAAGAAGCTACACTTCGCGAAATGATGCAGAAGCATCCTGAGCGAGTAATTGAACATGCTGTTAAGGGAATGCTTCCTAAGGGAGCCCTTGGTAGACAGATGTACAGAAAACTTTTTGTATACACAGGCGCAGAGCACGTTCATGAAGCTCAGCAACCTGAAGTGCTTACTTTTTGATTGGATGAGGAGGTTTCAGACAAATGGCTGATACAAAGTATTATGGAACCGGAAGAAGAAAATCATCTGTTGCAAGAGTTTATCTTGTTCCCGGCTCAGGAAAAATTACTATTAATAAAAAGAATATCGATGACTATCTTGGACTCGATACTCTTAAAGTTATCGTTCGTCAGCCCCTCGTGGCTACAGACACCGAAGGAAAATTCGATGTTATCGTTAACGTAAAGGGCGGCGGATATACAGGTCAGGCTGGTGCCATCAGACACGGCATCTCAAGAGCACTTCTTGAGGTTGATCAGGAATATCGTCCTACTCTTAAGTCTGCTGGATTCCTCACAAGAGATTCCAGAATGAAAGAGCGTAAGAAATACGGTCTCAAGAAGGCACGTAGAGCTCCTCAGTTCTCAAAGAGATAATCTTTCTCTTACGAGAATATCAGATAATATTAAAGGACACTTTTCGGTGAAGCAATTCACTGGAAAGTGTCCTTTTGTTATGGATAAGTATATGGTAATTTGTTCGGGGGTTACAGATATTGACGTACAGATTGCTGTACGCTATAATGAACGTACAATAATCTGTACGAATGGAGGAATTATTATGTTAGCTGTTAACTACACAATGTTAAGAGAAAAAATGAAAACATATATGGATAAAGTTACGGATGACTATGAGACAATGATAGTTACGAGAAAAAATAATAAAAATGTTGTCATGCTGTCAGAAGAGACTTACAACAATATGATGGAAAATATATATGTAACAGGAACTAGAAGCAATTATGATTGGTTGATGGAATCAAAGGCTCAGTTGGAAAAGGGAATGACATCTGTACATGATCTTACGCAGGTAGAGGACGATGAATAAGATTTTTACAAAAAATGGATGGGATGATTATTTATATTGGCAGACAGAAGATAGAAGGACTTTAAGAAAGATCAATCAATTAATTGTAGACATAACCAGAAATGGAAATGAAGGAGTCGGAAAACCAGAGGCACTAAGCGGAAATCTTACAGGGTTTTGGAGCAGAAGGATAAACGATAAAGACAGACTGATCTATAAGATCGATCAGAAAAATATTTATATATTAGCATGCAGATATCACTACGGTGACAAGTAGTTTTGGGGATAATAAAATGGATACAAAGGACATTCGTTTATTTATAGAATGTTATGAAACAAGAAGTATAAATAAGGCAGCTAAATCTCTGTATATTACACCCCAGGGTCTGGGCAAGATCATTGACCGGTTGGAGCAAGAGATCAAGCTGCCTCTTTTTGAACGAACGGCCAGGGGACTAGAACCAACTGAGGCCGGTGTTTTCTTTTATGGGAAGAGCCAGATGCTGATATACGATATGAATGAGATAGAGTCTGGCATTGAGTCTATTCGAAGAAATAAAAACAATTTAAGAATAGGATATTCATGTGGACTTCTCAGGATTCGACAGACAGAGGCTATGGAACAGTTTGAAAATGAGCATCCCCAAATGGAACTTAGCTGGGAAGAGGGAACCAATGTTTCGATAAAAGACAAGCTTATCAGTGGAAAGCTGGATATCGCATTTGTGGTAGGTCGTATACCAGCTAAAAACATGGTGGAGCATGAGATTCTTTCCAGAGGGGTATGCGCCATTGTCTATAAGGGACATCCATTTTATGAAAAAGCTAGTATAAATGTGGCTGATTTAAAGGGACAACAGATAATTACATTAAATGAAAATTATCAGCTCCATTCTAACCTGTTACATTCATGTGAAAATGAAGGGTTCTATCCTCTTATCAGAATAAAAACAATGGAAGCCAATATGATATATCAATTTGTAGCAGAAAAAGTGGGAGTTGGAATAGATGCTGATATACATGGGCGCGATACACTTCCGCCGGGTATCAGACTGATCCCGGTTGAGGGATTTATACCATGGACAGGTTACGTCGCATATAGTAAGGACAGAGAGACCAATACGGATATACAAGAGTTTATACAGGTGATCAATGTATAGATATTTGATGATTTCAAATTAGTATTTTCATAAAAAAATAAGGTACAAACTTTTTGTTTCAACCAGGGAACATCTCGTTGATAGTGCCATTAAACCTACCATGTTAAAATATTATCAGTTTAAAAGTTAATTTTTTAACGAGTAATAATGACAAGGTTTCTATTAATCAACGAGTAATGATGACCAATCATATGCTATGGTCGTGGTTGGCATTATGCATTCCAGGAGGTTCGGTAAATGGAAAGAAAGTATCCACATCTAACGAGTCCGATCACGGTTGCAGGTGTTACATTCAGAAATAGAATGTTTTCTGCACCAATGGGTGGCACAGACATAACCAATGATGGTTGTATCGGCCCGAAGTCCACAGCATTTTATGAACTTAGAGCAAAGGGCGGAGCTGGAGCTGTTACGGTTTCAGAATGTATGGTTCACCCTAAAACCGATGGTAGCCATGCTTACCACTTAGATCCGGCGATTTTAAATTCTCTAGCTTGTGCCACATATACAGCGGATGCTATACGCCGCCATGGGGCAATGCCGTCACTAGAGCTTTCTCATTCAGGTATGTTCGCAGGGACATATATGACAGACAAGAGTAAGCAAAAGGGAATGAATCAGTGGGGCCCATCAGATACAGTACGTAATGATGGTGTTGAGGTAAAGGGTCTAACAAAGGAACTAATCGATGAGATCGTAAAATCATACGGCGATGTTGCTGAAATGGCAAAGCGTGCCGGATTTGAAATGATTATGATTCATGGAGGTCACGGCTGGTTGATCAACCAGTTTCTTTCACCACTTTTTAATAAACGAACAGATGAATATGGCGGAACATTAGAGAATCGTTGCAGACTTGCCAAGGAAGTTCTGATAGCAGTTAGAGATGCAGTCGGTCCTAGGTTTCCAATTGAATTTAGAATGTCAGGCTCTGAATTTTGCGAAGGCGGTTACGACCTCTCAGATGGTGTCGAGATTGCAAAGCAGCTGGAGGAATATGTTGATATTCTTCATATATCTGCCGGAACATATCAGAAGACATTTGGGATCACTCATCCATCTATGTTTGAGGATCATGGACGTAATGTTTTCCTGGCTGAAGAGATCAAGAAGCACGTTAAGGTTCCGGTTGCGACCATCGGTGGTCTAAATGACCCTGAGCAGCTGGAGGAGATAATTGCCAGCGGCAAAGCAGATATTGTTTATATGGGACGTGCACTTCTGGCAGATCCATATCTTCCCGAGAAGGTTACAGAGAACCGTGATAATGAAATCGTTCATTGCCTTAGATGCTTTACATGTATGGCCGAGCGAGCAGCTACAGCTACCCGTCGTTGTACGGTTAACCCGCTTATTGGACGTGAAATAGAGGGCGATGAAGTTGCTATTGCACCGAAAAAGAAAAAGGTTCTGGTAGCCGGTGGTGGTCCTGGTGGATTATATGCCGCATATACTGCAGCTCGTCGCGGACATGAGGTTATCCTCTGCGAAAAAGAAGCCGAGCTCGGTGGTATTTTAAAGAGCGAGCAGGCTATTCCTTTCAAATATGAGATGTATCAGCTGACAGGTACTTATGAAATCCTGGCAAGAGAAGCTGGTGTGGACATTAGACTCAATACAGAAGTGACAAAAGAGTACGCTGAAAAAGAAAATGCCGATGCGCTTATCATCGCTGTTGGTTCTACACCTCTTGTTCCACCGATTCCAGGACTTGATGGAGATAATGTAGTAGTTGTAAACAATTATTACAAGGAAAAGGACAAGGTCGGTGATAAGGTAGTAGTTATGGGTGGCGGACTCGCAGGATGTGAATGTGCCGTTCATCTGGGACAGGAAGGCAAGCATGTAGAGATCATCGAGATGAGAGATATCCTGGCTCCTGATGCAAATGTCAGACATCGTCCACTTTTATTACAGCAGATCGATAAATATGTCACTGTAAATACAGGTTATAAGGCAATCAAGGTTACTGAAAACGGAGTGCTATGTGAGGATGCCAGTGGCAAGATAGTTCTCGTAGAGGGCAACAGCGTTATATGTGCACTAGGACAACGTTCACGTTCTGATGTTGCTGCAGCCCTTAGAGATACAGCTCCATTTGTTCGTGTGATCGGAGATGCATCAAGGGTTTCGACAATTACGAATGCAGTATATTGGGGATACCACGCTGCATTAGACATATAATTCTATAAATCTAAAATATGAAAAAGTGAGGCTACAAAATGAACTTAGACAAAAAAAGATGGATTATCTTAGTGGCTGGATGTTTTATTAATCTGTGCCTTGGCTCTATATATGCTTGGTCTGTATTCTCGGGTGCAATGGCAGAATACTTTAACTCGACAATGAGTATGAAAGTTACACCTGGAGATTTAGCAATCGTATACACAATAGCCAACGCAGTTGGACCTATTACAATGATTTTCGGTGGTTGGTTTAACGATAAGATCGGACCTAAAAAGGTCATCCTGGTTGGAGGCGTTATGTGGGGTCTCGGAATGTTCCTGTCAGGATTTGCCACCAGTATAGGATTTTTGGTCGTAACTTATGGTCTTATCGGAGGTCTTGGACTCGGAATGGCTTATGGCAGCACGATTTCTACCTGTATAAAGTTTTTCCCAGACAAGAGGGGTCTGGTAGGTGGTATAACAACAGCTGTATATGGAATGAGCTCGGTTATCCTGCCTCCGATAGTGACATTAGTTGTAAAAAGCACAGACGCTACGATTGCATTCAAAATAGTTGGAATAGTATTTATGGTGCTCATAGCAGTTTCATGTATGTTCCTCGAGCAGTGTCCGGACGGCTACAAGCCAGAGGGATGGGAACCGGCGGTAGGACCGACTGGTAGCGCACCGGTTAATAAGAATTGGAAGGGAATGCTCAGTACTCCTGTATTCTACGTAATGCTTCTCTTACTCACCTGTGGAGCATTCACAGGAATGATGATCATATCTCAGGCAGCTGCAGTAGCTCAGAATATGATCGGCATGGATGCAGTGGCAGCCAGTCTTACGGTTTCGATGCTTGCACTTTTCAATGCGCTAGGTCGTATAGTTGCAGGTACATTATCAGATAAGCTAGGTCGTATCAACACACTTATGATCGCCTGCATTATCGCAGTGATCGGTCTCTTATGTCTCTTTAATTCAGGAGAAGGAAATGTAGCTCTATTCTATGTAGGCCTGTCAGTAGTTGGTGTCAGCTTTGGATCATTTATGGGAGTTTATCCTGGATTTACAGCTGATCAGTTTGGACCAAAGAATAATTCAGTAAACTATGGAATTATGTTTATCGGTTTTGCACTTGCCGGGTACTTTGGACCACAGATCATGCGTAATACATTTCAAGCAACCGGAGAATACAGAAACGCATTTATATACGCTATGATATTCGCTGTAGCAGGTGTTATATTAACATTTATTTACAGAATATTTGCAAAGAAGGCAAATTAATATTAAAGCTAATAGTGTTAAACGAGTATGGAACATATTTGATTATATGATACTGTGAAAGGTGTCTGCAAATTAGAAGAGATTAGTTAATATTTAACTGATCTCTTTTTTTTGTAAATAGATCTTCGGATTTTTGTCTATTCTTCTTGTAATTGTCTAGTCTAAACAGCGAAAAATGGTCTGTTTATTCAAATAATTCATCCAGTGTAATTATTTCATTAGCAGTTGTTTTAACCTTTATCGTTTCAGAATACATTAAAGCATAAAGGTGTTTTGTTTACATTTTCAACCATTGATTGTCAACACAAATGAAAAAGTATTGTTAAGTGTGACAATATGCAGACGTTAACAATATCTGTATAAAATGTGACTTTAGTCACATTGAAACTTACTGAAGTTACTTTTACCAAAAGAGTAAATCTAGTAGCATGTGGTAAGAACAAAGAGCATGTTGTAAATCATGTAACAATAATAGAATGTAAACGAGGAGAATTCAATTATGGATACATCTGTAGTGAAGATTGATAATCTGGTAAAAAGATATGGAGAAAAGCTGGCAGTAGATCATTTCTCACTGGATATACGAGAAGGTGAGATCTTGGGACTGTTGGGCCCAAATGGATCAGGCAAGACCACAACACTTAATTGCCTGCTTTCAATCCTAAAATATGACAAGGGAGAGATTGAGATATTCGGGCGAAAGATGAGTCCTAATGCTTATGACATCAAAAAAGATATCGGTGTTGTTATGCAAAATGTAGCTGTTATCGATGAGCTCACAGTTTATGAAAATATAGATTTCTTTTGCGGACTGTATATCAAGGACAAGGATGCGAGAAAGAAATTAGTTGAGGAAGCGATAGATTTTGCAGGCTTAAGAGAATATATGAAGTATAGGCCTAAAAAATTATCAGGAGGACTTCTTAGACGATTGAATATTGCCTGTGGAATAGCACATAAACCAAAGCTGATTATTTTCGATGAACCTACGGTAGCGGTTGATCCACAGAGCAGAAATGCCATATTAGAGGGAATCAGATCTCTTAATCATAATGGTGCAACTATAATATATACATCTCACTATATGGAAGAGGTCGAGGAGTTATGTTCTAGGATAGTGATAATGGATAGGGGACGAAATGTCACAGAGGGAACAGCTACCAAACTCAAGGCCAGCCTGAAAAATAGAGAAACGATCATAGTGGATATTAAAAATGCATCAGATGAGATCGTGAATGGTATAAAAGAGATCAATCACATTTATGATGTTAGGGAATCCGGTGAGAAACTCATAATCAAGTGTGATGGAGGAACCCATAATCTGGTTCATGTTATGAATTTCCTGATGGAAAAAAATGTTGATTTTGGAAGAGTAAATTCAGAACTTCCTACTCTTAATGATGTATTTCTGGAGATTACAGGAAAGGAGCTTAGAGATTGATGTTCCTACATTTGCTGGTTTATAAATTCAAGGAAATATTAAGAAAAAAATGGATAATTGCCTGGACTCTTATATTCCCGATAGTTTTGGGAACAGCCTTTTATGCCGGGTTTGGAAATATGATCAAAAAGGATGTATCCGAATTTTCACCGATCAAGGTCGCTCTGGTAACAGATGATGAATCAAGTGCATTTTCGAAAATGGTTAGATTATTATCTGAGAAAAGCAGTGATTCTGATAGCGAGTATTCTCAGATGTTTTATCTCAGAGAAACAACCAGAGATAAGGCTGAGAACCTTCTAAACAAGGGCAAGATAACAGGAATCTATTATGCAGATAAGGATCAGGAACCTTCACTTTCAGTTTCTGATACAGGAATGAATCAGACTATTCTCTCAGAATTCCTGAGAACTTATTTAAATGATGAAAAAGTCATGACGGATATGAGCACTAAGGGCATGACAGCAGAGATAATGGACAAATTGGGAAAACAGCTCGGCAACATGGATAACATGTCAGCGGTTACTTTTAAGGCGAAGCCGATATCCCCTTACATGCAGTATTTCTTTTCACTTCTAGCTATGGCGTCTCTATTTTCTTCATGGATGAGTGTTATTTTTATGCAGGGAATATCTGCGGATAAGTCCAATAAGGGACTTAGATTTGAATGCTCGCCCACACCTAAAATACAGGCAATTGTTGCGGCTACCGTGGCAGGTATCGTTATTGAATTCTTTTCCAATATAGTTATCGTAAGCTACATTAATTTCGTACTGGGATTGTCCTTTGGAGTGCCGATTGGATATGTAATACTTATTACGACGCTAGGTGGAGCAGTGGGAATCACAAGTGGCCTTGCTATAAGTGCCTTTACTTCTGGCAATGAAACAATGGATATTGTAATACCTCTGGCATTTACCATGACATCGTCATTCCTAAGTGGACTAATGGTAGGCAATATAAGACAGCTGATAGAGCTTAATTGCCCCATCATTAATAGGATCAACCCTTCATCTGTATTTACAGATGCATTGTATGTGGCAGGAACCTATGGGATAAATGCCGAGTACTGGAGAGATGTAACTGTTTTAGCGGGTATGATTTTATTATTTGTTGTGGTAGCTGCAATTAAATTATCGAGGAGGTCTTATGACAGTATTTAAAGTTTTTCTTACGATTTTTAAAAGAAAATGGAAATCCTTGATCATATATCTAATAGTATTTGTGGTATTTGGAAGTATTTCTGCCTCAGCCAACGCTGACACGATGAAGAAATCTTTTGAGAGCAGATCACTTAATGTTGCTATAATTGATAATGATAAAAGTGGATTATCCAAGGCTGTAACCGATTATATCAAAAAAGATGATAAAAAGGTTGATCTAAAAACTAATGATCTGAAAAAAATAAATGACTATATAAGATTTGGCTTAGCAGATTATGCAGTGATAATTCCAAAGGGATATCAGGATAATATTGGAAATGGTGATCCTGAGATAAAATATATCTCTGGAGAAACCACAACTAGCGAAGCCATAATGACCAGAAAGCTTAATACATATATAAATGATGTAAAGGCGTATAAACAAAGTGGTTTATCTATAGACAAAAGTATAGATAAAGCCAAAATCGCTACGGATGTGGCATCAGATTCTGATGTCAAAATGATATCTCCGGAAGTTAAACAGGGCACAGATATTTTATGTTTTTTGTTTAATTTCGCATCATATGGACTATATATGATCCTTTGTGAATCAATTGGAATGGTACTTGTAGCCATTAGAGATGAAGATGTTCGTAACAGAATTTCGATATCAGCATATTCCTACTTAAGGAAAAATGCAGAAATCGTTCTTGGAATCTTGGTCTCGGCTTTAATAATGGTTGTGCCTTTTATAGCATATTCAGCATATGCGGGATCGGCAAGTCCGGAATATGGCAAGATAGGATACTATGTGTTTAATCTGCTGATCACTATGCTGCCCGGAATAAGTATTGGATATCTGATCAGTTCTTTAACTAATGATGATAGCATTATCAATTTAATATCCAATTCTGTAGTTCTCACGATGTCATTTATAAGTGGAGTTTTTATCAGTAAAGAGATTCTCAGTGTAGGAGTTTTAAAATTTGCAAGATTTTTCCCTATGTATTGGTTTGTAAAGGGAAACGATGTGATAAACAACAATCCTGCGGGAAATATACTGGGTTATGACTTCGCTGTATGTGCTATAATGCAATTAATGTTTGCGGTTGTGATACTAGCAGCAGGTCTTGTGATAAACAGGATCAAGGAAAGAGCATAAATCGAGTAAGCAATGACTGTAAACATATTAAGAATTGATTATGCAAAACTTAAATCGGATCAGAAATCAATTAGGCAAATGCTGGAAACAGAGCAGGAAATTAAATAGCGCATGATACGAAAAGTCATCTCAAGAATTTTTATATGTTTAGCTTTATACTTTTTAATGTATGCAGATCGAAGCACCCAAACACTGGATATAGGTGTTTCGGTCTGTATTCTTTTTATGTTTGAGATCAGTCTGCTTGTAAAAAATAAGCGGATAGAAAAGCTGATTTTGATTGTTCCATTTATAATAACATTTATAATGATAAACACCAAAGATGACCTTCAATCATTTAGATATGCAGGGCTTCTATTGGTGTTTTTTTCTGGTTTATTTCAATACACCGGTAATGAAGAACTAGAGAATGCCAAGAAAAAGATACATATTGTAAGGGATCAGGGAGCGGAATATTCACAGAAGTTGATATGGGCCAACAGGCTTCTCAGAATGGAGCAAGACCGAGAGATACATATGGCAATGCTGGCGGAGAGAAGCAGGATAGCAAGAGAAATCCATGATAATGTAGGTCATATGCTATCAAGAGCAATTATTCTGCTGGGGGCTATCAGAACGGTCAATAAGGACGAGACACTGGAAGGACATCTGAGTACGTTGTCTAGCACGTTGGACACTGCCATGGAGGAGATGAGGACTTCCGTTCATGACATTCACGATGATTCTATAGACTTGGAAAAAAATATTGTAGATATTATTTCTGATATTCCTGACAGGTTCAGTGTCGATCAGGATCTGGATATTGGGCAAGGCCTGGATGGTAAATGCGTACTGGCTCTTATCGCTATATGCCGTGAAGCTGTTTCGAATGCCGAAAGACATAGTAATGGAGACAAGATACAAATAATGATCCATGAGCATCCGGGATTTGTAAGTATGACGATACATGATAATGGATGCGTTCCTGCTCATACGAGAGAGATGTTGGAAATGGACGAAGATACCGGCATTGGTCTGACTAATATCAGAAACCGGGTTGAAGAGCTAAATGGCAACGTTCTTATCTCTGGGGACTCGGGATTTAAAGTGTTTGTAACAATACCTAAAGGTTGAAAGGGTTTAAAAATGGGGAAAATCAAGATTCTAATAGTTGATGATGATGAGTTGGTGACAATGTCTCTTGAGATGATCCTGGGAGCTGACTCTGAGCTGGAGGTTATTGGAAAGGGAAACAGCGGAGCGGATGCCATCAGATTATATGACAAATTGAAGCCAGATATTCTGTTGATGGACATCAGGATGAAGGATATGACAGGGGTGGATGCAGCGGAGACGATACTTCGAAATAACAGAGATGCCTGTATTCTTTTCCTTACTACTTTTAAGGATGATGAATATATAATCAGGGCTCTTCAGCTTGGAGTCAGAGGATATCTGTTAAAGCAGGATTATGACTCGATTCCGGATTCTATTCGTGCAGTTATGAGAGGGCAGAATGTATTCGGGGGTGAAATAATCCAAAAAATGCCGAGGATCTTTTCACACCAAAACGGAGGCTCGGAATCAGAGGATGATAACCCTGATAAAAAAATAGGAAATGATGGTGACAGATATATATACGAAAAAGTAGGGATCACTCCAAAGGAGTATGAGGTTATTCAATTTGTAGCCCTGGGATATTCCAATAAAGAGATTTCAGAAAAGATTTTTCTGTCTGAGGGAACTATCAAGAATTATATAAGCAATATTCTGGATAAGCTTGATCTAAGGGATAGAACTCAGCTGGCAATTTATTATCTGAGAAATGAAGTAGCAGAATGATCTGTAAAACATTAAAAAGGAAATAAGTTAGGATAGTTGAATATGGAAAAAATATTTGATGGGGAAATTGATAACAAAAGAGTTTGTATATATCAAGGCTATAAACAGAACTTGCCTATAATCTACAGCACAGATTTTTACGATGGCATCCCAATGCTTCTGAAAAAATGTGAGGAGATTAATTGCAAGGAATTTAATCTTGTGTCTATTTCCGAAGTGGAGTGGGATGAATTCTTGTCTCCATGGCCTGCGGATAAGGTAATATCCAGGGAGGATAATTTTTCTGGAGGGTCTCCTGAGTATCTGAAATGGATATTGGAAAAAGTAGTTCCATTGGCAGAGTCTAGGCTATATCCGGATACAATTTCTATAGACAGAATCTCTTCAAATGCCGATAATATGGGAACGAAATTGAAATCATATGTTTCTGGATATTCCATGGCTGGACTATTTGCACTTTGGGCTATGTATCAGACTGATTTTTTCAGTGGTGCGGTATCGGCTTCGGGATCACTGTGGTTCCCGGGATTCAGGGATTATGCGTTAAATAATGATTTTAAGAGTAAGCCTGAAGGGATATATCTATCACTTGGCGGCAAGGAAAGCAAGTCGAGAAATCCCTATCTAAGCCAGACCGAAACTATTAATCGGGAATTGGTGGAACATTATAGAACAAAAGGTATTAAGACAATATTTGAAGTCAATCCGGGCAACCATTTTAGAGATGCAGATCTTCGGGTTGCAAAGGGAATTAAGTGGTTACTTAACCAATAGAAATGAAAACAACCCTTGGTTTATATTGCATTTTTCAGTAAGAGAAGATGCAAATAAACCAAGGGCTGTTTTTTAATTATTCATATCTCAAAGCATCAATAGGGTTCATCTTGGCAGCCTTGCTGGCGGGATAATAACCGAAGAACACTCCGAATCCCATAGAGAAAAGCAAGCTTATTACAACTGATGATATGCTTGGAACTGCAACAAATCCAATCATCTTGGAGATTGCTATTCCGATGACACTTCCGAGGATCATACCGATTATCCCACCGATCAGACATATCACAAGAGCTTCGATTATGAACTGCATCTTGATAGAACGATTAGTAGCACCAAGAGCTTTTCGGGTTCCGATCTCTCTTGTTCGCTCAGTTATTGAGACAACCATTATATTCATGACTCCGATCCCACCTACTAGAAGAGAAATCGCAGCGATGGCAGATATGGCCAGTTTAAGAGTTCCCATCATTTCACCGGACTGCTTGATATCAGCCTGCATGCTGTAACCATCAGCCATATAGGCATCATTATTTTCATAGAAATGCTGATTTAGATATTTGGATATGTCATCCTTTAACTGAGTAGCATCATCAGTCGTTCCTGCGATTACGGTAAAATCGCCGTAAAGAGCATCAGAGTGAAGAGCCTGTTGGGCAACAGAGAGTGGGATATAGCAATCTGTCTGGAGATTCTTGCCGGAGCCGTTGGATGCTTCACCTGTCATCATTTTATTCTGGTCTTCACTGTACTTGTAAACACCTACAATAGTATATGAATAGTAGCTGCTACCGGATACCATCTCCACGTGCTTGGCCAGTACACTTTTTAAATCAGCATTTTGACCATACATATTCTGGACGTATCGGTCGGAAACCAGTGCAACCTTGCTAGAGGCATTTTGATCACGGTCTGAGATAGGAGCACCGGCCAGTATAGTAAGCTTCTTTTGCGTTAATGCATAGGAATTTAAACCTTTTATGGCTATTCTGGCATATTTCTGTCCTTGAGTTGCCTTGCCATTTGCAAGTTCCGCCGATAATGAGATACCTGCGATCCTATCGCCAAATGAATCTTTTAGCGATGTCATCATTTTGTCTGTAAAATAATCACTGTCTTTCATATCACGTTCTACACCTGTGGTTTCTACATTACCATCTTTGTCGGTTGTAGATTTTGATGTCAGATAGAATTCTATATTGTTGGTTCCCATACTGTTAAGAGAATTCATAACAGATTTTGTCATGGCATCACCAACTGTTATTATTGCAATAACTGAGGCTATTCCGATGATTATTCCAAGCATAGTGAGAAATGTTCTGAGCTTATTGGCTTTTAATTGATGAATAGCCATTTTTATATTTTCACTAAGTAACATTTATATTCCTTTCGTCATGTTATCAGAGTACGACAGTTCGGGATTATCGATAAATAGTCCATCAGAAAGAGTTACGATACGCTGAGTCTCTGAGGCCAGCTCATGACTGTGGGTGATCAGAACCACGGTTATACCTTTTTCTTCATTTAACTTGTGAAAAATATCCATGATAACATGACCGGTTTTAGAATCGAGTGCTCCGGTAGGCTCATCAGCCAGAATTATGGAGGGATTGTTGGATAGAGCACGAGCAATAGCGACTCTCTGCTTTTGACCTCCTGATAATTCATCAGGAGTATGCTGCATACGTTCGGTCATCCCTACAAGTTCCAACAGTTCTTCAGCTCTTTCCTTCCTTGCCTTACCATGAACTCCTGCATACAACATAGGAAGCTCTATGTTTTTTAATGCAGACATTCTCGGTATCAGATTATAGGTCTGGAAAACGAATCCGATCTCTTTGTTCCTGATATGAGAAGTGTCTTCATCTGAATCCAGGCTTATATCAGAAGAATTAAGGATATAACTGCCGGAAGTTGGCTTATCTAATAGACCGATTATATTCATAAGTGTAGATTTGCCGGAACCGGACTGACCAACAATAGAGAGGAATTCACCGGGCATTACAGTAAGGTCTATTCCATGCAGGACTTCCAATTCATTTTTGGTACCTATGTAAAAGCTCTTCTTGATCCCGGTCATATCTATAACCGGTGAAGTATCAGCATTTGTTACAGGTTTAATATTAGTTGGCATTGCTAGCCTCCCCAGAAGATTCTCCATCTGTGGTATCACTATTTTTTGAACCCGATGAACTTCCGGGTACCTGGATCTCTAATCCCTTTTTGATATCATCACCTGAGATCTCAGAATAATAGTTGGTTTTTAGACCGTAGGTAACAGGAAGTTTTTTGGTCTTGCCCTTAGAACCGATCAGAGCTTCGACGTAATATGTCCCATCCTCATTCTGACCGATGTATTCATCAGGAACAGCCAAAGCGGCCTTCTTCTCAGATGTGATTATTTCTACTTTGACCTGCATACCAAGCTTCATATTTTCCGGAAGGGTATCAAGAGAGATCTTGACCTCATATTCACTGGATGTTGAAGTAGATGAAGCAGATGCTGTTGAAGCAGCAGATGCGGTAGTACTGTCAGGTTTCTGAGAAGCTGGAGTAGGAGATACAAATGTTACTTTGCCGGTGATCTCTTTGGAGTCAGCACCGCCGGTTTTAATAGTAACCTTCTGATCGTTTTTGACACCCAGTACATCGTACTGATCCACCATTGCATCTACATAGAATGCAGAATCATCCTGAACATCCACAATAGATCCACCGGTGTAATTATCTCCGGTCTGAAAATTGACTGCAGTGATCAATCCATCGTGAGGAGCCCTGATAGTACATGCATCTACCTTATCCTGGGCAGCCTTGATCTGCTGTTTCTGAGTAGATGTATCAGTCCCCATAGAGGCTGTTTTAACAGTAGATTGCTGATCCAATATGTCCTTATTGCCGGTGGCAAGGCTGTCTTCCAATGCCTGCTTGGCCTTGGTAAGAGTATCTCTGGCAGCCTTTAGATTGTCATTAGCTGAATTAAGAGCTGCTTTTTTGTCATTGATGTCTTCGGTTTGAGAGGAAACAGCGGCTTTGTATTCTTGATCTGCACTTGATTGTGCAGCTACAGCATTGTTGTAATCACTTTGAGCCTGATTGACTGCATCCTGATTCCTGCTGTTATTTTTGGAAGATTCACTTACAGCGTATTCCTCAGCTCTTTTAGCTTGATTAAGGGCGATGCTGTCTTTGGAAGCAGTATCAGAAAGTGCGGTCTTGGCTGACGTAAGTTCTGCGGCGGCATCAGAACTGTCAAGAGTAGCCAGAACGTCTCCGGCCTTGACTCTATCTCCGACTTTGACATTGATGGAAGCTACTTTTACGCCGGTAACGGTGCTTTCAAGGGATGATTTCTGCTTGCTGACAAGAGAGCCTGATATCGTAATGGAATTTTTTAAGTTATGTCTGGATATGGTAGTGACCTGATTGTCTGCGTCGGAATCTGCCTTTTCGGCATTGATCTTGTTATGGACCATTACAGCGCCTACAATGACTGCTGCTGTTAAAACAATTACAGTTATACGTTTTTTCTTGGAAGATAATTTCTTCATAAAAACTCCTTAGAATTAGATTATATTATTTCTCATTCCCATAATGTATCAAAGATTAATTAAGCAATGAAATACACTGGAATGCACAGTACGTATTGAAGTATATATAATAATTATTAATTTTTCTATTAATTAAATCTTAAGAAATCTTAATAATATAGATTATCGCAATTGAAATGCAGGTAGAAAACTTATAGAATATGAATGTTTGAAGTTACGGAGAATTTAAATGAAGATTCAGTTTAATAAAAAGTGTGGAAATAGTGCTGAAAAGTACGATTATAAATATGATGATTTTGATCCTGAGGAAGAGATCGAATGTACTTCTTGTGGAGCCCGTTTTAAAAAGAATCTGATGAAGTGCCCTTATTGTGCTTCAACGAATCTTATCGGAGCGGAAAAGTCATATATGGACAAGATGACAGGTATGGAAGATACCATGGCTGATCTGAAGAAAGAGGATATAAAAGCTGTAAAGGAGGAATCCAAGGAAATATGGCATATGTTACGTCCATTTATTATCATTGTTATTATCATTGCAGCAATAGCAGTGATAGTCACAGTCAGAAACAACATAAGTAAATCTCAGAGAACCAGCGAATATCTAAAATGGTCAAGGGATACACTACCCAAGCTGGATGAGATGTATGAAAAAAAACAATATGAAGAGATTGTAAAAATATATGAAATAGAAGAACTAAAACCTGACTCACCTATATTTACATGGGAACACTGCGATTTCTTTAGTGTATTGGCGGATTTGGAAATGGAATATAAATATTTTCATCCGGATAAAATGGACACATGGAGCAGATCTACATATAGAATATATATGGAAGAGTATTGTATTTTAAAATATATGGATTATGATACTAGATTCGACCGGGACAATCTGGATTATATTAAAAATAAGTATATGGATTATGAGCAGGAATTGTCAGTGATCTATCCTTTTACCCAAAAGGATGATGATCAATTCTTGAATTCATATAAAAAGAATAATTACGTTGATTTTAAATTGAGAGATTTATATTTAAAAAAATATTTTAAAAAATATAACATCAAAAAAGGAGTGAACTAGTATGAAATGCCAGTATTGTGGAGGAAGCTTGGGGTTAGAGGATCAATTCTGCCCTCATTGCGGTAGGCCCAATGAGCTTGCAGCCAACCATATTAAGGATATGCAGCACTTTGAATCGGAATTCAATACTACAGAGATCGATGTAAAAAATCAGGCCAGAAAATGGTCCGGAATATCAGTAAGAGCAGTCGTACTAATAGTTATGGTTATTCTGATAGCCATCAATACCTATGTATGCGGCAATGCTTACAGAATAATAAGGATGCATAGAGAACATGTGGCCAATCTAAAATATGATGAATATAGTAAGACAATAGATAAGAAGCTGGCAAACGGGGAATATAGGGCAGTAAATTCCATTATTGAAAATAACAACATAGATACCTATGAAACAAAATATGAAAAATATGCGACGGTCAGCCAAGCGTGCAGTCAGTTTGAATGGGTAGAACATTACGCAGAAGCTGTGGCTATTCCGGATAAGTATGGCTCAAGGGAAGATGATTATTCTAATCTTAGTGACAGTATTTTGACATATTACAAAGAGGTATATGACCTGAACACTTATGACAGGACACCTGTCGAATATAAAAAATATTTAGATGATATGACTCATCAGGTTGAAATGACGGAAGTGGTGAATCTAGGAATTACCAAGGATGATGCAGCCAATCTGAAGACCATGAATGAGAGACAGAGACAGAATTTTATCAATGATTCGATTGAAAATATTTTGAAAAAAACATCTAAAAAGGAGGGCACTGAGTGATGAAGATCAAATTTAGATCAGATGATCAGAGCTCTACGGAATTCATATTGAATATCGTGATAATAATAGCAGCAATAATCCTACTTTTTACATTTATATATGCTGTAAGCAGCATGCTATATACAAAGGCTGATAGATTTAATGATGATGATATGTCGACTAATATTTTGGAAAAGGATTATTCCATGATAGTAGAGACGTATTACGGTAATTATATAGGAAAAGATACACCAGAAAGCGATCTTGTTTTCTTGGCTAAATATACAGAAGCCGCATATATGCATGCGATTTCTGATAGATGCAATGATAAAGAAGAGGCTTCTATCCAAATGAATAGGATGAATGCAGCCGAGGCAAAATTGGGAAAATATTCAAGCGAAGTTTCTAAAATAGATTCGATAATAGAAAAAACGTGTTATAAGAATGAGTGATCTGAAAAAGTGTCTTATATGCCCTAGAAATTGCGGAGTGGATAGGACCGTCGGTATAACAGGCGTATGTGGTATGACGGATAAGGTCATGATATCAAGAGCTGCACTTCATTATTGGGAAGAGCCTTGTATATCAGGATATTCTGAATGTCAGATGGTGGCCGATAGAGATTGTAATGCTGCAGAGAGCCATGAACAAAATCAAAAAAGAGGTTCCGGCGCGGTTTTTTTTACAGGATGCAATCTAGGATGTATATATTGCCAAAATATCGATATATCTGGAGTTAAACAAAATTATAAGAGTAATTCCGAGGAATTATATCTTAATGATAAAAATAGGTTGAAAGTTCCATGGAAAACTGATATAAGAGGAAAAGAAGTCACGATTCAAGAACTGGCGGATATTTTTATCAGGCTTCAGAACAGGGAACATGCATATAATATTAATCTAGTGACAGGAGTTCACTTTGTGCCACAGATTGCAGAAGCTCTTACAATTGCAAAAAAAAATGGGCTGAATATTCCAATCATATATAATTCCAGCGGATATGAAAAAGCAGAGACGCTTAGACTCTTAGAAGGACTAATAGATGTATATCTTCCTGATATGAAATATATATCAGAGGATCTGGCAGCAGAATATTCCAGAGCAATGGATTATCCGGATGTATCCAAGTCAGCCATTAAGGAGATGTATCGCCAGGTAGGTGATCTGGCTTTTTATAAAATTGGTGATATTACGCTGATAAAAAAAGGTGTTATAGTCAGAAATCTCCTGTTACCGGGCCATGTCAGAGAATCGGAGAGCGTGATTGAATATTTGCACGAGACTTATGGTGACAGCATATATATAAGCATTATGAGCCAGTATACCCCAATGTCACATATGGCGGATCATCCACTTCTCAGTAGAAGAGTTACCAGGAGAGAGTATGACAGGTTGATAGACTATGCGCTTAATATAGGTATCAGTAATGCTTTTATCCAAGATAGACATGTGGCAAAAGAATCTTTTGTTCCTGAATGGGATTTAAAGTAGATAATGTTAAAAACTAGAAATGAGGCAGTATGATTTTAGAAGTCAGAGACCTGAGAAAAAGCTTTGGAACCAAGGAAGTACTAAAGGGGATAACTTTTTCGGCAGAATCAGGAGAAGCACTTGGATTATTAGGTAGAAATGGTGCCGGCAAGACCACAACCATAAGGATTATCCTGGATGTATTCAAGGGTAATTCAGGTGAGATACTTATCGACGGAAAACCAATAAACTATGACGAGATCACTTACGGTTATCTGCCGGAAGAAAGAGGATTATATCCCAAGAAAAAAATAATTGATCAGCTCGTTTATTTTGCTGAGCTTAAGGGGATGTCCGGTAAGAATGCCAGAAAAGCCGCAGACCAATGGCTGGAGCGACTGGAAATGTCGGAATACAGAAATAAAAAACCTCAGGAATTGTCCAAAGGTAATCAGCAGAAGATACAGCTCATATCAGCTGTTATCCATAATCCGGATGTTCTGATATTAGATGAACCATTTTCAGGATTGGACCCGGTAAATGCGCTTATGTTACAAAAGGTAGTTCAGGAAGAGATTACTAAGGGAAAAATAGTTCTCTTTTCCAGCCATCAGATGAATTATATAGAAGAATTCTGTAATAATATCATCGTGATGAGAGATGGTGAGGTGTCCGTAGGTGGCAGGATCGATGATATTAAAGACAGTTATCCCAAGGACAGACTGGTAATACGTTCTATGGATTCTGACAAGATATTGGAAGAATATGGTGATACTGCATCAAAGCAGGCAGATGGAAGTATTTTCATCAGTATACCATCTGAGGAACAGAGATTTGCCATGATGGCAGAGATTACCCAAAAATATAGCATTGACAGCATTAGTGTATGGAGACCTTCTCTTTTGGATATATTTGTGGAATACGCAGGAGATGATGAAGCAAAGGGGGAGACAAAATAATGAAGCAATTTTGGACGGTATTTAAATTTGAATTTATGTCTTTTATGAAGAATAAGTCATTTGTTATTTCAACTCTGATAATAGCATTATGCGCTTCTCTCTTACTAATAGTTCCTGGATTGATATCCTCATTTTTAGGCTCTGACAATAATAAAAAGAAGGACGAAACCCCAACAGCTTATTATATGATATCTAATGATGGTCTGAAGGGATCGGATGAAGCTCTGAAGGCTGTATTCAAGGCATCTTATCCAGATTACAAAATGGTAGAAAAGAATTTTGATAAAAATGCGATCAAAAAGCTGATCCAAAAGGGAGACGTAGATTTCGCACTTGATATCACAGGCCCTACTGAGTACACCTATTATGTAGATAATGTAGAGATGTATGATGATAATACACAGGTATTAGACGAGGTCATGAAACAGTTTGCCCAGTCCTCTGCAATGGTCCAGGCAGGATTGAGTCAGAAGGATATACAGGGGATACTGTCAACCAAGGTTGATCATAAGACAGTGATGTTTGGTGAAAACCAGGTACAGAATTATTTTTACACTTATGTAATGATCATGGGATTATATATGGTCATTATTTTCCTGGGACAGATGGTGGCAAATACAGTTGCAACCGAGAAGTCTACCAGAGCCATGGAACTCTTGATAACCAGCGTCAAGCCTCAGTATATGATGTTCGGCAAGGTTCTTGCAGCATGCTTGGCAGGGTTTCTAGAGCTATTTGTTATATTTGGATCATCACTTTTGTCATGGAACATCACAAAGGGAGGATGGAAAGACAATAAGATTATAAATATGATATTTGATATGCCGAATTATTTATTTGTGTATATGCTGTTGTTCTTTGTATTGGGATTCATGCTATATGCATTTCTTTTTGCGGCAGCAGCGTCATGCGTATCCAGGCAGGAGGATCTAAGCTCTGTATCTACTCCGGTGACTCTTATATATGTATTTGGATTTTTGATCACAATAGTTGGAATATCCAGTGGCAATGTGGATACTACCATTATGAAAGTATGCTCTATGATACCATTTACATCACCAATGGCAATGTTTGCCAGGATATCAATGAGCACGGTACCGGTTATTGAGATAGCTGCTTCCATTGGAATACTGATAGTTTCTACAATAATAATCGGAATAGGTGCAGCCAAGATATATCGTGCCGGAGTTACGCTCTATGGTAATGCACCATCAATTAAAAAAATAATTGGATTATTAAAAAAACAGGCATAATACAGTAGGTATAAAACATAAAGTAAGAAATAGAAAGAAATGAGGACATTAGTTAATGATAGGAAAAATCAAAGAATTTGTGATGCTTACAATTGCAACAGCGTTTGTAGCATCAGGAGTATTCTTTTTTATGATGCCGAGCCATACAGCAATCAGTAGTATAGCTGGTCTGGCAGTTGTGCTGGAGCACTTTTTGCCATTTAAGGTTTCGGCCATTACACTAGTAATTAATGTTGCTCTTCTTTTAGTTGGATTTTTGTTCTGTGGTAAAGAGTTTGGAGCCAAGACAGTTTATACAACGATTATTTTACCTGTAATTTTGGCAATATATGAGAAAGTGTTCCCTAACTACAAGTCAATTACGGGAGATGCATTATTGGATGTTATCTGCTATACTTTTTTAGCAGGGTTTGGAGCAGCACTTCTTTTCAATATGAATGCATCTTCAGGTGGGCTGGATATTGTAGCAAAGATATTGAATAAATATTTTCATATGAATTTTGGGTATGCGCTTTCAATGTCAGGAATGCTGATTGCCTTTTCATCAGTATTTGCTTATGATAAGAAGACGGTGGTTTTAAGTATATTAGGTACTTATTTTAATGGTGTGCTTCTCGATCATTTCATATTTGATCATAACTTGAAGAGAAGGGTATGCATTCTGCCAAAAGATATGGAAGCTACGAAGAGTTTTATTCTGAATGAACTCCATAGTGGAGCTTCTGTTTATGAAACCGTTGGAGCTTACAATGGAGAGAAGCATCAGGAGATCATAGCAATTGTTGATAAACAGGAGTATCAGAAGCTTCTGGATTATCTAGGTAAAAATGAACCTGATTCGTTTGTAACTGTATATACTGTTAGTGACGTCAGGTATAAACCTAAGAACTTTGAATAAAAAGATCGTATCAATAAATTTTTATAAAAATTCGAATCAAGAATTCGAATCAAAATATAGTGTTAACGATCAAATCATATCGAAAAAAATTATAAGCTGCCCTTGTGGTAGCTTATAGTGTATTATGGGAATTGTAGAGAAATAGTTCGATTTTGATAAAAAGTTATACATAGACATTTTATTGAAATTAAAAATGAAATAAACATTTCATTTGGAGAAAAGGATGAAACAAAAAATACAGGAAAATAATCGAAGAAAGGTGATTAGCCGGACCAGCGTTATAGGCATAATTACAAATATACTTCTGGCTGCATTCAAGGCACTTATCGGTTTTATGACAGGATCGATCGCAATTACAATGGATGCTGTCAATAACCTTAGTGATGCACTGAGTTCATTTATAACAGTTCTAGGAATACATCTGGCCACGAGACCGGCTGATAAGAAACATCCATTTGGACATGGAAGGACAGAATACATAAGTGCACTTATAGTGGCATTTGTCGTGTTATATGCCGGTGTGTCGGCTATGCTGGAGTCTATCAAAGCGATAATCGATCCCACCAAGGCTGACTATTCGATAATTGCTCTAATAGTTGTATCTGCAGCTATTTTGGTTAAAATAATTCTGGGGATGTATTATAAAAAGGTTGGAACCGATGTGGATTCAGGTGCTTTGGTCAATTCCGGAGTTGATGCTCTTAATGATGCTGTAATTTCGAGTATGACACTTATTGCTGCATTTGTTTATATGGGCTTCAAGATTTCTATAGAACCATATCTGGCAGCTATCATTTCACTAATGATCATTAAAAGTGGTGTGGATATGGTCAAGGATACGCTAAGCACGATACTGGGAGAGAGCACTACATCAGAATTCGCATCCACTATAAAATCAGAGATCAAAGACATGGATCCAAGGATCCTGGGTGCGTATGACCTGGTCATACATGATTATGGTCCTGAGAGTATGGTAGGATCTGTGCACATTGAGATCCCTGATACTATTTCGGTTAATGAGATCGATTCACTTTCCAGAAAAATATCCAAGCATATAATGGAAAAGTATCATTTGGTATTATCTGCCATAGGAGTATATTCATTTAATACTGGAGTATCGGAAGCTACTGAGCTTCGAGAGACTATTATGAATAAGGCACTTACATACCCCGATGTATTGGAGATGCATGGATTCTATGTCAATGACGATGATAAGGAGATCAGGTTGGATCTTGTAATGGGTTTTGCACAAAAATATAGGCATATCGTTGAAGAATATAATTCTGTCTTGAATTATATCAAGGAAATAAAACCGGATTATGATGTTCAGATCGGCCTAGATAGAAACTTTTCCAATGATACTGAGGAAAAGAAAAAAAGAGAAAAGGCTAATATGAGAGAAAAAGCAAAGATAGCTAATTCTCAAAATAAATAAAATGTAAATGCAAACATGTGAAAATAAAACTATGAAAGGGACAGATGTATGAATGAAGTTTATGATAAGTTAATGAATTGCTTCAGATCGGTTCAGGATATGGTGGACTTTACACCGGAGGTGGCTCTTGTCCTAGGATCAGGACTAGGAAACTATGCTGATAAAATAGATATTAAAAAAACTATTGATTATAAGGATATTCAGGATTTTCCGGTTTCTACAGCCCCTGGTCATAAGGGTAGATTTGTATTCGGTTATGTCGGAAAAGTACCGGTTGTTATCATGCAGGGAAGATTCCATTACTATGAAGGTTATGATATGACTGATGTAGTACTTCCTATCAGGTTAATGCATCTAATGGGAGCAAAAGCATTGGTGCTTACCAATGCTTCCGGCGGGATCAGCAGTGATCTGAATGTTGGAGATATAATGCTTATAAGAGACCAGATCAGCTCATTTGTACCATCACCTCTTCGTGGTGCCAATATAAATGAACTGGGAAATAGATTCCCGGATATGTCTAATATATATGATCCGGACTATATCGATATAGCTGAGCAATGTGCCGAAGAGTTAGGCATTCAGGTCAAAAAGGGCGTGTATGTTCAGACTAAAGGACCTAATTATGAGAGCCCTGCTGAGATCCAGATGTATAAGGTACTAGGAGCCGATGCTGTAGGTATGTCTACAACTGTTGAAGCAATTGCAGCAAACCATATGAACATGAATATACTTGGTATGTCCTGCATCTCGAATCTGGCAGCAGGTATCTCACTTAATCCGCTCACAGAAGAGGAAGTGATCGAGGCAGGTAAGCTGGTCGAGGATAAGCTCACCAAGCTTGTGACCGCTGTTATAGAAAAAATCGGTGCCTGATAATATAGGAATATCAGATTAAAAATCATTAGTATTAAATAATGTAATAGCAATAGAAAAGAGGAGTTATTATGGCTTGTACAACAATTTTAGCAGGTAAGGGAGCGACCTATGACGGCTCAACAATGATAGCAAGAAATGATGATTCACCATCGGGACAGTACACTCCCAAGAAATATATAGTGGTTACTCCTGATATGCAGCCTAAAACATATAAGTCTGTTTTATCTCACGTAGAGATCAAACTTCCAAAGAATCCTATGAAATATACAGCAATGCCCAATGCTGTTAAGGGAGAGGGAATATGGGCTGCTTGCGGTGTCAATGAAAAGAATGTAGCTATGTCTGCAACAGAGACTATCACATCCAATGAGCGAGTGATCGGTGCAGATCCATTGGTAGAATATGTACCTGCATCTGATGATGAACAGGATGTTTATAAAATCGCATTAGGTGATAAAAAAGATTCAGGAACAGCTGAGAAGCCGGGTGGAATAGGTGAGGAGGACCTTGTGGTTCTTACACTTCCGTATATATCCAGTGCCAGAGAAGGTGTTATTCGAATGGGAAAATTGCTGGAAGAATACGGAACCTATGAGGAAAATGGAATGGCATTTTCCGATACAGATGAGATATGGTGGCTGGAATCTATAGGAGGACATCACTGGATCGCCAGAAGAGTACCGGATGATACTTATGTTGTAATGCCTAATCAGCAGGGAATTGATTATTTCGATTTTGATGATGCATTCGGAGCAAAAAAGGATTATCTATGTTCGTCTGATATGAGAGAGTTTATCGCTGAGAATCATTTGGATCTGTCTCAGGACGGCGCAGAATTTGATGTTAGAGCTGCATTTGGAAGCCATGAAGATGCAGATCATGTATATAACACGCCAAGAGCCTGGTATATGCTTAGATATTTCAATCCGTCTGATTTTGTATGGGATGGACCTGAGGCTGAGTATTCTCCGGAGAGCGATGATCTCCCATGGTGTATGGTACCGGAAAAGAAGATAACACCGGAGGACATCAAGTATATTCTGTCATCACATTTTCAGGGAACACCTTATGACCCTTATCTCACATATGGAGACAAGTCTGTAAGCGGAGCATATCGTTCCATAGGTATAAACAGAAATGATTTCATGGGATTTGTACAGATCAGACCATTTATGGCAGAGAGCTGCCGCGCAATTCAGTGGATCGCATTTTCATCAAATGCATTTAACGTAATGATCCCACAGTTTGCCCAGGTAAATACAACACCTGAATATTTAAGCAACACTGATAGCAACGTTTCTACAGATAATTTCTATTGGACCAGCAGACTTATCTCTGCCATTACAGATGCATCATATAAGGGCTGCATTAATCATATTGAGCGTTACCAGATCGCAGTTCAGTCCAAGTCCAATGAGATCATTAACAAGTACAATAAAATGTTCAGCGAAGACTTTTCCCTTGCAACATCACAGGCAATGGAAGAAGCCAATAATGAGATCGCCGACATGGTGCGAAAAGAGGCTGAGAAGACACTTAATAGCGTGCTTTTCACGCGTTCGAATGATATGAAAAATTCTTATGCCAGATCAGATGCGTGAGATGACAATTCAAACAATTGAAGAGGGAACAAGTGACAAATGAAATAATATTTTGAAAAATTTATAAAAAATTTAGAATTTTCTCAAAACAAGGTACGTTTTAGGTACGTTTAATGTAATATAATAAAAGTAAGAAGATTGAAATCCTCCCTAACACCCCTTTAAATTTCAATCTTTTTCCCCTTCAAAAAACTTTATTTTTTCTAATTAAGGCTCCGCATCCCCGCTGAGCCTTTTATCTTGTCAGTAGGTAAATAATTATTGACACAATTGTTACGTAGGATTATCTTATATGTATACAACATTATATGGAGATCTTCAGGGCGAGGTTAGATTCCTCACTGGCGGTATAGTCCGCGACCTGCTTAGGCAGCTGAACCGGTTTGACTCCGGTACCAACAGTATAGTCTGGATGGAAGAAGATGACATTAAAATTGTTTTACAGATTTTAATTTCACGCCCGTCTTTTACGACGGGCTTTTTTATTTTCTAGAACCATATTAACGGTTCAGATCTCCCGAATCATGAAAGGAGCATTTTATGCAAAACGAACTATCACAAAAGGAAACATCAAGAAGGGGATCAGGATTTGATACCAAGGGAAAGAGAAGCTCAGTTTCTTCTGTTAGATTTATTGCTGTGACGGGTATACTTTCGGCAGCAGCATTTGTACTTCAGCTTATAGAATTACCTATTCCTATGCTGATGCCGCCATTTATCAAGTTTGATTTCTCGGATCTTCCGGCACTTATAGGCTCATTTGCCCTAGGACCTGTATGCGGTATATTTATCGAACTGATCAAGAATATTTTTCACACCATGGTCTCAGGCAGCTTCGGGGTAGGAGAACTATCGAACTTTATTTTGGGAGGTGTTTTCGTAGGTGTGGCAGGAATCATATACAGATACAACAGGACCAAAAATGGAGCAATTATTGGTGCTATGGTCGGCGCATTGGTCATGGCGCTTATGTCGTATCCATCCAATTTATTTATTGTATATCCTGTTTACTACAATTTCATGCCGAAGGCTACGATCTTAGCAGCTTATCAGGCAATTATCCCTCAGATTAAGTCTATTGAGATGAGCCTGTTATGTTTTAATGTTCCATTTACTCTGGTAAAAGGATTAATAGATGTTGCAGTAACGTTTTTATTGTATAAACATTTGTCACCTATATTAAAAGGTACCAGAGGTTAAATCGTAAAAAAATAAGAATGTCCCCGAGAATATTGATTTTTCAGGGACATTCTTGTATTTAATATGTTCTATTTTCTTAAAGACTTTTAATTGACTTCATAAAATGATAAATTAGAATAAATTCAAAAATTAAGCCAAAATTGTGTATGGAGCCAATAAATGATAATTACAATGGATTTGGAGTGGGCAGCATTTTTTCTCAGCACATTTTGTCTCATCTATAACATTATGCGAAAGCGATCGAACTCAAGGCGAGGTTTGTGTTTCAGGATAATGATCATATCTACGATGATATGCCCGCTAGTGTCACAGATATCCGTTATTATTTCAAGATTAATAAAAGTTTACAGTATAATGGAATTTTGGGAGTATTTTTTCCTGACGATATATTTTGTGGTTCACGTTATCTTGCCTGCGATATATGGTCTGTACATTCTCGCAATATGTGGCAAGTTGTTGGGAAGGAAAAAATCTTTTTATATAATTTTTTTATCTCCACTGGTAGTGTGTGAGATATTTGTTCTCTTCAATTTAGCTATGCATAAGATGTACTTTATAGATTCAGCAGGAGTCTATCAAAGAGGGTCACTTCTGGTATTCTATTATCTGATATCACTTATCTATTTTGTATTTGGAATCATGGTAGTAATCATAAACAGGGCCAATATTCCGGAAAGGGATTACCGCAGCATTCTGATATTTAATGTTGTGGCTGTATGTGGTTTTCTTATTCAGGTTCTTTTCAAAGAAGCATCAGTGGAATTGTTTGCAGAATCTATTTCAATTTTGGGACTTCTTCTCACATCAGAAAATGAAGATCTTGATCTGGATTCAGATACCCATCTAAAGAATCGTCAATCCTTTTATGATGACAATCAGCTGGCACTGGCAACAGAGGCAAATTATAGTATAATAGCCCTTTCAATGCCGGATATAGACAGGGATGAATCGTCAGTTAACAGGGATAGTGCGCTTAATCTAATATATGAGATCGCCAATTGGCTTCGAAATAATTCTGAGGGTGAGACTGTTTATCGTCTCAGAGTTTCTGATTTTGCGATTGTTATGACTAATCATCCAGGCAGAGCCTCTAAATTGGCAGAAAAGATCGCAGAGAGATTTGGCAAGCCATGGCAGATCGGAGCTATGCCATATCTGGTTAGAGTAGTTATATCAACTGCAATTATTCCGGATAATGCGATTAATCTTGATGAGATATCCTCACTTTTCCTGTTTAATCGTAAGGATTTTTCCCAGAGCAATGTACTGATTAGAAATGATAAGGCGTTGAACTTCGTAAAACGGCGTTCGGTGCTGGAAAAAGCTATCAGGAATGCGCTGGATAAAGATAGAATGATCATATACTATCAGCCTATAGTATCTACAGACACAGAGCGATGTGTAGCCGCTGAGGCACTTATACGTATTGATGATCCTACACTCGGAATGTTGTCACCGGAAGAGTTTATTCCCATTGCAGAACAGGCTGGACTGATAGGTGATATAGGACAGTTTGTATTTAACGATGTATGTCGGTTCTACAATGATTACAGACCTGACAATGCAGGACTCCAGTGGATAGAGATCAATGTTTCTGCACTTCAGCTTCCCAATAATCAGTTATTCGAGGGATTTTATGGCTCATTGATGGAATATGATGTGCCAGTCAGATTTATTAATTTAGAGCTAACAGAGTCAGAAAATCCGGAACACTCATCACTTTATATGGATACGATAAGCAAGCTCTATGAGATGGGATTCTCATTCTCAATAGATGATTATGGAACAGGATATTCCAATATATCACGTCTACTGACTGGATATTACGAGAATGTCAAGCTTGATAAGTCCATTCTATGGAACAGTGATACTTTGGCAGGAATGAAGATTCTTAAGGAGCTTAACTTTCTGCTAAGGGATATGAAGCTTACCATTATACAAGAGGGAGTAGAGACCGAGGAACAGTTGAATCTGGTAAAATCCCTTGGAAC
>JAKPAB010000348.1 GCA_029779695.1 Bacillota bacterium | reverse complement strand
AGCAGCAAGTTAATGGAGAATTCACCCATAAAGCCTTTAATCTGAGGCTTTACAGCATTGACGAGCGGCTTAAAAACTGCATCCGCTAAAATATCAATATCATGTTTTCTCCGATAATGTTTGTAGCATCTGTAATAATTCACTCATATAACCTCTTTGCAAAAATTAGTTCTAATTAAACAATAGCCTTATTTGCCTTCGGCATCATGGATGCCGGTATCTATCTCCTCACATGGTATAATGAAGAAAGAATCTGAATATCATTTGATAATATGAGTTCTAACGAGAGCAGTTCCATCCATTGTACTACCTACTATTTAGTACCATTCTTCATAGTATTTGAAAAGTTCTAATCTATTCCACAATTATCTTTTCAACATTTTTTAATGTATTATCGCGAACATCTTTTTTTAATTCACACTCCCATATTACAATCACTTTCCAACCTAACGCTTTAAGTCGCTGATAATTAGCTTCGTCACGCTTAACATTTTCCTCAATTTTTTTATACCAGAATTCAGAATTGCTTTTCGGCCATACAAAATACTTACATCCCTCATGTTTATGCCAAAAGCATCCGTTTATAAATATACATGTCTTATATTTAGGCAAAACAATATCGGGATGCCCTGGAAGTGATTTGTAATTTTTTCTGTAACGAAAGCCTCGACTGAAAAGATATCCTCTGACTATTTGCTCTGGCTCTGTATTCTTGTTTCGAATACAAGACATATTATAACTCCTGATTTCTTTTGAATGAACGTCTGACATTTCATCACTACCCTTAGATTACTGAATAATTATATTAACCTCCGGTTCAGTTTTATCGTAACATAAGTTGAATTATCGACAATGCAAATGCATTTTCACACCTTATCCTATAGTTATATAATACTCTCTGCGTTCCCTTGAATTATTAGGTCTCCGGCTTGAGAAATAATATACTTATATGCTTCTTCCGATAATGGCCTTATTGAGCTTTGCCAAGGTGGATTTTCTTTTTTTCTTATTGATTCATAACCCAATTGCTCAATATATCCGCCACCAGGTAAATATATAGGAACATTTTTCTCAAATTTTTTACATTGAATTAAACTTGCAAAATAATTATTATCATCAGTTTTTATAATCTTACCTATTACACCAGTTCCAAAATAATATCGATGTTTTTTATTATGGCGGTTACCTTGATAGTATACAAAAATATCTCCAGGATGCAGTTGATTTCTATACTTTGCGGGATAATGGTACGGTGATTCAGTATCGATTTTTTGCGATAATACTACGTACATATAACTCACCTCACATACTAAAATAACCTGTACTTTTATCTTCCAAAGTCCCAATAACCAATCCTCTGTCGAGCAACCTGTTGCCAAACTCACAGCAAGTCTCTGGCAGCAAAGCACAGTTATAACAGGCAGCAAGGTTACATGACTCCGGTCCCTGGCCACGGGAAGAAATGCAAATTGGATCAGATGAACACCAACGTGCATTTTCCAAAGCGTTTACAATGGTCTCTTCTATTCTGCCTTTCTGACCTTGCCTTACCAGACCGCCAAGCGATCCCTCTGAATCTCCGGAAGCTGTGTAAATCAGCACACCATACATATCAAGATTATTTGAACTTTTCTCACAATATATCCTTTCCCGTATAGATGAACTACCATATCCACACTCATAGCTTAACTGATTAATCAACAAATGTGAAAATGTATGGATAAGCACAAACTCAGGACGCAATTCCCCGGATGATGACCACCAGAAAGTAGAATGCCTGTATGCACGCTCCAGTTTATCAATCCGGTTCCTGACAGAATCTCTTTGAGACCATGCCTTCAGCCTCTCTGCATTAAACTCAAAAAAGATGCCTTCACCATATACTTCTATTGCTGGCAACCAGTCAACTTTCTTTAAACTGAGCATCTTTTTTTTATCTTCAATGCTCTTCGAAGAATCAGGTTCAAGTCTGGAAAAACCTACAAAAGCTCTTGTTTCTTTTAGCTTAGGAACTAGTGATATGCTTCTGAAAAAATCATGTATCTGTGGATGATAATGAGAAATAGTATAATTTATGGAATGAAAGTTAAGGTTATCACCACCACTGCTTTTAACGAGCATTTTATACTCACAAAAACGATATGAGTCTTCATCTGTATTTTCATTTACTTCCGGTAAATTCCTCTGGCCATTAAGTCTTCTGACAGCCGCGTTATAAAGGTCATCAGCATTTACTCTTTCCATTGCTGCCAGTGAATCTATAACTGCACGGTTTATTGATCCATCTGTTCTGCTGGATTTTATAACATCAAAAACTCTGTCCAGAATCTGAATTATGCGACGGCCAGCGTTATCATCGTCTGTAGGAATATATATTGAACTCCTTACATCCGGAAACCAGACATTGGTTGCACCCCGTTGCACTACCCGGTATTGTGTATTGCTGCATGGTATACTATCTTTCTCAATGCCCAGCCAAGGTCTTGACCCACTGCATCTGAACCCTATTTTTTGCAATGCTCCGGGCATCAAAGCCCCGGCAATGGATTTTGATGCACCGCAGGAGCATTCATATTTAACGCTTGTCAGAGAAGCTGAAATTCCACCAGTGCTTCTGCGGATGTGACACTTCTCAGGATCGTAAACTTTTCCCGTGTCAAAATGCACCCATTCGGCTATCGGAAAGTCCTCGATATGTCCCTCAGGACAGACAACAACAAATCTTTCCGGAATAAGCCTTCTTCGCTTCCTTCTCGGAATACTTGCACAGCTTCTGCTATGTCCTTTATTCCAGTAATCTATCCCGTCGCACCAGACCTTGTCTGTATAGTAATTAAGTTTTTTCATCGAACCGCAAAAAGGACAATAGTGCCATAGCGGAAACTTGACTGCAGGTATCTTCAGATGGTAGTTTTCCGATCCGGAATTTTTATCTTTAAAATCAGGGGGTAATCTTAGCTCCTTGACTCCTAGTCTGGTGATAAGTCTTTCGTCTTTGACCAGATATTCCTTCTCATTATGATATCGCCAGGCATCCAACCCGGCAATCATTAGAGACTGGTCATTCGGAAACGGAACTATTGCACCGATTCCCCAAGGGCTGATCAATTGGGAACGTCGTATTGGGTTCTTCTGGTATGCCATGTTATCCCTCCTCAGAATAACGGTTCGCCATCACGTCTACTTCACATGAAGCATCAACATTTCTCATTGACATAGGTGTCGGAAATGAACGTCCTCTCCAGTTCGGATTCCTGTATGATCCCGCCGGGTGAATCAGCGGAATCGGATCCTCTCCGAAATAATCATGATATCTGGCAAGTTCCGGACGCCAGAGTTCCCAGTCTGCCAGTATATCATCAACATGTCTGAGACAATGCTCAGTCTCATCAGGATTAATTGAACTGACACGTTCCCTTACAATTTCCTTGATTTTTTTTATTGTATCCTCAGATGGGTATTTGGGCGGATCAGAGTTGAACAACTCGTCTGCCTCCAGTCTGATTATTCCTATAACAATAGCATGCAACGCACGTTCTCTTAATGGTGGCGAAAAAGGTGTTACAGTTACTGGTTCGACGTTGCAGTATATACGTGAATGGTAATTTATAAATTGCTCATAGTGCGATTTGTCACGCGGTCTCCCCGGGTTATACATTGTAAAAATGATCCCCGGAGCATTATCGCTGTCTCTTCCTACGCGGCTGGTCGCCTGAATATATTCAGAAGTCGTTTTGGGCTGGCCTGCAACAGACATCAACCCCAGCCTGGGGACATCAAGACCTACCGATATCATATTTGTAGCAAGACAAATATCAATTGGTAGATCTCCCGTCTGCTCATTTATGCTTCCGGTATATTTGATATTAAGGTCGCCTAAAATTGCCGTTATTCTTTCACTTTTTACCCTGCTTGTAAGTTCTTCATCCCGTTTTATATACCTTCTTCCCTTATAGCTAGGAAGCTTGTCTTCACGTCTGCGTTTGTATATAACATGAAGATATTCATCTATGTCAGCGCGTATCCACGTTCTTACCTGGCCCAGTTCCCGGATACTGTTAAAATATCCTATATGAGTCCAGTAAGGATCTCTCTCTGTTTCATCGTTAACTTCCAATGCACTTGCTGCGTAAAGCAATGCAGCATACAGACGGATCATTGCTGTTGCTACTGATGACGCTCCTGCTGCCAAAATTCCCACATACATGCGACCATTTCTGCTTCTGTCTTCAACTGCAAAAAATGAATCCCCTGCATTAAGGCCAGGCGGCGGAAACTGCTTCACATTTTCTCGTCCACAGTTATATAATGCATGGCATTGCTCTTTTGCACGGCTAATTGTTGCCGTAGATGTAATAATTTTAGGTGAAATTTTTCTACCATTTATATCAATTGAGCACAGTTCATTAATCATAGTTTCGTAATGTCCTACCATGGAGCCAAGCGGACCGGAAATCAAATGTAACTCATCCTGAATAATCAGATCGGGAGCCGTAACTTTCTTCCCGTTATCAAACCCAAAAATACTCTGAGCCTTTGGTATGTAAGGAAGCATGGCAAATTTATCTACAGTGCCCAGAATAAGAGTCGGCGTTTTTTCGTATATATCATCGTCGATAATATATAAAGGCAGCGGATCATCTTTGCTGAATTCACAGCCGTAAGCCGAATTTGCACACTTAAATACAATATAGTATCCTCTGCCATCTCTTAATTTTTCCAATCCAGGTACTTCATAAACTGTTCCGTTTCTGGTATTCCTAGGAACTACACCAATCTGCGCACCACACCAGGGACACTTTCTTACGACAAACGGATATTCCCCGTTTTCCCTTTTAATTCTGTCAAAAGCTTTCACAGCGTCATTCATATGATTCGGCGTCGTTGCACTTCCGACCCATAATCCGATTGATATCCGTGATTCGCCAAGCTCAGATGCCTTTTCTTTCCGTATTGTTTCACATGCACAGATCATTGAGGCAGCACGCTCATACTGCTGAGCCGTAAGTAGCCTCAATGTGTATCTCATGAGTATTGCGGTCCCTTCATCATTTCTATTTTTCAGTCTGCGCAGGAATATCGTGAATGCTGACAGACCCAAATAAGCTTCAGTCTTTCCACCACCGGTAGGAAACCATATCAGATCAGCAAATTTTCTTTCAGAGCATAAAGGGTCTGCCATTGATTTAAGATTGATGAGTATAAATGCCAGCTGAAAAGGACGCCATTTCCCATAACGTGCTCTGTCACCATACCATGTATTCTGATCTCGTATATCAGGCAATCTTTCCACAGGATTTTCGAGTTTTATATAGCCATTTCCGTCATCAACCCATTTTTGCAATGGTAAATTATAATGCAACTGTTGCAGAAGCATTGCTCTGTTCATATAGCAAAAAGCCTTCTGCATCCGGGAATCTTTAGATAATAGTGCAACTCCTTCCTTCATTCTGCGAAGGCATTCTTCACAACTATGGATATGCCTTTCTGCGGTACTTTTATATGGATCTTCTAGAGTTGCAGCTTCTTTCTTTAATCCCGCTATCCATTCCTGATATTTGTCACACAAAATTATGAGTTCATTTATGGCCTCTTCTATGTTTCCATAGTCACTCATTTTATACATTTCAAGCGATACACCATCAATTCTGCTAGGAACTATTGGTTTAATTTCATATTGCGGAAACACTGATGTAGTGATTTTAAATACTCCTTTTTCTGTTTCTTCCCACATTGCCGCACATCCATGTCCTATGGCATAATTCTTAACATTTCGGTATAACAACTGGTTTGAAAGGTAATCTTCATCATCCGAGAAAATTTTCAGATTTTCCGGCAATGGGCAAAAACCTCTAATTGATTTGACTGTGAATTCAACCTGGAAAAAGCAGTCTTCATTATTTATCGAATGGTTACCTGCTGATTTTGTGTTTTCAAGAGTAAATGTATATATAAAGCACCCTTCTCTGTGGTCTCTGTATGTTACGTCAAACTGCAGCCCTGTCTCCTTACCGTCAATAATTACCGGAATTCTTACTATGCCTTGATTTGCATCCGGCAAATATATATTCATATCGCTCCATTTAAGTTGTTTTCTGTAATAATGAATACGTGTATAATCTGTCTCCGGATCCTTAACTTTTACTTCATTGTAAATACCGGCGCGAACTTCCACGTCAACAGGCATCGGTTCTCTGAGTGCTACAGTTATGCTCATGGCAGACTGTCTGTATGCATTCGACAGATTGAGCAACTCTTCTGCGTCTTCCAGATATTCGTTACCAGACCCGGCAAGTTCTTCTTCTGTTTCAGACATGACTTCAGAATTATCAGCAGCATCATCAATACCTTCTTCAACAGGTTCTCCAACATTTTCCCCAGAATGTTCCAAATCTGAAAAAGAAGCTTGTCTTGGATATAATATGCCTGCAGCATATCTTATAAGTGGCGGATCAGAAGTTAAGATCTCTTCCCCGTTTTCCTGACGCAGTCCGGGATAGTCAATTGGATCAGGGCCAATAAATTCTCTCCTGATGATGTCAATTATCTGCTCCCTTCGGTCCTTGTACATGCCAATAACCTCCTCATCTGCAGGTTAGCATATTCGCCTGCTGCATTTTTGCTTTCCAGAACGTACAAACAGGTTCTTGGTCTGCTGAGAGCCACATACATAAGCTTTTTATCTTCAAAAGTATTTATATCAGTTAATACAATTGCAGAATTCTCAAGACCTTTGAAGCCCTGAATTGTACTGAACGTAATGTATCTGTCAGAAAAATCACCAAAGTCTCTTATTACATATTTCTCGACCAGAGAAACCACTGAGTTTTCTCTTCTGACCGGAGACAATATTGTTATGTTTTTTTCAGGAACTCCTTCCTTTACTAAAGAATCCAGTACTGATATCAGTTTTTCCTTCTGATCGTCCATGTTGGAAAAAGTAATATAATTTACAGGTGGACCATCCGTTTTAGTCAACAGGCCTGATAAATGCTGAAATCCTGTTACGGTCTCAATTTCTTCACATATTGGTTTTGTATTTCTGCAATTAATTGTAAGCCTGAAGCGTATAAATGAAGTTTTTCCCTCAAGCATATCCATCATTTCCTGTTCGGTAATCCCTTCTGCATATATAGCCTGCATTGAAAAATCACCGAACATAGTCCATCTGCCACGTTCAATTCCCTTTTTCAGACAAGCATCCATTACATCAAGATATTTAAGATTTATCAGATCCTGTGCCTCGTCAATTATAATTTTATCAAATTTATCATAACTATTACATTCTGCCAGTATTGACCGGGTTAACAAAGGTACAGTTTCACGGTAAAACAAGTCTGATTCACTTTCATTTTCCGGTATTAGTATCTGGCTGTCTTTGTTGCTGATTATCTGAAACATAAAGCCATGAAATGTTCCTGTATAAGAGGGTCGCAGATTTTCAGGTATGCTTCTGAAGTACCTTTTTATCCAGTCACCGAGGTTTGCATTATAGCAGAACAAAGCAACTTTCATCCCTCGTGCAACAGACCTTTTTGCTTCTTCAATAGCAAGAAGTGTTTTTCCGGTGCCAGCCGGCCCTTTAATCAGACAGCGAGGGTTATCATCAAGCTGATCAAGGCACCTGTATTGTTCTTTGGTGAGTTCCACAAGTTCCTCTTCAGCGTATCTCATAAGTACATTTATAGAAACTGCTTTATCAAAATCTCCGCGTAAAAGAGAGGCTATATATTCTACATCGTCAGGATTCGGCAGTTTGCTGTGTGGCAGTGCTTTTTTATTAACTTCTTCCCATTTTCTTTTCGATCCTTCAAAAACTCTTCTGATAAAATCACCAACACGATTCTGATCATTACAGTCAAAAACCTGCCACTGCTCTTCATCACATCCGATAGCTTCATAACTTATATCAGGAAACATAACACCGATTCCGAAAAATATATCTGAAAGGTAGCTGTGACTGGCATCAATTCTCTTTTTTAGTGCTCCAACGATGCTGAAAATTCCATCCCATGCCTGATCAAACGGACCGCGTACTTTTGTACTGACTTTGCCATACCTGTCAGTAAACGACCATATCCCGTTAGTTCTCTGCACACGCCCTCCTTTGACTTCAACTGCAAAAATTCCCATATACGGTGCAATTACAAGAAAATCAATTTCTCCATGAATAACCCTGTTATGATTAGATATGCCCAGGGAATGCAAAACAACCCAGTCATCTGTAGTTGGATCATCCCTGAACCACTCAAAAACTTTCCTTTCGGCATTACTTTTGATATCAGGTGAAATCACTGATGGTATTATCCGTGCCATATAACAAACCTCACTAAAAACTGAACAGTCTGTTTGCAGCACCAGTTTCTATAATAACCGGTTCCTTAATAATATCGTCAATTTTAAGAACATGGACTTTTCCGATATCATCAATGTTGAATGTAATAGGATCCAGTATATTGTATGGATCTATTTTCTGCCTGGAATGCAGTTCATCAGCAATACGCCGGCGAAGCTTCTCTGATATGACACGTCCTGCTTTTATATGTGCACTCATAACAGTCCTGCCAGCTTCATAAATTTCATCGACTTCATCAAGCAGAGCCTGATCGTCAACAGCCTTTGCAATAGCTACTATATCGCTTTTATCCCGGGGAATAATAGCGTCTTCATCTGTTATCCATCTCCTTACTGTAAACCTGTCTTTTGTGCAACCGTGAATTTGCAATCTGTTGTATATATCATCAAAGTCACAGAAAGTCTCTTCTATTCTCAATGCTTCTATCCATTTGAACGCTTTCTGTCTGCATTCCTTTTTCCCGTTTGCATCAAGTATAATATCTGCAATTTCGCGTATCAGGTCTCTCTGTGTTTCGCGAATTACTATAAAGTCTCCTGCACAAAGCTTATCCGCTGTTTTTATTGCAATTCTTCTAGCTCCACTGATTATAATATCAGTCACTACAATAAGCTTGCGGGTTGGTGTAAAAAAAGCAAAATACCCACCGGCAAAGTTAACTGGTATTGCTTCAGTTGATTCTGTTCCAGGGTTTGACGTATACTGCCTGTACTTATTCTCTCTCAGAACCAAATCAATTTCTTCCAGTTCATCTGTAATAGATTCCTGCAGAATAATGTCAGAATCAATTTCACTATAATCAGTTTTAGCAATATAAAGTACATCCTTACCGAGTGATTTTTCCACAATGTTTTTATTACCTGCTCTGCTGCATGCTATATTCCATTCTTTTGTATGAACTTTTTTCCATCTGTTTTCGTATTCATATAATAAAACAAGGTAACTACAAGTATTGTAGCTATAAAGTATTCTCTGCATTGTCTTCCTGCCGAACCAACCCGTTAGAACTGTTATATCGGATTCAAGCGCTCCAAAGTTTACATATTCGTTTGGATATAAAACTTCAATCTCCGCATCATATCCGTTTTCTTCAAGTTTATTTTTCCAGAATTGATATATACTGTTTTTGTCTTCTTTATCAGGTGTGATGAGTATTATTTTCTTATATAGTCCACTTATTATTTTGTTGAGTAATAAATCTATTTTGGGAAAAGTAAAACATGCCGAATACACTCTTAATAAATTATCAATAACAAAACGAAGGTTTTTATATAGTTCAACTGATATATATCTTTTCTCCAGAGCCAACAAATCCAGACATCGTTCCAGATCATAAGTTATAGAAGCTATCTTTTCTGAACTCACAACCATTATATTCCTGAGAGCAGTAATCGTGTATCTGTACAATTTATCATAAACATTGATAATAGCTGGTGATTGTATTCTAACATCTTCACGGTGTTTATATAGTAATTCCAGAGAATCGCAAATTTCCGGGCATCTCGCCGTACAGTATTCAATTATGGTGTTAGTACAATTTCTAAGTTTTTTATCTATAATTGTATTTGAAGAACCTAACATATCTTTAGTAATGCTTTCCTCATTCCATCGCCATATGTTGAAATCACGATTTACAAGTTCATCAAGATCGAAAGAGCTTTCCATATCAGTAATTAAGACTATTGGACATGTTAATCGGCATAATTGATCAAGTGCATCCAATTGTGACATAATTACGTTATTGGATACATCCAGAATTATAGATTGAGTTTCAATCCCTTTGCTCACTGCTTCTAAAACTGAATATAAATCAGGTGAAAGTGTTATGGCCGGTATTCCGGACAACTGTTCAGTTCCTATATTCTTTATTTCTCCTTTGTAATTAACTTGGCCTAACAGCAGTATATCATTAATTTTTCGATTATTTATTTTAACCGATCTGAAAAATTCCTTAGCACCAGTTACAGTTGTTACATAAAAAACTGTGCTTTTGAGATGAGTTTTATGATTTTTTAGAAGCTCTATTATGTCAGAACTAGCATTTATGTAATTGAAAATTGAATCTTTGGTTCTAAAACCCCGGAACCTTGATAATGGACGTTCTGTATCTGTGCTCTGAAAATATGGAGCAACTTCAATTGGTAAACCGTATGTAAGACTCTCCGCAAATCTCACAAAAATCCTTTCTTTCCCATCTTCGCATTTATCTATGGAAAGAAATCTGACTATATAATTTCCAAATTTTAACTTCTGACCTTTCTTAAATTTATAAGGGTCATAGTTATATTGAATTTTCCCCGTAGCTATTTTATTGATGACCTCACCTATTGCAAAAATAACTGACGTTTGAATTCTTTCAGGAAAAACTAAAACATTATAAATATCGTTATCGCTGTAGATTTGATCAAGAATGAATAAACTCGCTTTAATAATCGGAGGAACAGATGTATAAGTATCATTTCCAAAAGACAGAGTGATATTATCTAAGCAAGAAGGCTCTTTTAGTATTTTTCTGACATAGTCATCCCAGTTCATAAATACCCTCACAACAGTATTTTTAAATTTTTCAGCCCTTGCTTATTACTTCATAAATACGAAGTCTTCTACTATATTCTAATACGGCATTATCAGTTCTTCTTTCAATGCCTTCGCTATACCTGATGCCATCAGAGGTGGCACAGCATTTCCGATCTGCACAAAAGCAGAAGTTCTCGAACCTTCGAAATAGTAATTGTCCGGGAAAGACTGTATTCTGGCTGCCTCCCTTACAGATATTGACCGGGCCTGTTCATAATCAGGATGAATGAAGTAATGTCCATCTTTAGAAATATGTGCAACCAAAGTATGCGATACCGGCAAATCTGCAGCAACCACTTTAAATCTGTCCAGGAACGAAGTCCGGTTCCGGTGAGTACATAACTCTTCCGGCAAGTCTGTATACTTTAATCTCCTTTTATCACAATTCCATGTTTGTATCACAATTCTATATATTTCCCTGTCCCTGTCGATATTGGGTCTTGCAACATGCCACGTAAGAACATCATCTTTATCACGAATACCAGACCATTCAAGATATCTTGTAGGTACGGTTCTGTATTTATTTTTGCATTCACCTGCCTGCAGCGGGGGCAGGTCTGAAAAGATTTCACTTACTGTAAAATCTCTTTTGACCGTTTTAAACTCGGGATATTTGTAGTTTAATTGCGTTTGCCATCCAATCAATATTACACGGTGTCTGTTTTGCAAAACACCAAAGTCTGAAGCATTTAGTATTCTGTAATCAAGGTTATATCCTGCACGCCTGAATTCTTTCTGCATATCAGCAAAGTACAGTCCATTGTTGGCAGTCAGGATTCCGGGTACATTTTCAAAAACAAACATTTTGGGTTTATACTTTACAAGAACCTGGCAATATAATTTGTACAGAAAGTTTCTTGGATCACCAATCATTTTATTCTCTCTTGCTTTTCTGGCTCTGCCGACAAGTGAATAAGCCTGACATGGAGGGCCACCCACCAACAGATCAACATGATCTATACCCTGCAGTTTCATAAGTTCATCTATTTTATCAAAAATCAGATGCATTCGTTCTTCACTCAGCGTTTCATTGACTACTGTATCCAACAGTGATCCGGGCACCATATCATATAACTCTGCTCGACTTATCTCTCCCCTTAGATATTTATAATATTCATTTATTTTGCTGTTATTTTTCAGATAATAATAGCAAAGACGTGTTTTTAGTGTAAAGCACGCATCTTCATTCATTTCAATATGTGCAATTGCTTTGAAATCATTTGCCAGAAATCCTTCTGACAAACCTCCTGCACCAGCGAAAATATCGATATAATTAAATGTACTCATGTTATCGCTTAACATTATATTCTAATTACGATCCAGTTTATTCAATGCTTTTTTTGTTCGCTATTTTTGTTGCTTTATAGTTTATGATTCGACACAACTTCCGGAAATCCTTCCATGATACATCAACTTGACATTGTGAAATTATCGCAAACCAAACACATAAAATTTTAAATCTTAATGCTTGATATTCCTATAATGCCTATTCAATACTACCCTCTCCTCAACTCCATTGCTATAATCAATCAACAGCTTACTTCTATCGAAAACCAGTTCAACCCAATGAATAGATGGTTGGGTTACCTGTGTCATTATTCAGAGGAGTCACAAAAGGGTTAATATGATGTGCCTCAGCTAAGTGAACATCAAATCAGCATAGCCGGCACCTGTTTATAAACATAGCTGTTTTCTATCATTTTTATCCCCTGCCCACCAAACCGCCGGATACTTACCCGCTTTCAACCGTGCACATATCTCCTGTAATACTCCTCAAGCTTCTCATCGCAGTGCTTCAGTATCCATTCAACATCTTCTTTTGTGAGCTTTTTGAACACATGCCTGTTGAACTCAACATACTCAATCTCACGGCACCGTTTCATAAACCTCATGTCTTCGAATCTCCTGAACGGGTTGGCAAAAATGTTCCTTTCAACTTCCTTCCGGCTGTAATTTTCTCTGCAGTATATACTGGGTTTCTTCTCTACAAACAGGCCTCTTGCCTTACGGTCATTATAGAAACTAATAAAATAATCCACTATGTCATCTACCCGCACTCTTCCATTTTCATCAACGTTTTCGAACATTGCCTTTAGCAATACAGGCTTGTACGAATAGCTCATGTCCATGGCCTTTACCATTTCCAAAAACTTATCTTTCATATTAGCCGGCGTTATCAAATCCCATCCGAATTCCGAAGCGTATTTCTTCACAGTTTCCTCTTTGAAATATTTGAAGCTCCGTTTATCGCCGACAGGCACCTCCATGTCGGGTTTTATCCTGCCATCCCTGATATACTTCTCAATGGTTTCTGCCTGGACATCAACCATCCTCACAAACTCAATCTGTGATATCATCCCTTTTACTTCATCCTGCCAGTTAAACAGGTCAACCAGTTCATAATCCGAAACACTGACCGGTATATCCAGCAAGACCGCAGGCTTCTCACCCCTGGCAATCAAATCGGCATCCAGCTTCATTTGCTCTTTAGGCGCAAGTACCAGTTGGCCCGGCCTGTATTCACTGATATTCAGCAACCTGTGAAGCGAGTAAGGGGTATTGAACAGATTGGCATTATCGACGAAATCAAAAACTAAAAGGCATTCTTTACCAGTGCATTTCCTCATTCCACGGCCAAGCTGCTGCATATATAGTGTTTTCGACATGGTAGGCCTGGCCATAAACAGCACCTCTGTTCTCGGGCTGTCCCATCCTTCATTCAGCAGGTCGCATGCGCACAGAACATCAATACTGCCGTTTTCATATTCGTTCAGAATTCTGGTTCTTTCGTTATTTTTCATGGACCCTGAAACAGCTTCAGATGCAACCCCGTTCTCCCTTAAAAGTTCTGAAATCATTTCAGCATGTTTCACGGAAGCACAGAATACGACTGTCTTCTTATTCTTTACATATTGCAGGTATGTATCAGCTATTACTTTATTTCTTTCAGGTACATAGAGCTTACTCTCCAGGTCCTGCGAGTAATACTTGATACCATTGATCCGGACAGTTGACAGATCAACGTTTGTTTTGATTCTGATACAGCGTACAGGTGAAAGTTCGCCTATCTCAACAGCCTTTTTCAGATCCAGTTTGTGAGCTACATTCCTGAAGAGTTCAAGCAGATCCTCACCGTCGGTTCTTTCAGGTGTCGCCGTAAGGCCAAGAGTAAACTTAGGCCTGAAATATCCGAGAATTTTCCTGTAAGTATTCGCAGTGCCGTGATGGCATTCATCAATGATGATATACCCAAAATCATCCTGCCTGAACTGCTCAATGTTCTGCGCCACACTTTGAATACTGCCACAGACGACATATGCATCCGTATCTTTTTGCTCCGCGACATACATACCTATTTGCTTTTCCGGCCAGATTCTTTCAAATGTCTTTTTGGCCTGGGTTACTAGTTCCCTGGTATGAGCAAGAAACAGCGTCCTCTCACCGCAGATCTTTGCGTCGCTGGCAGCAGTGACAGTTTTCCCGGTTCCCGTTGCATGATACAAAAGTGCAATACTTTCGCCTTTCTCCCTCATTTTCTGCAGGCTGCTGATTGCTGTCTGCTGATGGTCTTTCAGTTCGATAATTTTGCCTTTCTGTTTTGGCAGAAAGTCATCAGGCAGCTTGAACTGTGGCATTTCGCCAAGGAATGTAACAAGTTCGTCCTTTACCTTTTCCCGCTGGTTTTTAAGCTGCCTGTAGGCCCATCGGTATACTTTCCAGTTGTCGTATATAAGACTGTTTTGCTTCAGCAGATCGTCATAATACTTGTTGCCTGATATTTTGCCGGGATTATGAAACTTTTCTCCGTCAATTTCTATGGCGATTTTCAGGTTCTCACCTATCAGCGCAAAATCAATATATCTCCTGTTTCCGTATATGTCGGCGAATGGATACTGAACATACAGGTATTCGGTTTTATCCGGTCCAAAAGCATCGCAGAAAATTTCTACAAACAGATCTTCTGCTATACTTGCAACACCAGATGTGTACTTTACTTCGTGTTCCATGCCGATTTTACCTGTCCAGGACCTCCTTCAGAAGCAGTCTCTTTTCAAACGCTCCACGCTCAATGGCTTTCTTAGCCCGGATATTTTCAAAGGTATCTGTATCAATTCCCTTATACCTGAGAATCGCGTGAACAACCTCTACAAGGTCGGCAAGCTCCTCAACCTTGTCGCTGGATAAATATTCGTCCAACTCCTCCTTCAGTTTTTCATCCAGGAGTTTCTTGTATGTCTCATCATCAAGCGTTTCAACAACCGGTATCTTACCTGATTCCTCAATTATTTGCGGGATTTTGTCCCTGACAAGCTTGTTATATAGTATGGAGCCCAAAATCATCACCTCTTACGTTTTCCAGGAAACATCATAAGCCCGTTTTCAGCAAAGAAAATTGATTCAGCCTTATATTTAATAATAATACTTTTAGGTGTAATTTTCCAGATTATCTGCCAAAATTCTTCAAAATAGTACAATGTCCCCTTATGCTTGCCCTGATGCATAAATGAGAACCAGGCATACCTCCGGTACACATGAAAAAGCAGGCCGAAGCCCG
>JAKPAB010000336.1 GCA_029779695.1 Bacillota bacterium | reverse complement strand
TACGGGGACGTTTTGTTAGAATTATTCAGACACACAAGGCAGAGGAGACGTCTCCGTCCCTGTACTTGATTTGCAGGTTGACATCACCTGAGGAAGAAATAGTGACAAACTGCAGGGTAATAGGCGAGCCTTTTAGGGGAAGAGCTTCGGTATTTAAAGATAGTATCCCTTTGTGTACGGAGTAATTGCTATCGGGTTGGATAACAGCATTGACAAAAAGGTTGTAATAGGAAGCCTGGTCGGGATCGAGTATGCCTTTATTTCCATACATTTTTATTTCATCTTTATTGGTATAAACTGTTTTTTCTTGAGCTAGAGTGTTATAGGTATAAGTCTGGGCTTTAAGAATCTGACCGTTTATACCGTTAACGGTTATGAACTCCAGAGTAATGGGTACCCCTTTAGGGGGTATATCCGAGGTAAGTAAAGTAAGACATCCTTTCTTCACTACATAGTTAACTGCTGGCTGCAGCACCCCATTGATATATAAATTAATGAGGGATACCTGCTTGGGGTCAATAATGCCCTTGTTTCCATAGAATTGTAATTCATCCGCGTTGGTAAACTCCTTTTTCATACCATCAGCAATCGTATTATAATGGTAAACCTCTGCCGGATAAACTGTACCATTTTTATCTTTGAAAATTACAAACCGAATGGTTATCGGAGCATTTTTAGGCGGCACATCTTCTGTTTTTAATGTAAGCAAGCCCTCTTTAAGTTCATAATTTGCCCTGGGTTGTATTACTCCGTTGATAAATAGGGCATAGTAAGAAACCTTATAAGGATCAAGGATACCCCGGTCCCCATACTCATTTAATTCGTCCTCATTTGTATAGATATGTCTGATTCCATCAGATAGGGCATTGTACTGGTACACGTCAGCCTTAACAGTATCTTCCTGGTAGGTAATATCTATCTCATTTTTCAAACAGCATTTATCAAATACTTGGGTAACACTCAAGCATACTTTCTTGATTTCAGAGTCGCTGATTTTATCATCA
>JAKPAB010000335.1 GCA_029779695.1 Bacillota bacterium | reverse complement strand
TACGGGGACGTTTTGTTAGAATTATTCAGACACACAAGGCAGAGGAGACGTCTCCGTCCCTGTACTTGATTTGCAGGTTGACATCACCTGAGGAAGAAATAGTGACAAACTGCAGGGTAATAGGCGAGCCTTTTAGGGGAAGAGCTTCGGTATTTAAAGATAGTATCCCTTTGTGTACGGAGTAATTGCTATCGGGTTGGAGAACAGCATTAATAAAAAGGTTGTAATAGGAAACATATTTCGGATCAAGAATTCCCTTGTTTCCATATATTTTAAGTTCATCTTTATTGGTATAAACATGATTTTCATGCGCGAGAGCATTGTATGCATAAGTCTTTGCTTTAAGAATTTGACCGTTATTCCCTCTAAGGGTTATGAACTCCAAGGTGATCGGTACCCCTTTGTGGGGTATATCTGAGGTTAATAAAGATAGGAGCCCTTTTTTTATTTCATAATTAACGGTGGGCTGCAGCACCCCATTGATATATAAATTAATGAGGGATACCTGCTTGGGGTCAATAATGCCCTTGTTTCCATAGGATTGTAATTCATCCGCGTTGGTAAACTCCTTCTTCATACCATCAGCAATCGTATTATAATGGTAAACTTCTGCCGGATAAACTGTACCATTTTTATCTTTGAAAGTAACAAACCGAATGGCTATCGGAGCATTTTGGGGTGGCACATCTTCTGTTTTCAATATAAGCAAGCCCTTTTTAAGATCATAGTTTGCCCTGGGTTGTATTACTCCGTTGATAAATAGGGCATAGTAAGAAACCATATGAGGATCAAGGATACCCTGATCCCCATACTCATTTAATTCGTCCTCATTTGTATAGATATGTCTGATTCCATCAGATAGGGCATTGTACTGGTACACGTCAGCCTTAACAGTATCTTCCTGGTAGGTAATATCTATCTCATTTTTCAAACAGCATTTATCAAATACTTGGGTAACACTCAAGCATACTTTCTTGATTTCAGAGTCGCTGATTTTATCATCA
>JAKPAB010000332.1 GCA_029779695.1 Bacillota bacterium | reverse complement strand
TTACCTGCTCCTCTTATTGGATTTCTAGTGTCACTAGTTTTCTTATTCTTAAATATTCCTGTACCTACTTTTGCGACAAATACACTAACATATCTAGGAAATATCGTGACTCCGTTATCGCTTATTTATATCGGTATCGTGTTATCCAAAGCAGGACTATCAAGTATCAAGATTGATAAAGATACCCTACTTGCATTAGGTGGACGTTATCTGGTTTCTCCAATTGTCATGTGGGTAATCCTGCTATTGTTTGGATCAAGTTTGAAATCTGTCGAATCCAATACATTTCTGATTCAATCTGCAGTACCTGGTTTAGCGGTATTGCCAATTCTTGCAGATCAAGCGAATGGGGATGTGGAATATGCTACCAATGTTGTAACGACATCAACTATTCTTTTTGCTCTGGTTATGCCTATTATGATTCTTTTAATCGGTGCATAATAAGAAGTTGAACATTTTGTCAAAACTTGTTAAAATAGTACAGAAAGCTGATTTCATTTCGGCTAGCTACATTTAAATGAATGTGGTGTAACCAATCTAAAGCTGTAAGCAAGAGAGTAAGTGTACTCTGTTACATTCATTGAGCCCCTTGCTCTTTTTATAATATTTAATGATCGTTATGGAGAAAGATGGATAAATACATTCAAACCAGAGATAGACGAAAGATTCATTATAAACTAATAGGGAAAGGTTTCCCATTAATTTTTCTTCATGGAAATAATTTAAACTTAAACTATTTTGTAAAACAAGAAGTATTAGCAGAGAATCATCAACTGATTTTAATTGATAGTCGAAATCATGGAGATTCTGAAAATCAAGTGACACCACTCACCTTTGAACAAATGGCTGATGATGTAGAAGGCGTGCTAAGAGAAGAGCGAGTCAACCAGTGTATCATTATTGGTCACAGTGATGGTGCGAATTTAGGACTCATGTATGCCAAGCAATACCCAAATCGTGTAAGAGGAATGGTGTTAAACGGTGGAAACTATCGTTTTTCAGGTTTGCTTTGGCCAGTACAAATTTGGATATACTTTGAAATAGCAGCCTTAGGATTGTTAGGAAAATTTTCAAAAAAATTTGCAAACCGCTATCTAGTCAGTAGATTGATGTTGGATGATGTAAATATAACAGAATCGGACATGAAAAACATTACTGTTCCCAGTATTGTTATTGTTGGTGCATGGGATATGATTAAGCGAAGTCATTCTAAAGAATTTGCTGAACATTTGGGGAATGGTAAGTTAATGATTGTTCCTAGAACAGGACATGATGTTGCTTTACACAAGACCAAGGAATTTAATGAGCTAATTAATCATTTTACTGAAGTCGTTAATAAGGGGGAGTCAATTGAAAACATTTCTTTCTAAATTTGAAAAATACCAACAGGTTATCAAATGGATATTTTTTATAACTGTGTCAATAGTTGTTGTACTAGAAATAAAAAGGTTGAGTAGCACAATAGATTTTCACAGTCTTTCAGAGATTTTAAACAAGATTAGTGTGCCAACAATTATTGGTTTAACTGCTCTAGGAATGATATCCGTACTTCCTATGCTTTATTATGATGTTGTGCTCAATAGACAAATAGAGTCTACTTATAGTAAGTCCTATATTCTGGAAACTTCTTGGGCTATTAATACGATAAACAATTTAGTTGGTTTTGCTGGACTTGTTGATGTTGGTTTACGATTTGCCTTTTATTCTGAGGAAAATAATACGGAAAAGAGTATGAAGGGTATATCTCAAGTCGTACCATATTTTATTTCTGGATTTTCAATACTATCAATCTTTGGTTTCATTATTACTCTCTTTAAACCTATTTCAGGTGTTTTTCAATATTCCAATTATCTATTGCTAGTACCAATTCTTTATCTTCCAATTATACTGTTCATATCTAGTAGGAAAAATATTAGTTTCTTTGGACAATTAGCGATTTCGGATTCAATCAAACTGGTTGTTGCATCTATTGCTGAATGGATAGGTTTGTTTATTGTTTTTCATGTTATAGGGTTAGCACTAGGTGTAGCACCGTCAATACTTTCTATTTTTCCATTATTTTTAGTAGCTCATGCTATCGGAATGGCATCTATGATACCAGGGGGTATTGGCAGTTTTGATCTGATTATGATAGCTGGACTTGCCCGTCTGGGTGTTGGAAATGAGGTTGCTGTTGGTTGGATACTGTTATTTAGAATATTTTATTTTGTTGTTCCATTTCTAGTAGGGCTACTTTTTTTTGGCAAGCATATGGGTAAAAAGTTGAATGAACGTTTTCTTGGGATTCCACAAAAAATATATACCCTACTTTTAAGTCAAAGCTCTACATGGTTGCTTCGATTATTTGGTTCGTTTCTTATATTGACGACATTGATACCAGAAGCCATTTCAAAAAATTCTTGGCTAAGTAGAATAGATCCTGTGCATGCGCAATTACTCTGGCAATTTCCATCAGTTTTACTGGGTGTACTATTTATTGTCCTAGCTAGATTTGTTCAAAACCGTTTAAAAATTTCGATTCCCTTTGCAATTAGTCTGATCCTGATTACGCTTGTATATATCAACCTAGAAGTTCTATCCATTCCGACGACAATTTTCCTCATCATTGTGGCGCTCTCACTTTGGCAAATTCGCTCTCAATTGAGCAGGAAACAATTTTACTATGGGTGGGAAGGAATAACGAAAGATTCCTTGTTAGCTGTCGGTGTGCTGCTATTCATTCTGTGGTTTGGAGGGTGGCATCATTTTCATGAAAAAATCATGTTAAAACCTCATCTAGATAGTATTGTATTTTCTTGGCTTCATATTCTGGTATTATCCTTGTTGATTATTATTCCAGTTGGAGTAGTTCTTAAATTAGCCAGTAAGAATAACAGTGAGTTTGGTGACCGGCTAGATATAGAACGTTATAAAACATTTTTATCAAAGCACGAGGGGAATAATGACTCTGGTTTGGCTTATTTAGGAGATAAAAACCTGTATTGGTACCAAGAAAATGCTGAGGATAAGGTTGTATTTCAATTCTCTGTTGAAAATAATAAAATTGTTGTCATGGGGGATCCATTTGGTGATTCAGCTTATTTAGAGAAAGCAATTGGTGCAATTCTATTTGATGCAGAGCAGCGAAACTTATCAGTCGTTTTTTATGAAATAAGTCAGAATTTAACATTGTTATTACATGATCATGGCTATGATTTCATGAAATTTGGAGAAACCTCAACGATAGACCTATCGAAATTTACAACAGAGGGCAAACACGGTAAGAAATTTAGAGCTATGATGAGTAAATTTGAAAATCATGGCTATACATTTGAAATGATACATCCTCCTTTCGATAATGAATTGATGGAGCGGTTGAAAGAAATTTCTGATGCTTGGTTAGGTGGTAGACAGGAAAAAGGTTTTTCGCTTGGCTATTTTTCTGAAGAGTACTTACAGTTAGCTTCAATTGGGGTTGTGAGAGACCAAAATGGTGTCATTATTGCTTATTCGAATAAAATGCCAGAATATAGTTCTACATCAACAACAATTGATTTAATGCGATATGATATTGCGAATTCGCCGAATGGTGTGATGGACTATCTTTTTGTCAAACTGATGTTAGAAGCTAAGAATGCAGGTTATCAATACTTTTCTCTTGGAATGGCTCCGCTTTCAAATGTAGGGCAGTTATCTCATTCTTATATAGAGGAAAAAATAGCCTTTCTAATTTATTCGTTTACAACTCGTTTTTATTCCTTTGCTGGGCTTCGTAGCTACAAAGAGAAATTCCATCCGAGTTGGTCAGCTCGTTATATTGTTTACCCGAGAGATACATGGTTAATCTATAATTTATTGACGATATTAAAAATTGATAATAGGAAAATAAAATAGTCTTTATCAAGGATAGGAATGATATGAAAAAATTGTTTATCGGCTTATTTGCAGTGATCTTGCTGTCTGCTGTTTTAAGCGCTATGTATTTATTCAGTACAGTTGAAAAACCAGAAACCATTTTAGTAAATGGAACGAATACCAATCCAGTTTCGTATACTGATTCAAATTTTTTAGCTAAGTTGAAATCGGCCTATCCGACCGTTTATCGTATTCTAGATAATGATGAAATAAAGGCTGGATATGTTATTCCAGGCTTAGAGCAGAGTCAGGCGATATACCATACTGGTCAAAATAAAGGTAAGTTAGGAATATCAAAAGAGATGGACCCTCAAGGGATGGCGATAATCGATGATAAATACATTGCCATCTCAGCTTATAGCAGAGGGAAAATTTTTAACTCTGTTATCTGGCTTATTGATAAAGTTTCTGGGCACTATATCAAGACAATCGCATTAGATGCTGCCTACCATGTTGGAGGCATAACTTATGATGAAGATAAACATCAACTTTGGATAGCCACTGTTGATGATGAAGGCAGAGCGCAGATAAAGTCACTCAAATTTGAAACCATCGAGACTTATAATCTGAATACAAGTAAGCAACCCATAGTCTTTGATTACTCTGATGATCTAGGAGATATTCGCTTAACTTCGTATCTTACCTACCATAATGGAACTATCTATGCAGGTTATTTTGATGAAAATGCAAAAGGGGTATTGGCAGCTTATCCCCTCAATGAAGAAGGGAATTTAATAAGGAATAGTAATTCTCCGACGGTAGAGCCTAGTCGTACCTGGGCTGTTCCTGAACAAATTCAAGGTATCAGTTTTTACAAAAACTTTATTCTCTTGTCACAGTCATATGGTAACAAACCGTCCCAGTTATATATTTATGAGGATGATATCACTGGCTCTGATTTCAAATTCGATCATGCCAATATAGTGACAAAACTTGAATTACCACCATATTTAGAGCAAATAGTGGGTGATAATGGTGATGTGTTGCTCTTGTTTGAATCTGCAACTGCTAAATATCGACAGAATCCGTTCATTTTCAGCATAGATAGGATTTTGAAAATAAAAGTAGATGAAATGAATGATAAATAGTTTGACTAGACAGTCATATAAGTGATAGTTAAGATAAATACTTTAGGATGCACAGGATGTCATGTCGGCGATTATTCATATAGTTTATTTCTATTGATAAAATTGTTAGTTAGGAAGCGAGTATGCAAAGTTGTTTATAGACAAAATTAAATTAGGGAACCTCTAAAAACACCAGTAGAGCATCTAGAGCGTCAAATTTATCTTTAATCTACAGTTTATTTCTTGTAAATTTTTGTTTGTGAGTCTTACTCAAGGCTATTTCCCAAATTTTGGGCGCACTAAGCCCATGATTTCAACCCTAGTCGTTTAATCTGTTCAAATCGAAAGATGTTATAGAGGAGGTTGGTTAAGGT
>JAKPAB010000316.1 GCA_029779695.1 Bacillota bacterium | reverse complement strand
AGGTTTCCCCTCTCGTGGTGGTGCTGGTACTGATTCCCACGAGAGAGCTTTGTTTGACAATAGTTATGAGTCGAAGCTTAGAAACAGTAGAGATAAAGGTTTATATCCTCTCCTAGACTTCATCTCCCAGTTTATTAATAAAAATATTGTGCAGCGGGTAGATCCTGACCTCATCTTTATTTTTGAGGGTATGGATCGCCGTCAAGGAATGGAGAGGATTGAAGCTCTGAATAAAGAGATCAGAGCTTATAAGACGATTAATGAAGTTCGGCAGGAAGAAGGATTACCACCTGTAGAGTATGGGGACATAATTTTAGATCCTATGTATGTCAACTATCTCATCCAGAAAGAGCAGTTAGAACTGCAGAGAGAGTCTAATAAGCTTTCTAACTGGGTGCAGTTAGTAGGATTGAAGACTCAGATGTTACAGCTCCAGCAGTTGGAGCAGTCTATTATGGGAGTAGCTTCTGGTAATTCAGATCTAACTGAAGAAGAAGAAGCTTCACTGGATCAGGAGTTAGAAGATATTCTCTCTGATGATGTTCCTCTGCTCAATAGACTTAAGGAAGAAATAGAAGGGAGCTTTCCTGAGGAATAATGTATTTACCTTCCCGTACTACTAGGGTCTTTACTGGTAAAGTTAGACCTCATAAGTATCTCTACCGTATTCCTAAGCCGGGTGGATACTATGAGTATGTTTATTTAGAGGACATACTAGAGAAAGAGGCTGAAACTGACCCTTTAGAGAATATGCTGCGGGTCTTCTTTATTCGGGTTTGTAAAAAGATATTTGGGGTAAAAGGGGAAATTATGGCTACTAGGTTTCTCAATGGACAATCTATTACTGTTACAGAAAAGCAGTTAATAGATAAAGTCGTAGAGGTTTTGGATAATATCCTACCTGAGAAATATCTAGAAGCTTTTCATGCCTTGATTGGAGGAGCCAATGCCAGAGAAGTTCAGTAAGACTATCAAAAGTGTTATCCTGCCTGGAGGGAAAGAAGTTCTTAATGATAAGAAAAAAGAAGAAGGAAAGTCCCGAGATAAAAGCTCAGATAGTTAAAAAAGGGCTGACTAGGGTCCGAGACTACGTTAGGTATGTAGACGGAAGACCAGTCCACGTCTCAGGATATGAAGTATTAAGAAAGCCAGGAAAGCCAGAAGAAGAATCATCAGCTTTATCATCCCCTTCTCCCCATACCCCCTCCCCAGTCTCCCCCCGCTTGCCGACTGGGGAGGGGGGCACTACTACTATTCCTGTTCCTGAAGAGTTTACAGGAAAGGAATATTCTATAGAGGGTCAATTAGCTAAAGAGAATTTAGTTGGGTTTCGCCATGCCTACAATAAGGCTATTATGCCATTTGTAGGTAAGATTGGGAACCTTACTTCAGGTCGCCCCTTTCCTGATACTCTACCCCATCATAGAACCTTTAAAGAATCCTTAGATTATTTTGCCTCTAATTTTATTAATCAGCCCTTTACTGATCATTTTGGTAATTCTGTTTCTATGCATCCTTATGTTTACTTTCATCTCTCAGGACTGGGGCGACACTTTCCTGATACAGATCGTGCTACTCTTTATTCTTTTGCCAGTGAGTATTTAACTAAGGATAAGAAAAACTACTCTTCTGAGGTTCATTCTTCCTTTCATAATTTCGAACAAAGGTTAGAAGGGATTAGAGGAGATAGAGGTAGTCTGCAGAAGCTTTCTGCTCTTCCTGATGTTCTGCAGGATCCTGATATGGTCTTTGCTTATCCAGGAAGATATGTATATCTCAAACTATATAATGATACCTCAGGAATTATGGGAAGAGGTAATTTTCCTTATAAAGCAGTAGCCAGCTTAACTACTGATAAGTCTGGTCTATCTTCTAAAAAGATTGCTCAGACTATCAAGCAGGGAAAAACTACTCCTAGAGATTTAATAAATACTCACTTGATATGGAAGAGGGGGTCAGAATCTCTCACCAAGTCTTGGGGAAAAGAATCTCTGAATGTAGATTACTTCTTTCTTCTTACTCCTCAGCAATTTAAAACCCACGCTCAAAAAATTTTCTGCTACTAGGAGGAATTTCTATGATTGATTCTTTTCAGGTTATGTTTGGTGTAGACCTGAAGAAATCACTGGATAGTAGTGATAACGAAGACCGCTACATATTTGGTCTCGCTTCCACTGAAGATTTTGATATGGAAGGCGAGAAGATGTTACAGAAAGGTTTGGACATAGATTACTTCAAAAATTATGGATTCTATAACTATGACCATTGGAAAGGTCCTGATGCCATTATAGGGGAGCCTATTCCTGAATACTTGGCTATTACTAATGAAGGCTTTCAAGTAGCAGGACGGCTTTATAAAGGAATTAAATTAGCTGATGATACTTGGAACTTAATTAAAGTTTTACATAAATCCCAATCTAATAGAAGTCTATCTTTTTCTGTGGAAGGAGTGATAGTTGAGCGAGATCCAGTCAATCCTAAGATAGTAACTAAAGCCATGATCACTGAAGTGGCTGTTACTCCTAGACCCATCAATCCCAAGGCTACTCTTAAAACCCTGCTGAAATCCTTTAAAGGAGAAGTTGATGATGAAGAAGAACTCCGTAAAGCCTTAGAAGCAGGATATGAAGTTAATCCCACTGCTATGTCAGGAGGAGCAACTCTACGAAAAGAGGAAATAGGCAAAGTAGTTAATGCTATCCGCTTTGCTATCGATAATGAAGACCAGTGCCGTGATTATCTAACTAAAAAAGGCTTCTTAAATAGAGAAGAAGCGGTGCTGGCATTTATGCTCACTAATCCAGATATTAAGAAGCTTATTGAAGTGTATAAAAATTAATGGAGGTGCAACGACATAATGGGTATTTTTGAAAAACCCCTTGATGAACTAAAGTCTTTTTTTAATTTAGATGAGCCTGTGGCAAAGTCCTTAGATAAGGAAGAGGAAGAGGACGAGGAAGAAAAAAAGAAAAAAGAAGAGGAAAAAGAAGAAGAGAAGGAAGAAAAGTCCTTCAATGATTTATTTAATAAGGTAGAAGACTTCTTCAAATCCCTGCAGAAACAAGTAGACCAGTCGTTAGCTGGGATTAATAAGTCCTTAGAAGAGTCTAATGCTAAGAACGTAGAAGGCTTTGCTAAATTAGTTAAATCTTTTGAAGAGATAACTAAAGCAGTAGACCAAAGCCTTACCGAAACTAAAGAAGAATTAAATAAAAGCATTGAGGATTTCAAAGCTGAAATAGATGCTCGAATAAAAAAGATAGAAGATACTCCTAAAGCTAAGAAATCTTTAGATGCTATTGAGAGATTCAAAAATCAGGAAGTCCCTCCTGAAGGAGAAGAGCTTTCTAAATCAGTAGTTACCCAACGATTAACTGCTCTATTCCAAAAAGGAGTAGTATCTGATTATGATCTAGCTTTCTGGGATGCGAATAAGAAACTGGGATTTAAAGTGCTACCAGAGAAAATTCAAAAAGCCGTTCTTGAATACAAAGATTAAAACATTTGGAGGTGCTCTTAATCAATGAATAACCCGCTTTTCCAGTTTAATGAAGGATTTGGCATGTCCTCAGTAGAGGAGCTTGCTGCACTTCAGAAAGCATTATACGCTGGATATGAAGTTAACCCATTGGCTATGACCGATGGAGCAGCAATCCGTGCTGAAGACGTAGATAATACCCTGCACATCACTACTTATCGTGATGAGCATTTTAGAATTTGGAATGACATAGCTAAAATTCCTGCTTACTCTACTGCAGAGCAATATATCAGATTAACTGGTTATGGAACTGCTGAAGGTGGATTCATGGGAGAAGGTATGCTTCCTAGTGAAACCACTTCTCAATTAGAGCGTCAGGTAGCTTTTGTTAAGTATATTGGAACTCGTAGACGAGTAACCCACCCGATGATGATGTCTAGAACCTATGCTACTGATCCTGTAACTATGGAAAACAGGAACGGAGCTATGGTTATTGCTCGTCAATTAGAGTGGTCTATGTTTTATGGGAACTCTAAACTAGGGCACGAGGTTGGTGGACGACCCTCAGAAGGCTTAGAATTTGATGGTTTGTGGAGTCTTGCTGAAGTAGAAGTAGATATGAGAAATAAGCCTTTAACTGAGCGAGCAGTTAATAGTATTGCTCAGGTAGTGTTGGATAACTATGGTATGCCTAATCAGATGTATCTAGACTATGCTACTTGGCAGGACCTCAATACTACTTTCTTCCCCAAAGAGAAAATCCTGTTACCAACCAATGATGGTGAATATACTGCTGGAGTAAAAATTGGAAGTATGGTTACCCAAGCAGGAACCATCAGAGTTAGCCCTGCTTTCTTCTTACAATCTCCTGACCTTCGTTCGCCATTGCGAGAATGCCCATTAACTAATACCAATCTCGATGTTCCGCTTCCCCCTTCTGCAGTAACCATTGGAGCTCCTACTGGTGCAGATGGTGACTTTGCTAAATCTTTCCCCAGTGGTGGAATTGTATCTTACAAAGTTACTGCTTGCAACTTCAATGGTGAATCTGCTGGAGTATTAGGAAATGTTGATGTAACTTTAGCCTCTGGTGATGTAACTAAACACATTCCTATTACTATCACTAATGCTGCTTCTCCTACTACTAACAATGTAGAATACTACAATATTTACCGCAAAGATGATAATACCGATGGAAAATACTACTGGATAGCTTCTGTTCCTTGCCAAGACCAAAGTGGTTCAGGACTTACTAATTGGAATGATACCAATTCCGTTATGCCTGGAACTAGAGTAGCTTTCTTAGGTGAAATGGTTCCTGATATTATACACTTCCGTCAGCTCTCTCCTCTGATGAAAATCGACTTAGCTCAGATTGATACCAGCTACCGATGGGCATTAGTCATTTACGGAGTTATGGTTCTTACTACTCCTAGGAAATGGGTAAAAGTTAAAAACATCGGTCGCTTAGCTGCTTAATAACTTAGGAGGGGGCATTGTTTTGGTGCCCCCTTTAGGAGGTTAGATATGCTTATTCGAAACATCGATTTGAAGAATAGACAGCTCTTGGTCAGTGGAAAAACCATTCGCTTTAATGAAGAAGGGATTGGTGATATCCCTGATCAGGAATTGTTTGAAGCATTGCTTAAAATAAAGGGATTCACAGATGTGAATCACCCTACTGCCAATAAGGTAGATTTACGGGAAGTAAAATCCATATCTATAGATGACTTAGAAGAAAAAGAAGAAATTAAAGAATTAGAAGAAATCAATGAATTAGACGAAATCAAGGAAGAAGAAGAGATTAAGGAAGAAGCAAAACCCAAGTCAAAGAAAAAAGGTAGGTAGGATAAATGATAAAACTACCTGGACTTCGCCTCTCTATAGCTGATTTAACTAATCAAAAATTAGATGGAGTAGCTATTACTGCTTCAGGAACTGCTGGTCTAACCTATACCTTTCCAGTAATGAAGAATACCTACTTAGTAATAACTGATTGTCTCCTTTCAGGAACATCATCTACTGCCACTTTAACAGGTGATGGAAATAAGCTTTTAGAGATAGATGTTAAGGAAACAATTAGTTATTCTCCTTTTACCTGTATAGTGCTTAATCTAGAGAAAACTAATACTCTAACTATGACTGGAACAGGAGCGGTAAAAGCCAATCTCTATGGCTTTACCTATACGAGTGCCAAATGAGTGATGACTTAGATCCTATCACTCCACCTGAGGATGAACCTACTACTCCACCTGCAGATGATCCAGATGCTGGATTAGTTATTACCCCTACAGAGTTAAAGAATAACTATCTGTGGGGGTGGGATATTATGGATAGAAATGGTAATCCCATCCCTCTGGAGTTATATAGAACACATATTCTAGCAGCTCAAGATAGAGTATCTTTAGCTACTGATTTAATATTAGTTCCTACAGAGTTTGTAGATAGACAAGATTACTATGTGAAAGACTATTCTAATTTTGGCTATCTCACTCTTTATCATAGACCAGTATTGGAATTGAAGAGTTTAAAGATAGTCTTTGCTGATTACAATGTTTTTCAGTTTCCCAATGAATGGCTAAGAGTTAATAAAGAAGAAGGACAGCTGCAAATCTTCCCTACTTTCGGAGTATTGGGTAGTTTATTGATTACCAGAGGTGGAGACTGGCTCTCAGTCTTCTTACGCCGCTGGACTTATGCTCCACAACTGTGGCAGATAGAATACACTGCAGGATTTGAAAAAGGAAAAGTTCCCTTTGTGCTTAAAGACATCATAGCCAAAGAAGCAGTGATAGGAATAAGTGAAACCTTCTTAGATTTAGTAGTTGGTCCAGGAGTAGGTAGTTCTAGTATTTCAGTAGATGGAGTATCTAAATCTACTTCTATACTGCAAGATCATCCTCGAATTAGACAGTATCGAGCGGATGTTAAGTTCTTCTATGAGAAAGTATTGGAAACCATTAGAGGTAGGGATATAGCTATTCTATGATTTATAAGAACTTTACTTTTCTTACTTCAGGAGTATTAGACCCTCCTCAAAGCAATGAGGACTTAGAGAAGTTTGACCAATTCGTAGAACAGCACGGAGTTCCTATGATTTGGGAAAAAGCAATTATTTGTCCTTGTGCTAATGATGTAGGAATACCTAATCCTCACTGTCCCTACTGCTATGGACGAGGTCTTACTTATTTAGAACCTCAAGAGAGCTTAGCTCTCTTTACCAGTATGGAGGGGTTTCCTTCCTTTGCTGAACCAGGTCTGTGGATTTTTGGAGTAGCTACTGTCTCTACCCTTTCTTCTATTAAGCTTTCTACTAGAGATAGAATCATTATCACTGATTTTGAAACTACCTATATTGAAAGCTATTCTAAAGACGGGGACACTATAGCCGTTAACTTTCCTATTCACGAAGTGGAATATCTCTACTATATAGATGCTGGTGGCAAGCTTACTGCTGGTGATCCTGAAGTAGATTACACTTTTGAAGACCGAACTATTACTTTAACAACTCCTACCATTCCTGAGGGGAGCACAGTATCTATTCGTTATAAATCCTTTCTGCAATATCTAGTTATGACTATGCTTCACGAAGCTAGAGGAATTAAAAATAGTTCAGGTGAAGTAATTAAACTCCCCAATCAATACTTAGTGAGAAGAGAAGATTTATTAATAGAAGAGAAGAAGGGGATTATTGACAATGAGTAGTGCTACCCTTCAGATTTCAGTAGATTCTTTACCTGAGAATTTAAAGAAGAATAGAAGAAAATTAGGAAGACTTAAAGGCGAGATAACTAAGATTAAAAATTCTGCTCTTCAAGAGGTAGATAACTTAATTAGTTCTAGATTATCCACCAAAGAAGGAAAATATTATCGAAGAAATATTGAAGTTATAGACCATTCTCCTAATTTAGGCTTCACTATTGGAATAGATACTAGTGAAGGGCTTATGAGGAGATTAGAGTATGGTTATAAATCTTTCTATCTCTGGGATAAAATAGACCCATCTAAAGCTAAACGAACAAAAAAAGATAAGAAAGTATATTATGATATTCCCTTCAAATACTACTTACTTAGAAACTTAGGTAGAAATCGCTCTTATACTTTGTATGACTATAAAAGAAAACCACCAGAAGGATCTCCTCACCTGTTCCTAGTATCAAACCTGAGAGCATTCCGTTTTCGTGAAGCTACAGAATACAATAGAAGAGGAACTGCAGTAGCTTTTACTCCCTATAAGTCAACTACTAAAACTATCCCTACTAAATTTAAAGGACCCAGCTTCCGATTTGATAAAGAAATGGCAGCTACTTGGAGAGAAAGAGGATATGAAACAATTACAGGACTTAAAGCAGAACATTTATTGGGGGGAGCTATTAGCGGAACAGTGCAAACCATTAAACGAGGACCAAATGCGGGAAAGCAAAGAATGATATATACCCATTTAGTGGTCTTCCGCAGAATGGATGAGACAAACAAAAACCATTTCTTTATTATGGGTAGAAAGGGTTTACGAGCCAAAGATGCTATAAATAAAAAACTAACTGAAGAATTAGATAGACTGATGAACCAAATCACAGGAGGATGATATGGCTTTTACGGTAGTTGAGTACCTACTCAGCTCTATATTAAAAGATGGATTAGAATACTTTAAAAATAATTCTCAAGAGATAGACCAAGTTTTATTAACTCACGATGCTGACGTAATCAAACGAGCTAAATATATAGTAGAGAAGCTTCCTGTTAAAGTATTAGTATCTTATCCTCGGTCTAAATTTAGCCTTCCTCTTTATGTAATATTTCTAGAAGGTGAAGAAGAAGACATTAACTACATTGGAGATATAGCTGATCCAGCTGATACTAGTTACCAAACTCCTATAACAATTACTAATGAAGTTATAGAAGTTCCTGAATTTCAACTAACTCATAAACCTATAGATACTGTTTCTATACTTTGTAATGGTGTAGCTTTATCTCCTTATGAATTTTCCTATAACCGCTATACAGGAAGAGGACGTCTACTTGGTAACTATGACCCATCAGCCTCCTATACGGCTAACTATACTTACTTTGCAAAGTATTATGAACCTATAGGAGCTATGTTTCGGTCTGTTTATAGAATTGAATGTCTGTCTAATAATATAGAGGAGGTGTTAATTCTTTATCGGCTGGCTCAATTTATCTTTATGTCCAACCGCACTGCTCTATCTGATATAGGATTTAAAAATCAATCTTTATCGGGTGAAGATTTAGAACCAGTTAATTTTGAAGATCAACCTGATTTTATCTTTCGTAGAGCCCTTTACTTCACCTTTACTAAAGAAGGAACAGGGACGATTCCTTTACCCGCTTTACAAAATATTGAAGTTCATCCCGTTTGAAAGGAGAAAAGATGAATGGCAGGAATTGTTATTAATGGAGTTAATATAAAGAAACCTGGCGTATACTCCATCGCTGATGTCAGTGCTATGGTAGCTCCTAATCCCAATGCTAATGGAATTATAGCTGCTATAGGAACTTGTCGAGGAGGAAAACCATTCGAAGTCTATCACTTTACTTCCCCTCGAGAGATGTTAGCTACTTTAAAGCAAGGAGAATTAGCTGATTGTATTGGCTTAATGTATTCTCCTAGCGGCTCTGGTGGAGGAGCTTATGATGTTTTAGCTATTAGAGTAGTTGGTAGTGGCTATTCTCAAGCTAATCTAACCTTAAATGATGATGGGTCTTCCCCTGTTTTAAAAATCACTGCCTTAGACTATGGTAACATTGGTAACTATATTAGAGTAGGAGTATTTGATGGAACTTCTTCAGGAAAGAAAATTACCGTTCACGATTATTATAATAATATCCCTGTAGAAGTATTTGACAACTTAGGTGATGCCTTTACTATTACTTATACAGGAACTGCAGATGCTGCTACTTTAACCATTACTCATACTAATAATGTAGCTACTGAGATCTCTTGTACGGTAACAGCCCATCCTGAAGAGGGTTTTGTCTTTGATTTGACCTCTAATGATTATAAAACTGTAGGACAATTAGTCAGTGCTATAAATGCTCTTCCTAATTACACCTGTGCTCTATCCCCTTATATTCCTGATGGAGACTTACCTACTAGCTACCTAGATGCTGTTGTAAACCAAGGTATCAAAACTTCTACTTATACTGCTACTGCTGAACTAGGAGCTATTATCTATGCTTTAGAAAAATCTAAAATTGTTAGAGCTAGTAAGGCTACACATTCAGCAACTCTCCCCCCAGCCAATACTGAAGAGGTTCCTCTTTCAGGAGGTAGTGAAGGGTCAGCTCCTACTGTAGATGATTACAATGCTGCTCTTGCTTTATTAGAAGGTTATGATTGTAGGTTTATTGTAGTTACCAGCACTGACTCAGAGATCCAATCAGCAGTTATGGCTCACGTTGATAGTATGAGTAGTGTTAGACATCGCAAAGAAAGACGAGCCATCTTTGGCTTAGACCCTGCTAGTACTGCAGCAGATTATAAAGCTCGAGCAATGGCACTCAATTCCCACCGTGCTATTCTAGTAGGACCAGCAATTAAGAAATCAATTAATGGAGTTTTAACTTCTTTACCTGGTTATTACTTAGCAGCTATAACTGCTGGAACATTAATAGGAATGAATTTTAAAGATAGTTTAACTTTTAAACCAGTAGCAATAGAAGGACTTACTCAGAACTTCACTCAAGCAGAGATTGACGAGCTGATAACAGGTGGGGTAACAGTAGTAGAATATGATGTTAGAAAAGGTTACCGCTATGTGCGAGGAGTTACTACTCACTTATCAGACCAGAATTTAGCTAGGATTGAAATAAATTGTGCTGAAGTTATAGACCTATTAACTCAAGATATTAGAACTACTTTAGAAGACCGCTACATTGGTAAGCCTATGTATTACGGAATCGAAAAATCTATTAGAGATACGGTAATATCAACCTTAGATAGATGGTCTAAAAATGGTGGATTAGTTGGTAGTGATACTGTTCCTGCTTACCGCAATGTCAATGTTATACTGGAAAATGGGGTAGCAATTGTATCCTTCGAAGCTAGTCCTGTTATCCCCTTGAATTATATCATAGTAGAAGAAACCTTTTCTCCAGCCTATGGTTGGACATCAACGGTTTCGATATAGATAAAGGAGGAACTAAATGGCAGACAATCTATATGAAACTTATGCTGATCAATATTATTCCTATCATGACCCCTTACCTGGGAATGTTCATAAAACTCTTGCTGGACATGATGTAATAATTAAATTAAATGATCAAGAGGTAGGAAGAGCTCAGAGTATATCAGGAACTCGAGACTTTGGTATAGAACAAATTATGGAAGTAGGTTCTATGAAGCCTCAAGAGTTTGTTCCTTTGAGATTTTCAGGATCTATTACTCTTGAACGTTACCTAGTTCGTAATGATGATTTAATAAATGTTCTTCATCGGGCTGGGATTCCTTTTTCCTTATCTCAAGAGGGTCTTATTCTCCTCCATAGTGTAACAGGATTTACAATAGAAATTAGAGATAAATACACTAAGGAATTAATTAGATCTTATGAAAATTGTGTATTCTCTTCTTCTGATGAAACAGTAGCTGCAGCAGGTATTGCAGGAGAGAGAGCTACTATTGTATACTCTGAAGCTCGAAGCTATATTGACAACCCTCCTGTTAATGCCTAACTTAAAGGGGTAATCAATTATGACTAAAGAAAAACTAGAAAAAGTGGGGCAAGAGATTCTCCTTGATAGTGAGCAAACTCATGAGTTTGAAATAGATAAAAATGGTTATAAAGGAAAGTTCAAATGTAAAAACCAAACTGTAGCAGATACTTTAAATATTATTGCTTTATCTCGAAAGATGACTTCTAAGATGGGGCTAACTGCTGGAGAAGATCCTCTTTATGAACAATTAGTTACTGAAATAGCTACTCTAGAAACTTTACTAATAGAAAGACCTGATTGGTTTAAAGACATAATGAATTTTAGCGATTGGGAAGTAATTCACGAAGTGCATGAGGAGGTTGTAAGATACATCAACTCCTTTCGCCAACCTGAGGGAATTAGTTCCTGAAATTGTAAAGCTTCCCCTGTTTGAAAATCTCTGGTGGGTGATGGATCATTTTAAGATCCTCCCCACCAATCCTGATTTTCAAAGACTTACCTCTACTCAAGTTTATATGCTGATTTTAATGTATAACAACGATATGAAGAAACGGCAGCCCCAAGTGCAAGGACAAGTAACTGAAACCTTTACCGACCCTGAATTTGATAAATGGTTAGCAGAACAACAACAGCAAAGCAATGACATTTGGCACGAACTCTAATCAAAGTGGGTGATATGATTGCCCAGTAACCAGCACGAAATCAATGTTCGAGTTGATTCTAGTCTTTATCAGTTAGAATCCATACTCGAATCCTTACAGGGGCTAGTCCAGGGAGGACTAGCTTCTTTTTTTGATGACTTTAAAAGAATAGATCCCAGACGAGTTGAGCATATTAAATATTTAATGAATCAGCTCAATCAGTCTCAAGCCTCTAGAGGCTTAGGAGATAGTTTAAAAACTATTACGGAGCAGATGGAAAATATTGTATCTGCTCTGGATATGGTTCAAAATATTAAAACTCCTGTTGTAGAGGCAGGATTTTCTCATTTAGTAAAAAATTTCAATGATGCTATTCAAAAGCATTATGAATCTATAGATAAATATGTCTCAGAACTATTTGCTGCTGTTCCTCTTCCTGCTACTCGTACCTATATTCCCGCCTTACTTCGCTCTACTAGAGGGGATATAGCCGCACAACTATCTAAAACTACTCAAGAGGATATTACTAAGTATTTAGCTGATTTTGAAAAACAGATTGATACTGAAGTTAGGAATAGATATGCTGATTATTTTGATAGATTCTCTACAGTTATACCTCCTGCCACTGGTAAAGTTACACCAACTGCTACTATTATTGATGCTACAAAACAAACTCTTTTTGGACCAACTCCTCAAGTAGATTTTAAAACTGGTAATGAAGCAGTAGCTAATTATACTATTAGTCAAAATAAAATAGGAATTGGTAGAGAGTTTGCTAACTTACCACCTAAAGCTAAAAACTTTGTTCTCCAGCATGAGCTAGGACATAGTATCTTTACCCGATTTCAAAGCCTATTTCCTCAACGGTTTGAAGAAATTCTTCGCTCAGGAATAATTGGAACTTGGGAAGGAGAGGAATTTCAGGGAGTTTTTGGACACGAAAAAACTAATCCTCACGAGACTTTAGCGGACCTGTATGCCTATTATATGACTAATCCGCAGAGAATGAGGAAGTCTCATCCCCAGCAATATGAATTTATAGACCAATTTTTAAATCAAGAGATATTTCAAAATGATGTAATGAATTTTGCTTATAAGAAGATATCTGATAAGCAAGCTAAGAACATTAGAAAGCTTTACAGCACAGGAGAATATACTAAAACTGCTTTAGCTAAAAAGTATGGTATTAGTGTTAAAACTTTAAATAAAATTCTCAATCCCCCTCCTCCTACTACTACAGTAGAAAACATTGCTCCCCAATGGAGTGATAAACCTTATACTTCTATTCCTCTATTAAAACCTCCTACTCCTCAACCTATTATTACTCCTAATAAAGAAATCACTATTCCGCAGCCACCGCAGATTATTATCCCTCAAGAACCACCTAAAAAAGTTATTACTCCTACAGCAGAAGAAGTAAAGAAGTATGGAACCTCTACTATTCCTAAAGAATCACCACCAACTGCTGAACAGACTAATATTCCTAAAGAACCACCTTCAACTGCTGGGCAGTCTAAAGCTAAACAAACTGCTGAAGTTACTAACCGCTCTTTAGAAATGATGAATAAATGGTTAGAAAGAGAATACCAAGTTGCTGCTCAATTGCTTAAAGAATCCCGAGATGGAAGGAAAGATTCTCAAAAGCAAGCTTTTGACTTAAAACATCTCTTATCTATATCGGCTGAGGCTCGATTAGAAGCGGTAGAAGATGCTTTAGAGAATTTAGAAAATATCTATGTAGCTACAGGTAAGGATAGAACTATAACTGAAACTTTTATTAAAGAGAATATAGCTGAAACAGCTAGAGCTAAAACTGCTTCCCAAATTCATACTTTATTATTAAATCAAGGTCTCAAGCCTCAACAAGCTAGTCTATTAACTGAGAAATATATGAAGCTTATTGAAAGTAGCCTTCCTCCCTCCCCACCACCACCTACTACAGGAGGGGGAGGAGAATGGGGTTGGGGAGATGCAGCTCGCAGTGTAGGAAAATATGCTCTCAATCGAACAGTAGGAGGACTATTCAATGCTTTTGATATCATTGTAGATAAAGCAGGACTATCTTTAGCTAATATCATATCCCGAGGAATGACTATCAATGAGAATCTCTATTATCCTTTAGAGATGACTATGGCGGGGAGAATGAGACGATTGATGAGGGCTGGTGGAGCAGAAGGATTTCCTGAAGAGTTCTACACTGCTATGGAAGAGATGTGGGGGCATGCCATTCCTACTGAGCTAGCTGGAACTTTAATGAGCAATTACACTGCTCTTTTAGGCTCCACTACTATGGAGGATTTAACTAATCGGATAATTCCTCTTACTAATATTGCTCGAACTATAGGAGTAGGTCCTGAACAGCTACTTCAACCTGTAGCAGGTATGCTCCGTATGATGCCTGAGCGGGGAACTCCTCAGACTTATAACCAGCTTGCTGAATCCATTGCTAAAGCTATATCTAATGCTGATTTAACTGAAGCTATAGGAACTGATGAGTTACTAAAAATCTTTACTACTCTATCTAAAAGTTATTTTGGTGGAGCAGCAGAAATTACTCCTCAATCAGTGCAGAATGCTCTCAGTGCAGTAGGCTTTCTAACTACCTATGGAGCTCCAGGACTGCAAGGAGCAGTAGGATTAGAAAACTTAGCTAAACTAAATCAGTCGCTGATGGGAAAAGGAGCTGCTCTTACGCCTCTACTCTACTTAGGAGCTAATTATCAAGCTCCAGAGTGGGGAACTAATACTATGGAAAAGATGGTTAATATTGCTTCTCAATTTGCTAGAGAAGGAATATTTATGCAGAATAGAGGAACTAATGAAATATTTCTCTTCTCTCTGCTTCGACAAATTAGTGAAATGGCGGGAGGAAACAAAGCTTATGCTACTGCCATACTAGCCAGAGAAGGAAATATTTCTCCTGATATTGCTCAAGCTCTCTTTGATATTCAAGATACTCTGGAAGAACAATTAAAATCAGGAAAGGCTACTCCTGAAAACATAACCGCTCTAGTAAATGCTGTTGTTCAAGGAAATCAGGAAGCAGTAAAGGTAATGACTGAAGGAACTGAAGTAGAACAGATGCAGTATTATCAACTCCTAGAAGCTAATAGCATTTATGACCAATTAACTAAAAATGCTGGACAGCTTCCTCTTCAGATTGCTATACAAGGAAAAAAGCAACTATCTCCTCTATTAGATGAAGTTTATTCTGCTTTAGCAGAAGGAGTTCAAGGAAATGTTAGAGGAGCTTTTAATCAATTAATTAAAGCCTTTAGTGAACTTCCTAACATTGATAGAGAGGGAGCTGCTCTAATGGCTTATTCTGCTTTGCGGAATATGGGAATGACTCCTCAAACTTTAACTGATGTCCTTAAACAATCCCTGCCTACTGCAATAGGAACAGCTACAGGAGCAGCTTTAGGACCAACCATATTAGCTCATCTACCTACTATTCTTTCCTATGTTATTCCTGCAGTAGCAGCTGCTGTAGGACTATACTTTGGCTTTGATCAATATAGAAAAGGGAAAGAAGCAGGAGAAAAGAGAGAGGAAGGTCTTAAGCAGTTTAATGAAGAAGTTTTACCCTCATTACAAAAAGAGGGTAAATCAGATGAGGAACTTAAAGATATTGAAACTATCTGGAACGCTTTAATTATGCAGCAAACCAAAACGTTAGGTCTTGGTAATTATTCTGAACAAACTTATGCCTCTGCTTTTAAAAAGATTCCTCCTGAAACTTTTGAACAAGCATACCAACTAGCATTAAAAGAAGGATACGGAGAAGACTTTATAAAATTACTAGAACGGTATAGTAAATATCCTTATAATATAGATTCAGCAGTAAAAGCTTTAGAATCTATAAAGGAACAAAATACAACCGCTAGTCCTTCAGGATCTACCCTAACATTTAATGTTGAACCATCTAAAGAGAATACCATTACTACTCAAGCTGTTCCTAAAGAACCTACTACTACAACTCCTGCTCCTAATGAAGTAACTCCAACAAATAAGACTTCCCCAGCTACTCCTCTATCAGAATTCATAATAGAGAAAAAGGATAAAGACACTGCTCTTTATTCTGCCCCAATTAATAATACTACCTACTATAACTTTACCATTAATGCTACTCCCCTACCTGGAGAAACACCAGAAGAGATGGCTAAACGTATAGCTAGTCAGATAATGCAGCAAATAGAAGAATCTCAAATTATTACTACTCGAAATAGGAGTGCTGGAAAATGATGGAAGTATATAACCCCCTCTGTTATGTTTATTTCTTTCCTACTACTACTGAACCTTATGAGGATACTCTACCTTTTCGCTCCTTGTATGGTGTAGGAGGGTGGGGACATTTTCGTTATGACTATACTGGTGATTTAGAAGCAGGTATAGATATGGATAATGATATCATCTATGCTTCTACCCAGACTTTAACAAATGGAGTAGGAAGCAATGTATTTACGGTAAGATTGGTAGATAGAGTAGACAAAGATGGTCTTACTTGGGACAAAAAGATTCGCTCTCGTGATTTAATCCTCATAACTATGATGAGACCAGGCATAGATAAGGCTATGACCCCTGTTATGTTTGGAGTAATAAAAAGTGTTAAAAAGCACGTTAAAGTATCAGGTGGACAAGATGGTAAAAATCCTAAAGTAGAAAGATATATAGAAGTAGCAGGTAGTGATTTAACTACCCTTTTAGCTGAGCAATATATCTTCTTTAATCAAAACTATTTAGGAGCTATAGATACCATTAAAAATATATTAGGTAGTAGTGCTCCAGGAGCTATCCATTACGGGTTTTTATTTGCTGAACTTATTAATTCAAAAGATGAATCCAAGAGATTAGAAACTTTAATCAGAGAGCCTCACGAATTTATCAGAGATTATTTAGAGAATTACTGTGCTAATGATTATCAATACACTAATATTCCTTATTTTGGAAAACCTCTTTCTGATTTCCTAAAGTTCAATCCTAATAGCAGTTCTTTTACTCTCAATGGTGAAAGACTAAAAGTCTATGGACTTAACTATATGACTTTTACTGGTTCAGGAGCTAGCTTTGTTAACCAAGTGCTGCAAAAACCTTTTAATGAAATCATAATAGATTATGGAACTAGTGATAAACCATCTGGTGCAGTTTGTAATTTAACCGTTCGACCATCTCCTTTCTTTTATCAATTTTCCAATGCTGATGTAGCAGATACTAATAAAATTACTAAGCTACCTCCTGAAGCTGGTAACCTCTTACAATCTCTCTATACGCATACTATATATGATGCTGATGTTAATGAAGAAGAAATTATGGTATCTGATGAAGGAGCATACAATATCTTTTTAGTAGATAAGGCTTCTCCTGGAGCTTGGGCTTTAGATCCCTCTCTCCATACCAAACCTGCTTTTGATATCAATAATATTAGAAGATATGGAACTAGAGCTACAGTTATGAGTTTTGATTATCTCCCCTCCCCTGCAGGAGACAATGAAGAGCAGTTAAAAGATTCTACTAATAAAATAGTAAGTTATGCCAATGGATTATCAGAAGTTCTCCGTCAGTGGTTTATTAAACAACCTGAATACTATCAGGGAGAGATAACTATTAAAGGAAGAGCAGGTATTAGGATAGGAGAACGACTTATCTATTACTCTGATGAGAGAAATGAAACGTTAGAGTTTTACATTCACGGAGTAAGACATACTTTTATTAACTTTGGAAATTTCCTTACTACCCTATCTGTATCTCGAGGACGAGTAATTGGAAAGGTTAGGTAAGATGATTAAACCAGATAATGGTATACAAAATAAACAGAAAATACCTGCCTACCTACAAACAGGGGGAGTATATCTAGGACGAGTAGTTAGAGTTTATCCTATGGATTACTCGGTAGATGCTTTCTTATTAAAGACTGGGGAATTACCTGCTTTAGGATTTATTCCACAAGACCCTAAGAATGCTCCCCTACTCCGTATCCCAGTTATGACTCCTATGGCAGGAGCAGTTCCTACTGAAAATTGGTTCTCCGATAAAACTCAATATGGAAAGACTATAGGTAATCCTTTAACTGGTTATGGAGAAGTAAAGCTTCCTAAAGTAGGAGATTATGTTCTCATTGTCTTTTTAGAAGGTGATTATGCTTGTCCTGTAGTTATTGGTTGTCTACATCCTGCTTCTCGATTTCTTAATGTTACTGGTAATGTCCCTACAGGAAAAGAACAAAGTAACAATGGAGTAGGAGCTGAGGAGGATAGATACTTAACTGTTTATCCTTCTATGGTGTGGAAGAAAATCAATAAAGATGGAGAAGTAGAAATCTCTTTTCCTGTAGGAAAGTCTATATCAGAAAAGGAAGGCTTTTATCTTAAAGTAGGAAAAATTGATGCTTCCCACGAAGCAATGAATATGAATGCCTCTGCTCTAAACATAAAAGAAAAATTAACTACGCTAAAAGAAGCTCTTCCTTTAAAAGATTTACCTGTAGTTCAGCAAGCTTTAGCAGATATTAGAGCAGGAACAAAAACAGTAGCAGAAGCAGCTGAAGAACTCCGAGCAGATAAAGAAGTGCAAAAAATATTAACAGGAGATCCTCATACTGAAGATGACTATACAGGTCCAGGATGTTGCTGTGGTGCTAGTGATAACTCAGGATGCTCTTGTGGTGCTAATTGGGTAACTTGTCCTAACTGTCATACTTCTAATAGTTGTTCTCCCTGCAGTTCATCAACTATCTGTTCTAATTGTGGAACTACTATTCCTTGTTAATAGGAGATAATTATGGCTGAAGAACTTAAACAACCTCTTAATATATCGTTAGAAGACCTTCTCAATCTCTTTTTAGAAGTTCCTGATTTAGAAACTAAGGTAGATAAATTATCTGAAGAGGTAGATAATATAATTAATAATCTGAACTCTTCCTTAGATGATAGAGGCTGTAACTCTTTCCAAAATATCCTTAGAGCTTTAGATACATCTCTAGCTGAGTTTGATAGTATAGGTGATAATGTATTAACTAAAATACCTTTCTTACGAAGCATAAAAGATTTATTTGAGTCTATAGGAAATAACTCTATTAACCTTCTGTCTGTCTTTTCTGGTCTTATTCCCAGCAGTATTAGAAGCATAATAAATGAAGTAGGAGGTTATGCTGGAGCTATATCTAATATAGTGCACTTTGTTACTACTTTTAATCCTACTGACTTTGCTAAATTCTTTGCTTCTACTCTACTTCAATCAGTATTTGGAGGATTAATAGGTGGTAGTGGAATCAATTTAGCAGGAATGGTTCTGGGAATAGTAAATGGAAAACTCAATTTATCCTCTTTAGCTTCTAACTTTTTACCTAATACAGAAAGCGGAATTCTAAATGACTTTACCTGTAGTAAAGTTGGGGGTCTAGGTAAATGTGGGTGCTCAGCGGTTCAACCTATGAAACCTATCCCTGGAGGTTTTGAAACTCCTGATTCAATAGATTTATCAGAAATGCATATTCGTTTTAAAACTAAAGAAGACGAAATATCTTGTAATAACTATCATAATCCAAAGGTCGATTCTAATGGCTAGCAAAGAAAGCTTCATTGATTACTTAAAACCCTATGCTCAAGCAATGGAAACTAAATATGGTATAGACTGGAGAGTTATTATAGCTCAAGCAGCTCAGGAAACTGGTTGGGGAGAACACCCCCACGGTTATAACTTATGGGGTATGAGGTTTACAGGACCAGCAGGAGAAGAAAATGGTTATGCTTTATTTAATGACCAGTGGGAAGCTATAGAAAGTTATATCTATAATCTAAAAAAGAATCACCCTACTGCTTGGGAAGTTAGAGACAACTGGGCTCAATTCATTGTGGAAATTCAAAATCCCAACTATCCTAATACAGGATCTTGGGCAGAAGATCCTAATTATACCAATGCTCTATACAGTATTATGGTAACTAACTTATTAGCCGAACCTACTAGTATTGATACAGGTATTCCTTTTCCTGAGCAATATACCCCCACTACCTATATTAGTGAACAATCTATTCAAGACCGTGAAGGAGCTGCTATATCTGAACTTCCTTACTATGTAAAGCTTCAACACGTCAACGATGATAGGCAACCTACAGGAGCTACTACTTTTAAGATTACTCCTGATTCTCAAGTATTGTTACTTCGAGAGAAACTCATTAGAGTTCAGGAAGATGAGAATGCTACTCCTGAAAATTATTCTAATTTATACAATGATATAGATGCTAAGAAGTATCATATTAAAGTTAAAAAGACTGTTACTAAAGTAGAAAAAGCAGGTTCTTTTCAACTTCAACTAGATGGAGTGCTAATTGAACAGCATAATAATGGTGCACAATCTCCTTCTGCTCCTAAAATAAATAATCAGATTCAGCTTAAAGATGAGCAATTAGTTTTTACTCGAACTACAGAAAAACCTACAGGAACAGTAATAGAAAATATCATCTTAGCTGATGAACGGATTATATTAGAAGTAATTAAGAATAATAAAAAAGATAGAATAGAAATCCTCCCTGGAAAGATACTGCTAAAAGGTAATGATAACTCTTATATTCGAATTGAAGATGATGTAATTCAAGCTCAAAATAAAACTAAATCTCAGATTTGGATGAAACTAGATGAAATAGCAGTATCTAATCCTATAAATACCCACGTTTATCTACGGGGAGATATGGTAGAAATGAAGAATTCGTCAGGCTCTCAAGTGCTTATTAGTGGTAGTTTAGCTGAAGTAAAAAATAATGCTGGTTCTCAAGTAGTCTTAAATGGAGGAAGCCTGGCAGAAATGAAGAATAGTAACGGTTCTCAAGTAGTCTTAAATGGAGGAAATGCTCAACTAACTGCTCCAGGAAGTATTACTGTTCAAGCAGGAGGAACAGTAAATATTCAAGGAGCAACAGTTAGGATTAATTAAGGAGAAACATAATGGCTAATGCTTCCCGAGTGGGAGATAGTACTCGATGTATAGAATTAGGAGTCCCTATAATTAGACAAATTGCTCAAGGGTCTAGTAATGTTTTTATTGAAGGAAGTCCTGCTGCTCGATTAGGTGATGCTACTACTCATCCTTGTGTAGTAGCTGGTGGTTCAAGCTCTGTCTTTATCAATGGACGTCCTGCTGCTCGATTAGGTGATGGAGTATCTTGTGGTGGGGTAATAATTGGTGGAGCTACAACTGTATCTATTGGTGGCTGACGGTAGAATAATAAAGATATATTTCGATATTATAAATAGGTAATTACCACGAGGGTGTCTTTTTACCCTCAATTTTTTCTTCAAAGAGTTGGGGCATCAACTCTCGGAGGAGAAGCAGTAAGTCCTGTAAGTCAGGCAGCTTCGTTGATACCATGATCTCTCAATTAGAGGGAGTATGCCAAAAATAGATAATTGACACGAGGGTCTCTTCTCCTCATTTTTTCTTCTAGGAGGATTACTGTAAAATTTTATGGCTAAGCGTATGATGTTTAGACTCTCCACAGGCGAAGAATTTTTCTTCGCCCTTAATCCTCAAGAGTATACTGCTATTACCCCTGCCCGAGTTAATATTGTGCAAACTAAGGGAGGGGTATTTGCTGATAACTTCGGGGTTGGAGTAACAGCTATTAACATCAAAGGCATTGCTAAAAATAATTTTGTTAGGGATAAAGATGGTAATGTTAGAAATACTGCTCTAGATACTTTCAAAGAGTTAAGAGACAAAGTAGTATTAAATTATTTTGATGGACAAATCCCTGGACTTCCTCCTACCAAGACTATGGAATTTTATAACTTCACTGATGAAGATTATTATGAAGTTATTCCTATGCAGTTTTCTCTTACTCGTTCAGCAACTAAACCATTATTATATACTTATGAAATTAATTTAGTAGTAGTTAGAAGTCTACTTGATGCTGCAGCAAAAGAAAGAGATAGAGTAGAAGAATATCTTCAGCTCAGTGAAGAAAATAAAAATCTCTATCCTTTAAGTCCTACTCCCTCTAGTCAGATTGTAGATGCTATTATTAATCCAGATGAAGCAGGTTCATCTCCTACTCCAGCAGCTCCATCTTCTACTTCCCTACCTTTTATATTTAAATATGGAGATGAAGTTCTTCTGTTTAATATTCAGGAAATAGGAACTTTTGATATTGGAAATTATATCAAAGAACATACTGCTTCTTTTATTCCTAACCTAGCTTATATCTCTCCTGATTTAGCTAATTCCAAACCTACTGAAATGGGAGCAATACTCCAAAATCAATCTACTGGAGCAGTATTTATGGTTAATGGAGTAGATCCCACCCTTCCTCCTAATACTATAAGAATAGAAGTTCCTACAATTCAGAATACTGTTGACCAATATTTAGCTAGTTTAGAATCTGCTAATATGGAATATGGAATTCTCCCCATTCTCCAACAGGCTTACAATGAGGAGAATGAAAATCCTAATCCCGAAGTAGCTAATAAGTTAAAGAATTCTACTATTAATCTCCTCTATCCTTTTGAAAAATTACGAACAGACTACTGGTTAAAGCTTCAATCTTCAGATGAAAATACCCCTGATCCCTTAGAACAACAGTTAGTCAATCAAGAGATAGAACGAATGGAGATTGTTAAAGATATCAATGAAGTTCAACAACAAACTAAACAAGCAGAAGAGATTCTCAAAGCTCTCAATACTGTATTAATTCCTGAGGAAGAGATTGGCACTTCTCTTAGTAGTTATGCCTCTTCTGAGTTATTCCGAACTATTCGTATGGCACAATTACAAGGAGAGCTAGGAGTAAACTTTGGAAAATATGGCACAATAATATTTTCCAGTCATCTCACTGATGCTCTACCTACTTTACAGAACCTCCCCAGTGATATTGCTCAGGAAAAGAAAATCCTCATTGGAACTTTAGAGCGAAAAGTTTATCCCACTATTGATAAACCACCTTCTTTAGATATTAATACTACTGAAGCTGAGGCTCTAGCTGCTTATGGACACGTATTGGGATTAGAAAGAGTAGTTACTGATGTATTATCAATGCCTCCTGGAGCTAGAGAAGAGGCAGAAGAGTTAGCTAAAGATATGCTTTATGAAAATGACTTAATCCTAGATAAAGATAAATCTTTAGAAGAGATTTATCAAGATTTAATTTCTCAAGGTATATTTACCGGAGGAACGGCATCAGCAGGACTAATTAATCATCTTCATCAAATGCAATTCCCAGGAGCGATAAGATAGTGCCTTCTTACGAAAACCCCCAAGTTAAATTCTATATCATCAAAGAGGGGGATACTTTAGAAAGTATTTGGCAGCAACATCCCTACCTATCTAGTTGGAAAGTATTAGCTGAATTTAATCATTTAGAATATCCCTACCTTGTATCCCCTGATACTGATACTGAAGAACCTGCTAGTGGTTATGTTATTTTCTCTACTAATCAAGTAGCTGCTGAAGATATAATTATACCTATTGGAACTTTAGTAGGCTGCACTTTAGATTCTCACATTTACCGCTATATTACTCAAGAAGAAGGAAAAATAACAGCTGGTCAGATAAACAGCAATCCCGTTCTCATAGCCGCTACGGAAACAGGTAAAGAATATAATCTTCCTGCTTCTACTATAAATACTATTTTTAATAATTCTAACCTTACAGTTACTAACCCCTCCTCTATTAGTGGGGGCTATAAACTGCAAGTTAAAAAGTATGGAGAAACTCTTTATATCCCCATAGAAGGCTCTCCAGAAGTTAGAGAAACTCCTGTAAACTTTGTTAATGCTTATGGTATTGATATCTATGCAGGAGATAATTTATCTACTGAATTTGGAATGTTAAAGAAAAGCACTAACCACGATTTACTTTTAGTAGCAGGATTAGATAACTTAAAGCAGGCTTTAGTTAGAAGAGTAACTACTGCAGAGGGAAGCTTATTAGGACATCCTGAATATGGTTCTCGATTCTATCAATATATAGGTAAAGCTATATCTTATCAAATTCCTGAACTATTAAAAATAGAAACTGCTCGCTGTCTAAAAGGAGATCCCCGAGTTAAAGATGTTTCTGATATAGAAGTTACTTTCTATGGGGAAGCTGCTCAGGTTACCTGCACTGTAACTACTTATACTGATGAAAATTTTGTCCTCCAGTTTAAGACCGATTAGGAGATAAGTATGCCATACAAAGCTAAAGTTTGGGAACAAATTGTTTTTAAGATGATTCTTTTTTATAAGTCAATTAGTAAAACCCTAACTGACTTCTCCATAGGCTCTACTATTCGCACTCTTTTTGAAGCAGTTGCTTTTGAAATTGAAGAATTATATGTTTCTATTAAAACAGCTATTGAAACTGCTATTCGAGAGAGTGTTTATTTAACTTTTGGCTTTGAACGAAGACCAGCCATTCGCTCTACCACTACTTTAATTATTACTCTTTTTACCCCTCACGAAGCTTTTATTATCCCTAAAGGAACTAGGTTTGCTACTTCAGAAGGTATAACTTTTGCTACCGTTAATGATGTAAGTATAGATGCTGCCGATACTACAAAAGATTTACTAGTAATGTGCACCACTGCAGGGAGTGTGGGTAATGTAGCAGCTAATACTATCACTACTATGGTAGATAATATCCCCATAATTAAATCAGTAACTAATCCTGAAGTAGTAACTAATGGACGGAATATGGAGTCTGATGCTAGTCGAAAGGCTCGTTTTGTAAGTTATATCCGTTCTCTAAGTAAAGGAACATTAGAAGCTCTTCGCTATGCTTTATCTACAGTTCCTGAAATAACCTCTATTTCTATTGCTGAAAGCCTTCCAGGGATAGTTAAAATTTATATCTCTACTGTTACGGGTATTGTATCAGATGAAGTTATGAATAAAGCTAGAGAAGCTATTGAAAAATATAGAGCAGCAGGTATCCAAGTAGTTATAGCACCTGTTACTAGAATACCAGTAGATGTTTCTATTAGATTAGGTTTGTCTAATATGCAGAACAGCACTGCCATAAAGAACCAAGTACAAAATGGAATTATCAATTACTTAAATAATATGTTAGTAGGAGAAGATTTACTTCCTAATAATCTTATGGGATTTATATTCAGTTTAAATCAATCAGCCATTCGCAATGTAGAAGTTATCTCTCCTGCTGAACGATTAATAGTTTCCTCTTACTCCATAGTTAGACCAGGAAATGTTACTATCACTACTTACCTTGAGGGTGACTTGTGAGATCTCTACTTACTAAAAAGATATGGAGGAACTACCCTCCATTCCTACATATTCCCAATAAAAGTAGTTCTACTTGGGATGATGTTATTAACCCTGCTGAGGATGAGTTACCTGATACCCAACCTGATGAATTATATAACATAACTGAATCTCTTCGCCAAGCAATAGAAGAAGCTGGGATAGATACAGAAACAGGTAAAAAAATGATGTATCTAACCTCAGCAGAAGGAGAATGGGTAGATTACTGGGGAAGCTACTTTGGAGTAAGTAGATTAGCTAATGAAGATGATGACCATTATAAACAAAGAATTATTGGTGAGGTAATTAGACCTAAACAAACTGTAGAGGGAATTATAGATTGTATAGCCACCTATACGGGATTAAATAAAAATCAAATAACTGTATTTGAGCCTTTTGTTAAACTTCGTTCATTAGATTTTGGTGCTACTACTGATACTACCTATTTATCTGGCTGGGATTATTGGACTTGGGCAGTAATTGATATCCAAATACCTATTCAAATTGATGAAGGACTAACTAGAATAATTAATGAACTTACTAAAGCTTATGGAGTTAAAGTATTCATTAATACTCAATCTAATATTTATATCACCTATCCTCAGTTTGATATTACTGAAGAAGCACATTCCTTATCTGAGATAGATTTCAATCAAATTAAAGTTAGTTATATCACTGATTTCTTTGGTTATACTGATGGGAGAATGTTGGGTAAAGATGTAACAGAAAGCTTATGGGAATATTTACTTTCCTATAGTGTGGTAGATTGGGGAGAGTATGGTTTTGGTGATGATGAGTTTGGAAATATTCCGTTTGGTGGTAGATCAATACTTTTTGAATCGATTTTATATGAAGGTTAGGAGAGAATAATGGCAGAAAAACATATTGTTCCAAATTTACGAGGAACAGCAATAGGAAAAGGTATAATTATTGCTAATACTTTCGTAGGAGTTGGAAGAACAACTCCTTGGGCAGATGAAGAAAATCCTCCTGCCCCATCTTCAACTGATACTACTTTAGAAGAATTAATTATCTATAAACGACCTAATAGACTTACTTTTGTTACTAATGATGATAATGGTGAACTTACAATATTAGGAGACAAATATCGAGCTCTTACTTTAGAGGAAGCCCGAGATATCCAATCTCGACTAGTTCTCATTCAAACTACTTTCTCTACTGCTGATTTTGGTGGACCTGTTGATTATAGGCAAATAGGAGTATTTACGTATGTTGTTCCCACAGCAGGAAATGAATCTAAAAGTATTTTACTTCCTTCAGAAATAGAAGATCCTGGACTTATCATTCATCTTACTAATCGTTCTCCATACTACTGTTATGCCAACCACGGAGAAACGATTAATCTATTGATTGCTTTTTAAGGAGGACACCCGATGGTAGATTTAACCAATGATCCTTATTTTGATACCACTAGTGCTGAGAGAGATAAAGGCTATCAACGAGTATTGGGTGTTCCAGAGAGGTATATTCAAGCTCGTGAGCTTACAGTTATTCAAGGTATGGTCCAATCTCAGCTCAAAGATATTGCTGATACTTTATATAAAAATGGTTCAGTAATTGAAGGATGTCAAATTATTTTAGATGGAACTAATGTTAAAATCACTGCTGGAAAAATATACTACAATGGTTTTATTGTATCCAGTCCTGAAACTAGCTTAGTTATTACAGGTTCAGGAGAAGAAACAATTGGGGTTAATATTACTGAAACTATAATCACTGAAGAAATCGATGGCTCTCTTAGAGGTAAAGTCCCTAGCTCTGAAGCTTATGGACAGCCAGGAGCTCACCGCTTAAAGATTGAAGCTACTGTTGTTTTAGATGATAATGCTCAGATAAAACTATATAAATTAGTTAATGGAGTTCCTCAAGTTACCACTACTCGTCCTGAGATGTCAGAGCTGTATAACATTTTAGCTCGGAGAACCTACGACGAGTCAGAAAACTATTTAGTAGATGGGTTAGACGTTTTTTCCCAACCATACGGCACTGATCAAATTGAATTAACTATTGAAGCTGGAAAATGTTATGTTCTGGGTTATGAAGTAACTAAACCTTATCCTACTAAAATAATAAGGAATAAATGTACTGCTACTAAAAGTGCTATAGATAGTTACCATACTGTTGAAGCAGGAGTAACTGACTTTCCTTTTGCTAATCAACCAGTAGCTAGTGTTACTCATGTTAAAGGTAATGTTTTAGTAGAAGAAGGAACTTTCTATCGTTCTGCTAATCCTTATGACGATTTGAATTTGCCTGATTTAGTTCAAATCCATAGAGTATATTCGTTAAATCCTGCTGTTGAATATGTATTAGGGGAAGACTATACCAAGAATGGAGATCAAATTACTTGGTTAGGAACTGGACCAAACACACCTCCAGCTGTAGGTGATGCTTACTGTGTAGACTATACTGAACGACGAACACTTACTCCCGATGCTGACTACACTGTGGTTACAATTGATGGTCTAGATTATATCAGATTAGTTAATCCAGCTATTATTCAGGATTTAGTTGAAGGAACACAGATGGAGTTTGCTTATAACTACTACTTAGCTAGAAAAGATATTATTTATATAGATAAAGAGGGAAGTGTATCTATAGCAGAAGGAACACCTAATGATATCAATCGAGTTCCAACTCCCTCAGTTCCTAATGGAGTGTTAGCTAGAGCAGAAATTTATATGCCTCCTAATTCCACAGATGTTGAAGTAGAGAACTATCCCGTTAGAAGATTAAGTATGCCTGATTTACATAAAGTCGTAAGAAGATTAGAAAATATAGAATACAATTTAGCTGTTAAAGATTTAGATGACCCAAATCTCTACCGAGTATCTCCTACTCAACTCAAAAATATCTTTAGTGATGGGTTTGTAGGATTCTTAAGAGCCAATACTTCTCATCCTCAATGGCACGGTGGCATTGATACTACTAACAAAGTATTTGGTTGTCCTTATGAGACTATTAATTATTTAGATTTTGATGTTGAATCATCTACAGCAGTATTAAAAGGTACTAATTATTTTCTTCCATATACTGATGAAGTATATATAAGTCAACCACTAGCTTCAGGTGTGCATAACATTAATCCTTATTCAGTATATGATCGAGTAGCTATTATTAGTGTAGAACCATCATTTAAAACTTATACTGAAAGTGTAATAATCAAAGAAAGCACACAAACTATTGTTGTTACTAACACACAAAATATAACCGTAAGATCAGGAAGGAGTAGAACAGAAACTACTAGTCAAGTAACTTCCTCTTGGTTTGTAGATAAGTTACTCCGCAATGAAGAAATGGAATATATTCCTACAACTACTCTCTCCTTAAGTGGAATTAATTTTTATCCCAATCAGGATAATTTAACAGTATATTTCGACGAAGCTCCATTGCCAGCTACTCCCACAGGAGACACACCA
>JAKPAB010000263.1 GCA_029779695.1 Bacillota bacterium | reverse complement strand
AGATATGAATTGAACATCAGTGACTTAAGAGCCTCCATGGAGAAAGGTATGCTATTCTCTTTCATCATTATCTTAGCAGCGTTGATGGCTGTAAATGATGCATTGAAAGCAAAATCCAATCTTCTTATGTCTCTTGCCTGAGAATGATAGAGCCCGGTAAACTGCTTTGCATCACGATAGCAGAACTCGATTTGGAATCTTGTTCTATAAAAATCGATGATATCTCTTCCATCCATGTTTATATCAGTAGAGAAAAAGAGCTTGTGCTTACCTTTCTTGTTTATCCAGACCACAAGCTTGATTTTTCTTTTCATAGCTCGTGAATATGCAATAAGAGTATACAGTTTGCCATCTTCATTACTTGTTTGAATCTCTTGAATTTTAGTGTAGTCAAGATTGTTGAAGTCAATTTTATCTCCGTAAACTTTTGGCCGACCTTTCTTCCCTGTCGGTTGTCCGTCATGGATGTACATCAGGTTTGCATCGTCACGAAGTCTGCTTATAAGATGAAATCCCATTGAATCAAGCCCTTGGGCAAAAGTTACCTTTGAAAAATAAGCATCAGCCACTACATAGTTGGAGACTTCAAGTAGCCTGTCTTTGATTCGTTCCAGCACTTTAAGATACCAGTCTATCAAGGTGCAACCTTCATTATTCAAGGTAATGGTATCGGGCGTCTGTTCCGCTTTGAGCATCACGCAGTCACGTTTGTCTATGTCAATAACCCCAACGCCAAGAATTTCAAGACCTCTTTTAGCCTGCCCCGCACATCCCGACCAGAAGTAACCAATCCATGGTGTATGCTTGCCAGACTTGGAGATATAACTGGGATCAATGGCTATGGCTTTCCGGTCATTTCTCTTAAAAAGCGTATTCATCAGGTCCATGTTATAGTGTATCCAGTCAAAATCTTTTGTAAAGGTTTGCCTGTAACACTGTTCGCAACGTTTTCCGTAGCGCTCCAACTGAGTGAAATTTATTTTTCTTGGTATGACCATAAATAAAAGTAGTGTTTCTATGATGACAGATTTAAAACTTATGTTTAACTTTGCAGAATATCCATCAAAGGCATCTCTGCAGATATTCATATATTGGTTAAGTGCTCCTGATATTTCCATGTTTAACTTATGCCTAGAGAACATAAAGTTACTGAAAATCAGTCACTTAGCCAAATTTTACATACTAAGTATTGTTAATATATTCCATTGATAATGAGATAGTTAACTAATTTTTTAACGGACTATTGTT
>JAKPAB010000256.1 GCA_029779695.1 Bacillota bacterium | reverse complement strand
AGCATCAATCTCGCTTTTATAATATTGTATATCTATCAAATTGCCTTCAAATAATCTAATAATTTCATCAACGTTTAAAGATTTGCTGTCGACGAGCATTAAACCATCTTCATCTCCTTTTACTGGGACAGGAAACTCGTCGACCCAAGATACTAAAATCTCCCAACCACCTATGGAGCTAGCCTCAATATCTATATTATTTTGTTCTCTTGAAAGAAACACCGCTACAGTATTAGGATTCTTATCTGAATCCCTTTCTAATCTATATGAAATAGTGATTCCCTTATCGCGTGCTATATCAAGTGCTTTTGCGATATCGGGAGCATCTTCATCCATCCCCAACAAACCTGCGACGATCGCTGAGTCGCTGAAATGCCCTTTATAAGTCACGGCTAATGCCCCATAAAAATACAACTCTATATGTTCAGGAGTGCCACCAAGCAAAATACGTGCAATTTTACCAATTCGAGCCATTCCAGCGGTATGGGAGCTTGAAGGTCCCGTCATGACTGGTCCTAAAGCATCAAAGACACTTACTAATCGCTGATACTCGATCATTACTTACTCCCCTTTCCAAGACAAATATATAGAGTAAAGACATCCAAATACTAATTAAATTAGGCTATGATTACTTCGATACAATCAATTAGTAACTACAATATGATGTAAAATATCACATCTATAAATAAGAAACAAATATGATTATAACGACGCATATAATTACTGAATCACATCGATAAATGCTTAATCTTGATCAACCTGTCCTGCTGTAGAACAAGCTTTTTATACAACCATTATTTTATTTTGTCAAGTAGTTTAAGACTACCTCTTTGTTATAAAATGAATTTGCCACTAGATATATTTTCATTAGTGGTTCCCTAGCTAGGCTGAGGATGGTATTTTAGTAGTATGATGTGAGAAAATAGAAGGCAATCTTGAAGAGGATTAAGTATGATATATAATAAATTTGATTTGAAATATATCGAAGGGATTTTACATACAGTATTTGTGCTAAATTTAGCAACTCTCTACGATAGTTTAATCAGATTATGAAATTGTCACACTATCAAGCATTCCATATTAAAACTCCTTTACACCCTTTAGATCATGACAAGTGCCCCAAGGATGTAAAGGAGTTTAAGATAAACCCACTTACTTAGTAAAAATAGCAAGATTTTACATCATGTCATCTACCCATTCTATTGATTATTTATCTGGTAAAATAGTTAATGAACCATACAATGCTTGGAATGCCCACTAGGTCAATCAACACCGCACCGCATAAGGGAACGATAAGAAAGGCCTTATAGGACATTACCTTATAGTGCTCGCAAACGGCACCCATATTGGCAACGGCATTGGGAGTTGCTCCAAGACCATGTCCCATCAAGCCTGCACACATGACTGCTGCATCATAGTCCTTGCCCAATAAGCGGAAGAGCAAGAAAACTGTCCCCAATAATAAAGCTATGGTTTGCAGCACAAGAATCACAACAAGAGGTACTGCAAGATCGTAAAGCTCCCATATGCGCAAGCTCATCATGGCCATGGTTAAAAATATCCCTAAAGACACATCTGCTATGAGGTCTATGGCCTTGCCTCGAAGTTTTATAATTGAGATGTGGTCGTTTATATTGCGGAACACAACGGCAACGAACATCGCTGCCACGTAACCGGGAAGG
>JAKPAB010000245.1 GCA_029779695.1 Bacillota bacterium | reverse complement strand
ATTAATCCAAAGAATGCTACAGTAACATCAAAAACAGCTGTTACAGTTTCTGAGACAGAAACAGGCTCATCTAAGGCAACATCCAGTGACGAATGGACATCAAAGCTCATGACAACATCTGATACAGAGATGAACGTCAGAGAGACAGCTGATGTCAATTCTGGTGTGGTAGGAAAATTAAGAGCAGGAGATGTAGCGGATATTATTGCTACAACAGGAGACTGGTATAAGATTAAATCAGGTAATGTAACAGGGTATGTAAATGTTCAGTACGTAGTTACAGGCAATGATGCCAAGGCACTGGCTGATAAGCTGTGTCCGGCTACAGTCACAAGCAATATCGGTGGACTAAGAGTAAGATCAACAGCAGATGAGAACGCTTCTATTATTACATCACTATATCAGGGACAAAAAGTAAATGTCAGAAATGAGGCAGGAGTAGTAGCGGGATGGACAGCTATCTCTACCGATAAGGGTGACGGATATGTGAAGAGTGATTATATAACAGTTTCTCGTAACTATTCTACAGCCATTACATTAGAAGAAGAGCAGGCTGCTATAGCAGCTGCAAAAAAAGCAGCAGAAGATGCCGCTACTAAGGCAGCAGCATTAAAAGCAAAATCAGTCGAAACCAAGACAAGTACAACAGGAACTGTTTTGGCTGCCGCAGAGACACAGAATTCAAGCTATAATATAAATATATCTGCAAGCGACCAGGCAATCATAGCAGCTGTTATCCAGTGCGAAGCAGGTCATGAAATCTATGAAGGACAGGTTGCTGTTGGATCTACAATATTGAATCGTCTCAGAGCAGGTAATTATGGTAATTCTGTTCAGAGCGTAGTTTTTGCAAGAGGACAGTACTATTCGGCAAGTTCGGACAAGCTTGCAAAGGTTATTTCAAGAGGACCAAGCGAATCTTGTATGCAGGCAGCAGCAGAAGCACTGGCAGGTGCGGATGTTGTAGGCGGAAGAACTCAGTTTAGACCGGTATCATCAGGTAGACAGGGTATGGTAATTGGTAATCACGTATTCTTCTAAAAATAAAAAAATAGTTTAATGAAAAATCACGACAGGATCTGGTGTTATACATCAGGTCCTGTCTCTATGTCTAAAGGGGCGTAAAATGCAACTCGAATATAGATATTATGAAATCATAGATTCAACCAATAATGAGATCAAAAGAATAGCAGAAGAAGGGGAAAAAGAAGGAATAGTAGTCTCTGCTGGAGAACAGACCTGTGGAAGAGGACGCCGAGGACATGTATGGAAATCTCCGTCTAGTGATTCAATAGCCACCAGCATCTTGCTACGACCATGTGTCCACACGGAAAATGTCAGCCGTATCACAATATTGGCAGCAATGGCAGTTTGTGATGCAATAAAAGAAAAATATGACCTGGATACAAAAATAAAGTGGCCCAATGATGTGCTTATAAAAGAGAAGAAAGTATGCGGCATACTAACAGAAATGTCAGCTGAAAATAATAAGGTGAAGTATGTAGTGCCAGGAATCGGCGTAAATGTTCATAACATGTCATTTCAAGAGGATATAAAGGATATGGCAACGTCGATAGATATGGAACTGAAAATGGCAGGCAAAAAAGACAATTCCAGTAGAAAAGAGCTTACAGAAACCATATGGAAGAGCTTTTCAGGATATTATGATAAATTTATCAAGACAGAGGATTTAAATGATGTTAAAATCCGTTATAATAATCTATTGGTCAATAAAGGCAGAGAAGTCCGGGTACTAGACCCAAAAGGTGAGTATAACGGAGTTGCGCTGGGAATCGATGACACCGGAGCACTTATGGTAGACACCGGAGACAGAATCGTATCAGTGGATGCCGGAGAAGTATCAGTAAGAGGAGTATATGGATATGTGTGAAAATAAAAAAGTAAACGGAGAAACAAAGGAAAACGACCTGGATAAGCCAATAAAAGAAATCGTACTTTGCGGTTCGAGCAGATATACAAAAAAATTTTTTTTTAATAAGGAATTTGATTCACTTCCAGAAGGCATCAAGAAAGAGCTTAACATAATGTGCGTAATGTATACAGAGGATGTAGGTGGGACTATTCAGCTCAACTTTGATCCGGAAGGTAATCTCGACATAGTAACAGACGCCAATGAAGATGATTTCTCCTATGATGATATCGGAGCTACATTTAAGGTAAGAAAATTACAGAGAGAGAGAAAAGAATTCTTTAATTCACTGGAGATCTATTACAAGGTCCTGTATATGGGCAAAACTCCGGAAGAACTGAAGAAGGAATATGAAGAGTTAGGCGAGGACGAATAAATCAAGATATATATGGAAAAAAACAAGATCATTCATGAGATAAATATTGGAAACGTTCATTTAAATAATAATCTGGTTCTGGCACCGATGGCGGGAGTTACAGATATTGCCTATAGACCCATATGTAAGGAAATGGGAGCAGGACTGGTATGTATGGAAATGATAAGTGCCAAGGCTATTGTATATAACAACAAGAAAACAGCTGAGATGCTAGAGACTAAAGCTGAAGAGAGACCGGTCTCACTACAGCTATTCGGATCAGATCCTGAATATATGGCAGAGGCAGCCAGAAGGATAGAGGAGCTACCCTTTGATATATTGGATGTCAATATGGGATGCCCGGTTCCAAAGGTCGTCAATAACGGCGAGGGATCAGCGCTTATGAAGGATCCAGTGCTGGTAGGAAAAATAGTCGAAGCACTGGTAAAAGCAATAAAAAAACCAGTTACCGTTAAAATAAGAACTGGTTTTGATTCAGAACACTATAATGCGACGGAAGTAGCCCACGTAGCGGAAGAGTCAGGAGCCTCAGCAGTAGCGGTTCACGGACGAACAAGAGAAGAAATGTATTCCGGCAAAGCGGACTGGTCCAAAATCAGAGAAGTAAAAGAAAAAATTAAAATCCCTGTTTTCGGAAACGGAGACATAGAATCTCCGAAGGACGTAGAAAAAATGTATGAGGAAACTGGATGCGACGGATACCTGATAGCCAGAGCAACCAGAGGCAATCCATGGATATTTAGGGATATAATAGAATATTTTGAAAATGGCAAGGAACCTGAGCCAAAATCTAAGGAAGAGATCCGGAACATGATAATCAAGCATGCCAGGCTGGAAATAGAAGCAAAGGGTGAGTATATAGCAATAAGGGAAATGAGAAAGCATATTGCATGGTATACACAGGGCATTCCTCATTCATCAGACCTTAGAAGACAGACAAATTTCATAGAAACATACGAAGATATGCTAAAGGTGCTTGACAATTGACGAAGTGAAAATTTATAATACCATTTGCTGTACTTTAAGTATTTTACTACATAGTTAATATGAACATATAAAAATACAAATAAATCGGGAAAACGAAAGGTCGAAAAATGGAAGCAAAAAAGAACATAATGACATACGAGGGCATGAAAAAGCTCGAAGATGAACTCTATGACCTCAAGATCAATAAGCTTAAAGAAAATTCACAGAAGATAAAAGAAGCACGTGAACAGGGAGACCTTTCCGAGAATGCAGAGTACGACGCAGCTAAGGACGAGCAGAGAGATATCGCTGCAAGAATCGCAGAGATCGAAGAGATCCTGAAGAATGCAGAAGTCGTAATGGAAGATGACGTGGATAAGAGTTCCATCGGACTCGGATGCACAGTCAAGATCCTCGACATTGAAGAAAATGAAGAGATGACATATCGTATGGTTGGTTCTGCAGAAGCTGACAGCCTGAATGGAACACTTTCCATTGAATCTCCTCTGGGAGCAGCAATGATGAAGAAAACATCGGGAGACACCATCGAAGTAGAAGCACCTATTGGTGTTATCAAGTACGAGATTCTCGATTTTAGAAGAGATAACTAAGAGATAGAGGTATGATAAAAAGCAACTGGTAACTTGATCAAGTTGCTTTTTACATTAAAAAAGGAGTTTATATGGCACAGAATGAAAACAATCAGGAGCGAGATCTAGGACAGTTAAGAAGAAATCGCTTTGAAAAATTGGAAACTCTTCAGGCAGAAGGTAAGGATCCGTTCAAGATTACTAAGTTTGACGCTAGCAATCACTCAACAGATATTACAGGTGATGTTGATAATTTCATCGATAAAGAAGTAACAGTAGCCGGAAGAATGATGTTCAAACGTGTCATGGGTAAGGCTTCTTTTGCAAATATCAGAGATCTAAAGGGCGACATCCAGATATACGTCACAAGAGATGACCTGGGTGAAGACAATTATAAGGACTTTAAGAAGACAGATGTAGGTGATATATTCGGAGTCAAGGGAAGAGTATTCAGAACCAAGACAGGCGAGCCTACTATTCATGTAACAGAGCTGACACTTCTCACTAAGTCACTACAGATTCTCCCTGAGAAGTTCCACGGACTCACAGATACAGATACCAGATACAGACAGAGATATGTAGACCTAATTATGAATCCAGAGGTCAAGGATACATTTGTCAAGAGATCACAGATCATTCGTGAGATCAGAAACTTCCTGGCAGGAAGGGATTTCATGGAAGTAGAGACTCCAATGCTGGTAGATAATGCCGGAGGAGCAGCAGCAAGACCATTCTCAACACACTTCAATGCGTTGGATCAGGATATGAAGCTTCGTATATCTCTCGAGTTATACCTAAAGAGATTGATCGTTGGTGGGTTGGAGAGAGTATTCGAGATCGGAAGAGTATTCCGTAACGAAGGTGTAGATACCAGACATAATCCTGAGTTTACACTGATGGAACTATATCAGGCATATACAGATTATAATGGAATGATGGAGCTCACAGAGAGTATGTTCCGTTATGTAGCAGAGCAGGTATGCGGTACGGCCGTTATATCCTACAATGGTATCGAGATCGACCTCAGCAAGCCTTTCAAGAAGATATCTATGTTTGATGCTGTAAAAGAGGCTACAGGCATTGATTTCGATCAGGTAGCTACTGATGAGGAAGCATTCAAGATAGCCAAGGAACATCATATCGAGGTAGAGGCGCATCATCATAAGGGTGACGTGGTCAATCTATTCTTTGAAGAATATTGTGAAGACAAGATGATCCAGCCTACATTTATCATAGATCATCCTATCGAGATATCTCCCCTTACCAAGAAAAAGCCGGAGGATCCCAGCAAGGTTGAGAGATTCGAGCTCTATATCAATGGATGGGAAATGTGTAATGCTTATTCAGAGCTCAATGATCCAGTAGATCAGAGAGAGCGTTTCGCAGCTCAGGATGCTAACGCATCAGCCGGAGATGAGGAAGCACAGCATACAGATGAAGATTTCCTAAATGCCCTAGAAGTCGGTATGCCTCCTACAGGCGGCATCGGTTATGGAATCGATCGCCTATGCATGCTACTGACAGATGAACCAGCAATCAGAGATGTACTTTTATTCCCGACGATGAAAAGCATCGACAAGTAAGAATGCAGTAAAATTAAGGGTTTCAGGGCGTTGAGAAACGTAAAAAACACGTTTACTACAACGCTTACTACAACAAATTCGTAAGTTGATATGAAGAAATATGACGTCAACTGACGAATAGCTTTAAAAACTATAGATTGAAATACACTGAAAAATGAGGACTTTTCTTCAGATTTATATCTGAGGAAGGGTCTTTTTTCGTGCTCGTATATTTAACGATTTATACGAATTCTTGCGATGTGGTATACGAAATTTATACGATGACAGAAAGGAGATGAAGCAAATGTTACACACAGCGTTAAGTGCAACTCATATGGTAGATGTTTCCATTGACGACACTGGAGGTGTAGAGATGGTAAAAGTGAGATTGCAGGGAACAAAAGAAGATATGGAATGGCTTGAATCACAACTAAGGGA
>JAKPAB010000170.1 GCA_029779695.1 Bacillota bacterium | reverse complement strand
CTGCTCCGCCCATGATTATCTCTCCAAAAGAATGAATTGACCGCCCTTTTCTCCCTTGATCTCTAGCTTAGATGAAATAGAATCCAGCTTTTCCTTGAGATATGAGATATATAACCACACCGTATCAGAATCGGCACTATCGTCATCATCCCATATATGATCCTTGATATAGTCTGTGTCCAGCTCTCTTCCAAAATTATTAATCAAAAGCTTGATAAGCTCATATTCGTGATTGGACAGCCCCACTGTATTTTCCGATGAAACTGTTAGTTTCTCGGAATCCACTTTGATGTCGGAAAAAACTATAATCTTGTTATTAGCAACATTTTGTGTTCTAAGAAGTGCTCTGATCCTGGCAAGAAGTTCCTTCATGGAAAAGGGCTTGGTAAGATAATCATTGGCTCCAGCATCTAATCCGTCTACCTTATCCTCGATCTCTGATTTTGCCGTAAGGAGTATAACCGGTGTCTCATCGTTAATGGATCTTATCTCCTTCAAAACCTCTATACCGGTCATTCCCGGCATCATTATGTCGAGTAATGCTGCATCATATCTATTGCTCATAAGTGCTTTTAGAGCACTTTTACCATCCAAAAAAGAATCTACCTCGTAACCATCATGTTCAAGTACTGCGGTTACAACCTTATTCATATCAGCTGTATCCTCAGCCAATAGAATCTTCTGACCCATAATCTACTCCTCTTTATTTTCAATTCCGCATATCATGTCTCTAAGTGTCTGCATCGAAATATCTGTAGATGCCAGTTCATCCGCACATCTCTTCAGCTCAGAGGCTATAAGTGAAGAGTTGCCCTCTACTCTTTTCTTGTATCTCATCTGATGTTCCAAGGCTGCCCATGTATCCATAGAAATGGTTCTGATCTGGATCTCTGCAAAAAAACCATTGTAGCGTATGATCATGTGATAGCTTCTGTATCCATTTTCCTTGGAGTGCTTGATATAATCCTTTTCTTCTATCACTTCAAAATCATCTCTCGACGCTATGAAGTTCTTGATCTTATATACATCACTCCTAAAAGCACATACCACTCTTATTCCAATAGCATCAAAAAGCTTGTAAAGTGCGCTGTCTGTATTTTCAGGAAGATCTCTCATCCTGCACTTCTGACGCATACTTTCATCTGCCTTGATACGAAAGGCAAGATGTTCCACAGGATCTTCTCCGACTTCATCTCTTCTTTCTTTTCTGTAAACATTGATGATATCTACTATTTCTGCCATAGTATCTTCCATTTCAGGAAGACTCTTACCATATATGGATAATGAGGGATCCATGTTATCTATATCATCATACCCGGAAATATTACTGTATTTGTAATTATATCTTCCGTTTTCCATATTATTAGATGAATCGAACTCTAATGAATCATCATCATATTTTATTTCATGTTTCATATTTTGTTCTCACAAGTCATTTGAAAAGTTTTTTACATTATCATCGAAAGTGATATTCTCTTTCTGGCCATGTCCACATCTATGACCTTGACTTCTACTACATCTCCAAGGCTGACTACCTCTAGTGGATGCTTTATAAATTTCTTGTCTGTAAGCTTGGAAATATGTACCAGCCCATCTTCATGCACGCCTATATCTACAAAGGCCCCGAAGTCCACTACATTACGGACTGTCCCCTTTAGGATCATTCCAGGCTTTAGATCCTCCATACTCAGGACATCTGATCTAAGAACCGGCTTGGGAAGCTCTTCTCTCGGGTCTCTTCCAGGTTTTTGGATCTCCTTTAGAATATCATTTAAAGTAATCTCGCCTATTCCAAGTTTCTCTGCCTCAGAACTATTAGACAGCCTTTTAATTTTATCCCTAAAAGGTGATGTATTTGTGATCAAACTCCCAATTTCTGATGAATTAATGCCTAATTCCTTGATAACTTTTTCAGCTGCAGCATAACTCTCAGGGTGTATTCCTGTAGCATCCATGGGATTCTTACCGTTTCTAATCCTTAAGAATCCAGCACACTGCTCATATGCCTTAGGGCCTAACTTTGGTACTTTGGTTAATTCTTTTCTATTTTTAAATGTTCCATTTTCTTCTCTATAAGCAACTATATTCTTCGCTGTAGTCTTGGTAATTCCTGATACATATTCAAGAAGTGAAAATGATGCCGTATTCAGATCCACGCCTACACTGTTAACGCAATCCTCTATTACACCGTTTAATGCTTCATCCAATTTCTTTTGGTTCATATCATGCTGATATTGTCCAACACCCAGAGATTTCGGATCGATCTTGACAAGTTCCGCAAGCGGATCCTGAACACGACGTGCCATAGATGCTGAGCTTCTCTGCCCTACATCAAAATTTGGAAATTCTTCCGTTCCCAGTTCACTGGCAGAATAAACAGATGCTCCAGCCTCATTGGTAATAATATATGATACTCCTGGAGTCTCCTTGATCCATTCTGATATCAGCTGTTCTGATTCTCTTGATGCTGTTCCATTTCCAAGAGATATTAAATTTACCTTATATTTTTTAACCATACCGAGAAAAGTCTTTTTTGCGGATGCTATCTTGGATTCATTGGTTGGTGCTGTAGGGAAAATAACAGAAGTATCAAGTACTTTTCCTGTAGGATCTACAACCGCAAGCTTGCATCCTGTTCTAAATGCAGGGTCCCATCCGAGAACAGTCATTCCTGCTATCGGAGGCTGCATCAGTAATCCAATTAGGTTTTTCTTAAATACTTCTATTGCGCCATCTTCAGCATTTTCGGACAACATATTTCTGATCTCTCGCTCGATAGCAGGTGCTATCAATCTGTCATAACTGTCCTCTATGGTTTCCCTTATTAAAGGTGTAGTATTTTGATTATCATTAACAATGATCTTACGTTCCAGGAGGTTTAATATATCCTCTACAGGTGCAACGATCTTAACTGTAAGAACCTTTTCGTTTTCTCCACGATTCACTGCCAGGACTTTATATCCGGCCGTTTTATTAACAGCCTCTGAAAAATGATAATAGTTCTCGTATACTGTCTTGGCCTCTTCGTCCTTGGTTTCTGCCGTAATAGCACCGTGTTGAATAGTAAGAGAACGGATAGCAACTCTGTATTCAGCATTATCAGATATTTCCTCCGCAATAATGTCCTTGGCACCATTTATGGCATCTTCAACTGTAAGTATCTCATTTTCCTCTGAGATATATGCTGCTGCTTCTTCTTCAATTGTTTTTTTAGTCATCTGAAGCATGATAACAGCTGCCAGGGGCTCCAAGCCTCTTTCTCTGGCTATCATTGCTCTGGTTCTTCTCTTTTTCTTGTATGGACGGTAAATATCCGTCAGCGCAACCTCGGTCATAACAGCTTCAATTGATTTTTTTAATTCAGGAGTTAACTTTCCTTGCTCTTCTATAGATGCCAGGGCCTTGGCCTTGTTGTCTTCAAGAGTTCTGAGATATGACAATCTATCCCCTAATTTTCTAAGGACATCATCATGTAGTTCTCCTGTTTTTTCTTTTCTATATCGTGCAATGAAAGGGATCGTATTTCCCTCATCTATAAGCGAGATTGCTGCTTCTGTCTGCCATTTTTTAATTCCAAGTTCGTCTGATATTATCTGTGATGTATCCATGGTACTCCTTAGTTACTATATCTCTGTTACCGGGTAATTATAACAAAATCTTATGTTTGTTGTTTGATTTTATATATTCTGATTATGTGCTCTATATTCTGTGTTCTATATTCTCTCTACGATCTCACCATCACGATAAGCGCTTAAAAGTTCTTCTAGTTCAGTGATCTGTGTTCTCATTTTATTTCCATTATCTGTATCCCCCACCGTCAACTGCCTGTCATATTTCTCTACCATTACCGCATCTGAATGAATATCAGTTCCCCTGATTATCGCATCTTCCGTTGAAGTAAATGGCTCATGAGCTACCAGTCTCAGTCCGTGAGAATTAAACGTCAATGTATATCCTGCTATCCCTGTCTCTCCTTGATAAGCCTTGGAGAATCCTCCATCGATAATAAGAAGCTTACCTCCGCATCTCATAGGTTTCTCGCCCTTTTTAACAGGAACATGTCCGTTTATGATATGCGATTTTTCTCCTGTCAGTCCGAACTCTCTTAGTATCTGTTCTACCACTCTCTCATCATCTAGAAAACTGTAATATGCATTTTTCTTTTCTACCTGTGGCTCCTTTTCCGACAAAAAATATCTTTCGAATGTAGACATTCTGTCTTTTCCGAAAAGTGGCGAATCCTTGTTGCACCATATCCACCACATTATATCAAGGGATCTCTCTTTTTCCACAGGATCCTTGGCCAGAAAAGCCCTCCGGACATAAGTATCAAGCCTGTCATACAGTTCCTTGCCCTTTAGCTTCTCACCGTATATCTCTACTGTTTTGAATTCTCCGTTTTCATCTAGCGGCATACACCCATGATATAACAGATTACCATTAAACACTTTATAAAAGGTTCCCTTATTAAGTAGAAAGCTCATATGCTCATGTAATCTCTTGCATCTAGAAAACGCCACTTTCAGTCGATTCATGATGTCATCTTCTTCCGGAGTCAGCCTGTTAGGATCAGCCGGATCCACCGTTGGGAAATTATCATCTAACAATTTATATCTATTTCCAAATTCAGAAAATGTTCCATTTTTATAATCTATGTGTTCCAGTACATTTCTATCATCCATATGAAAATCAGCGTGCTTTTTAGAGAATTGTCCTTGAAGTTTAAACTGTATTATAGAAATTGCTTTATGTATTTTTTCATTCATCGAGACATCAAGATCGTAATCTTTGACTTCATCATCTTTTATTCCAAAGCATTTGCATTCATCATTTTCATATGTTCTAGATGCAAAGGCCGCCAATGGCAACAGATTGATCCCATAATCATCTTCCAGTGTTCCCAGATTACCATAACGTGCGGATACTCTTATTACATTGGCTATACATATAAGCTGTCCTTCCGATGCTCCCATCCACACAATGTCATGGTTGCCCCACTGGATATCCAGGCTATGATGAGTGGCGAGGAGATCCATGATATCGCATGCTCCGTTACCTCTGTCATAGATATCTCCTAAAATATGGAGTCTGTCCACTACTAGCCTTGGGATAAGCTCAGACATGGCGATTATAAATTTGTCTGCCTGTCCGGTTCTGATTATGGCATTTATTATCTCATTATAGTATTCTTCCTTATCAGCTCCATCAGCTCTCTCTGTAATTAATTCTTCTATTACATAAGAGAAGTCCTTGGGCAGGGCTTTCCTGACCTTGGACCTAGTATACTTACTGGCAGAATATTTACACACAGCAATGAGCCGATACAGCATAACCTTGTACCAGTCCTTCATTTCATTATCAGCAAGCTCAGATCTGACAAGCTCGATCTTTTCCGCAGGATAATATATAAGAGTCGATAGTTCTCTTATCTCAGGTTCGGAAATAGCATTGCCAAACACATCACTTACCTTGGTCCTGACTGCACCTGAACCATTCTTTATCACATGCATAAAGGCTTCATACTCACCATGAATGTCTGTAATAAAATGTTCTGTCCCCTTGGGAAGGTTCAAGATCGATGACAGATTGATAATTTCCGTAGATGCTGCAGCTATTGACGGAAATATCTCCGACAACCGGTCTAAGTACTGTGTCCTAAAGGTCTCTTCCTTCATTTTTTTCAATTACCCTTTTTAACCCTCGTATTACAAAATATGTAACAATTACACCTATAATTCCACCGGCGGTATCGATCAGAACGTCTGTAAACAGTCCCGCCCTACCAGGTACAAATAGTTGATGTATCTCATCAGTAGACGCATACAGTGCCACAATAATAAGAGTGATCACACCATTTTTATAGCCGTTACAGCCTTCACCGGTTTTTCTATTTTGTGATGACTTCCCGTTTGCAGATCCACGCTTATTTTTTATCTCAGTTATATAATAGATATCAAGTGAGATTAATACAGCAAAAATGGCATATTCTGTCATATGTGCTGCCTTTCTCACCGGATAATCCAGTTTCTCTGCTATGGTTTGCTGGACATCATAGGTCATCTCATTGTAGCTAGGTATAAATATTTTCGCCACTTTCCTGCCCACATACATGCTCATTTTATCGGATTCACCAGCAGGATGGCTAGACATATTAAATATCATAACAGCCCACATAGCCGTAATAATTATAAATATCGTAAGCCAAATTTTACTATCTATTTTTTTCAAAAAATCATTTCCACCTTATTACATATATTATCATTCGTTACAATTGGTATGTTTTAAAAACCATTCCGTAATCTCTGTCAGTCTCTTTATCCTATGAATAGGCTTGCCGGAACGGCTGAGTTCATGATTCTCACCATGGAAAATAACCATTCTTGTCTCTACTCCGTTAGCAGTAAGCGCCTGCATAAACTGCATTCCCTCAGGAAGTGGACATCTATAGTCCTCATCACTATGAAGGAATAGAAGCGGAGTTTTGACATTTTTTGCATACTTAAGCGGTGAATGATCCCATAATCTGTCTATAGCTTCCTTGCCAAAAAGTCTCTTGGAAGGCGTAGCATCAGCTCCAAACATATTTCTGTCCCCACACTGATCCGGTCCGAAATACGGGCCTATATCACTGATAAGAGACATAGATATCCAGTTCGATATCGATCTCTGAGTGGCGCAGGCACAGAATCGATCTGTCTGTGTAACGATCCAGTTCGTCATGAATCCGCCATATGAACCACCTGTCTCACATAGTCTCTTCTTATCGATATTGGGATAAGCTGCAAGTACCACATCCATAAAATCCATCAGATTCTTATAATCTGTTCCGCCGTAGTCACCTCTAATGTCTGCGAAATCATCGCCTCTTCCATCACTGCCCTTGATATTTGTATACATGACCACATATCCCTTGGCGACCCATACCTGCATTTCATGGAAAAACAGTTCACCATATACGCATCTAGGTCCTCCATGAATATCCAGAACTGCCGGATAATTTTTATTTTTATCATATCCCTCAGGAAGTAAAACCCATCCATGAAGTTTTAATCCACAGGATTCATAATCTATACGATTGGGTTCAGCCACATAACGGCCCTTAAGAGCCTTAGTATTATGATCTGTTATTTTTTTAATACCGCTTCCATCTCTATTCATTGAGTAGATCTCGGTTAAGCTTGTTTTATCACCATACGCATAGATGATCTTGTCTCCTGCAATATCAAAGAAATACATATTGCCAGGCTGATCAAATATTACTGTTTTTTCTGCATTCTCATCAATGTCAAGTCTTGCCAACTGGATATGATCCTCAACCGTCATGAGGGTGTAGTAAATGTTATGTCCATCTTCAACAACTGCCTTATTGCCTCTTCCTCCGCCTACCATGGTGTCTCCTACCATGCTATTATACGGGCAGAATTCAGGTACGTAACCGTCTACCTTCTCCAGCTTTTTACTTTTTACTTCATATAAATATGAGCTTTGATTAACTCCATATTTTATATAATCCGAACCAAAGGCATAGATCTTATCTGTCGTAGGAATGATTCCTGAGAATTCATAGTCTCCTTCAGGGAAGAGTATTTTTATCTCACCTGTCCTCGTATCCAGCATCTCTATATCACTGTAGAGACTTACAGTACTGGTTCTTTTGGTTCCATGAATAAATAATCTGTCTTCATTTAATTCAATTTCATATACATCGTAATCGGGAGAAGTTATCCTCTCTAGTTTCAATGGATCAGTATGCATTCTAAAAAGAGAATTTCTCTTACCATTGGTGAACCCTGCTCCGTTCATCCAGTAAGGAACCTCATCTATAATTTCATAATCACTTTCATGATTCTTTTTCTTTTCTTCTGCTGCTTTTTTCCTATCCTTAGCACTTCTTAGATATGCATCCGGTTCCTTAGAATCTATACCAGCAGTGAAAAAATACAGGTCTTTGCCGGCCTTTTTAATATTGGAGGCTCCTACCGGAAGTGTCACCCATTTCTTGGCTTCTCCACCATTTATATCTATGATAAACAGATCTGTCATGCCCTTTTCGGTGTCAGGACTCTTTCTGTTAATCACCAGATGATCATCATCATCCCAAAATTCGATTGTTGCATCCATTGTAGATGTAAGCTGGCTTGATCTTAGCTGCCCATTTTTGCCGGGACGGATTATCCACACATCCCTTCTGTAGTCGTTCTTATCCTCATCTGCATGAGCTATCTGATATGCTGTCGCTGTTCCCGAAGGATTGGTTGTAAGATTCTCCGGATATGCATATTTAAGTATGTCTCTTATCTCGATCTTCTTCATTTGCCTTTGTATTTTCCCTTGAATTTCATTTTTCATCTCTTTTTTCTCTCTTTTCCTATTTGGTCTTGTCCTATCGCAGGTTATATGATTCCAATACCGCTTATATCTTTTTCCTGATATATTTTATCATACTAAGACACATATAGCTTTATTTTCAATATGTTTAAAAATTATAATAACTTTACGTTTTATAACTTATAAAAATCGAGTAGGTTTACTACTCGATTTAATAATTATATGCATTATGAAGTTGGTTCAACGGCTCTTTCGATATTCTGTGTCAGATTCTTGATCACGACCCTGATATCACCTTCTATTAAAATAGAACGCTCTTTCATGTTAGTCGGATAGTAAGTCCCGTCCAGATTGATGCTGGCATATGTTGCCTTCAGATTGTTTCCAGCCATATTCCAGAATGGGATCCTTATATCCTCAACGTACTCTCTCTCCACTCCAAGCTCCAGGAATAGAATCTTTTTTCCATCATATTTCTTTAGAAAATTATCATACAATGAATTCATAATATAGTAATCGTCATCATGAACCAGCTCATTATCAATCGATATATTAGGTGAAATATGTCCACCGCATATAGGGCATGTCGGTATAAGATTACTAGAAATAGATGTCTTGGCGACCACACCGTCCGGAATATACATATTACCTACCGGACCAATGGCGAATCCCTGAGATTTCATCATTTCCTCTACCTGTTCCCTGTTTAAAAATGTATTAGAGTCACATTTCCCATCGCACTGAAACTTGCTGTAACTGCCTTCAGTCTCAAATATCCTCTCAGGAGGAAATCCATTTTCGACAAATAGATTATCCGGCTCTGATGTGATTATAAAATATTCCTTATCTTGCAATATCTCTTTCAGTTTCTGATATACCTTAGACTCTGCAGTTTCATATTTTTTCCACCATATCACTCTTGATAGCCAGGCCCATCGTTCCTCCGGCTTCAAGAATGGATATAGCATTCCCATTTTAATATTTTGAATTCCATACTGAACCGTAAAATCAAAGAACTTACTTCTAAAAGAATCCCAATTACAATCTGTGGCATCTCCGGTTCCGATTCCGGCAGCTTCTACGAATCCCTTTCCTGCGCCAATAATTACAGCATCATCTTCCATCAAATGATGCTTTAATCTCATAATACTTCTGGAATAACTCCCAGAAGTTCCCTTTACCACATTGTAAAATTCCATTGGCACCTCTGCAATCATTGATTTTACATTGTTCTTCAGTAATTATTCGCTTCAGATAATTCCATTCATATAATTAAATATATTATCCCGATCAGGATTTGGACATTTTTTGTGTTCTTTCCTTAAGTTCTTCCGCTGCCTTGAACTCCTTCAAATAACTGATCTGATCCTCGGATTTAGCCTGTATCGTCTCATCCATATTGATTTCTTCGCTTACATTATCACCATTTTCTCGCTTTGCCTCTAATATTGCTTCATTTAGTGACAGCATCTTGGCATCCAGCATAGATACAATGGCACTGCATTCCCTGAGATCTCTACTGATGTACTCTGGAGCATTTCCCTCAAATTTGTAATATATCTTATGTTCCAGATTAGCCCAAAAATCCATTGCCAATGTTCTTATCTGGATCTCAACCTTGGTATCCACACAACGATCCGAAAGGAAAATGGGAATCGTCACTATCATATGATAGCTCTTATATCCGCTTTCCTTCGGATTTTTGATATAGTCCTTAATAGATACCACAGTGATATCATTCTGTCGTCCGATCATATCTGCTAACATATATATATCCGATGTAAAAGAACATACTATTCGAATCCCAGCCACATCGTTGACGTATCTTACCATATTCTCTATAGAAGTCTGATATCCATTTCTCTTCAACTTCTTTACAATACTGTCTGGCGTCTTGATCCTCTGCTTGACGTATTCAATGGGATTGTACTGATGCACATGCTTAAATTCGTCATTCAATATTTCAACCTTAGTGCTCATTTCCTTTAATGCTGAATTATATAAAAGCATAAAAGAATTCCAAGAGTCCACACCTTCAGCCAGATAATCCTGTTCTGTCAAAGTTAATTCCTCTTTTCTCTTTGTTATAAACCTACCAAAACATTTCGAAAATTTTTCTACTTATTACCGTAATATTATACCACTATGCTTGATATTTTGCTGTCGGCTAAACATTAAATTTTCTTTATACTAGAACAGCACTTAGTATCTAAACAAAAGCATATTTTTAGTTTTCATTCAGTATCTACAACATCTAAATAAAAATATATTTAGTCCTCATCCAAGACATGAATCTCCAGATAATCAAAATCTATGTCCTCTTGAAAGCAATCAGAAGTGAATCTGGCCTTGGAGTGTCTTTTAAAGTCCTTAATAGTAGCATCCAGCCATGTTGGATGTGATAGATCGAATTCGTAACACACCTTATCCACTGCATGAAATACTTTTTTGGTTCTGGTATCGGCACTGTTATCCTCTACTACCATATCCCGTATCATGTGGTTGTCTGTCCACTCTTTAAACCAAATCCTCAATTTTCACTCCACCTCTGTCTATGTGACTCATACATCAATATTCCCGCTGCCATTGCAGCATTTAGGGATTCGAGTTGTCCCTCCATAGGGATTAAAATAATCTCATCCGCCATAGCCGCAGTATCAGGCTTAAGCCCGTTTCCCTCATTTCCTATCAAAAACGCTACGCTTTTCTTACAATCTATATCTAAATAAGCTTTTTCTCCGCCTAAATATGCCGCATAGGTTTTAACGCCTCTTATTTTCAGTTCTTTCAGGGTATCTGTGAGATTATCCGTCACTGTAAAAGGCACCCTGAACAAGCTTCCCATAGTAGCTCTTGAAGCCTTCGGCGAAAAAATATCTACTGTATTTTTTGTCATGATTATACCTGTTGTTCCGGATCCCTCTGCTGTTCTGATCATAGTACCCAGATTACCTGGGTCTTGAATATCCTCTAAAATTAGGATCTGCGTCGGTGTGGTCTCTAGGATATCGTCCAAAGAATACGAAGGCATCTTTGAAACTGCACAAACGCCCTGGGGAGTCTCAGTATCAGTCATTTTTTTCATGACCTCATCCGTCACCGTGGAAAAAAGTGCTGTATTGCCATCCGATAGCAAAATCTCCATCATTCCATCGGTTTCATCCATTGGCATTGGAAGTCTTGTATCCAGGCCCTTTTCCAGATCTTTTCTCTTAGCTTCATCTGACAAGAAGCTTTCTGAGACATATATCTCCCGCAAGAGTTTATGAGGAGTCTCTTGAACAAAGCGAAGTCCCTCTTGAACAAATAGTTTCTGCTCCTGTCTCTCTTTTTTCTTGGTCAAAAGCTTAATTATATTTTTAACTTTTGAATTCTGAACCGATGTAATCATATTTTCCTCAAAATGTTTCATTTTCCTATTTTTTAGTTCTAAAAAAGCAAAATTATAGTGGCTATGCTAGACCTTTACATAAATTGAACCGGGGCCAAACAGACTCCGGTTCATCATACATTCAAATAATTATGTCAGATTATATGCTAGTTAGAAAGTGTCTTGCATAGTTCAAGCTGGTAAGAATCTACCTTCTTTTCCATAGCAAGGGCTTCGTCAAGATCTGTATGAACAAACTGACCGCCTCTATAACATACTACTCTCTGCTGCTGTCCCTCACAGATGAGATCGACAGCCATAGCTCCCATAGTAGAAGCATATACTCTGTCCTTAGCTGTAGGATTACCACCACGCTGCATGTATCCTAGAATAGTGGCTCTTGTCTCAATTCCTGTAGCTGCCTCGATACGCTTAGCCATTGATGATGAATGACCGATTCCCTCGGCATTAATAATAAGATGATGCTGTTTGCCCTTTTTACGTCCTGCGATTATATGATTGACCAGTTTCTGTTCATCATAATCATACTCCTCAGGAAGAAGAACATCCTCGGCTCCGTTGGCAATTCCACACCAAAGTGCGATAAATCCTGCTCCACGGCCCATAACCTCAACAATTGAACATCTCTCATGTGATGTTGATGTATCACGGATCTTATCAATGGCTTCCATTGCTGTATTAACAGCTGTGTCAAAACCAATTGTATATTCCGTAGATGCAACATCAAGATCGATTGTTCCAGGCATACTCATTGTATTGATACCATGATTTTTCAGGTTTCTAGATCCCTTATATGATCCATCACCTCCGATGGTTACAACTGCATCAAGTCCATGTTTTCTACAAATATCGGCTGCTTTCTGCTGGTATTCTTCCTGTAAGAATTCCAGGCAACGTGCTGTCTGAAGAATAGTTCCGCCTCGTGAGATTATATCTGAAACACTATGCGCATCCATAGGTTCCATCTCTTCCTGGAGGAGGCCTGCGAATCCACGATGAATTCCGTATACTTCAAGTCCTCTCGTCAGTCCCTGGCGAACAACCGCTCTAATTGCTGCATTCATTCCTGGTGCATCTCCGCCACTGGTGAGAACGCCAATTCTTTTTGCTTTTTCTCCCATAACTTTTCCTCCAATGATTACTTTTTTCTCGTTATATATTACGCTCTTTGAGCCCTGAATTCAACATGCTTTTCTACTACTTTGATATTTTTTTCACCAAATAAAGCACTTATCTGATCCATTCTAAGCCTATCTCTTGATATACAATATCTACGAGGCAGAACCTTCTTTTCCTTTTCCTTTTCCAGATAGACGATCAAGGTATCATATCCATCCGGATCAGGTTCTATACCGTTTATCTCACTTTCAAATGATATATATTTTTCTCTATCCGGGAATCTGATCCACAGATCCCTTGGTGCCGATTCAAATGCCATCATATTCTGACAAATGATTTTGGCATCCTTATCCTCTTCCACGCTGACCTTACCACGGATAAGTACCTTTCTGTCCTCTTCTATCAGTTCCCTGTTTTTCTCATAGTCTCTCGGGAATACTATGATCTCCACATCACCAACCATATCTTCAAGTGTCAGAAATGCCATAGCCTGATTGTTCTTTGTAAATTTAACATTTACAGAACTTATTATTCCTCCAATGGTTACATAGGAATTGTCATCGACATTGACCTGTCCTTCCTCATCTAACTGAAAATCAATAGACTGGGCAGTAACGTTTTTCTCCATGAAATCCATATCGTCCTCTAAAGGATGACCACTTACATATATTCCTATAACTGCTTTTTCAAAAGCCAGCTTATCTCTTTTATCAAATTCCGGAACTTCAGGAAAATTGATAGCAAAGGCTTTTTTACCATTTGCATCGGTAAAATCAAACAGGCTCATCTGTCCTGAGACAGAGTCCTTCATATCCTTGGCTGCCTTATCCATTATAGCCGGGTATATATGAACCTTCTGTCTGCGATTACCCTCTAGGCAATCAGTAGCTCCGGCCTTGATCAGATTCTCTACCGCTCTTTTATTGACCAGGGAACCTGTTCTCTCCAGAAATTCCTGAAGTGATCTATATTCTCCCCGTTCTTCTCTCTCTTTTACGATTCCATCAACCACCGGTCGTCCCAGATTCTTGATTGCATACATTCCATACCTTATTCCATCGTCTGTAACCGTGAATTTACCTTCTCCTGCATTAATATCCGGCGGAAGAACCGATAGTCCCAGCTGTCTGCAGACAACTATATATGATGCCACTTTGGAAGTATTATCCAAAACTGATGTCATAAGTGCAGCCATGAACTCACCGGGATAATACAATTTCAAAAAGGCTGTCTGATATGCAACCACAGCATAGCAAGCCGCATGAGACTTATTAAATGCATATTTAGCAAAGTCTATCATGTCATCATATATTTTACTTGCTACTTCAGGATCTATTCCCTTTGATACACAGCCCGGCACGTTTTCATCCGGATTGCCATATATAAAGTTCTTTCTCTCCTGCTCCATTACATAAGTCTTTTTCTTACTCATGGCTCGACGGACCAGATCGGACCTGCCCATTGAATATCCGGCCAGATCTCTTACGATCTGCATTACCTGTTCCTGATATACGATACATCCATAAGTTGGAGACAATATTGGTTCTAGCTCAGGGCAATCATATGTTATAGAGTTTGCATCGTTTTTTCCTCTGATATAAGCAGGTATAAAATCCATAGGACCCGGTCTGTATAGTGAGATACCGGCTATTACATCCTCTAGGGAATTCGGTTTCAGTTCCTTCATGAATCCCTTCATTCCGGCACTTTCCAACTGGAATATTCCCTCGGTTCTTCCCGAACCGATCAGCTCAAATACCTTGGAATCATCATAAGTCATTCCCGACACGCTGATATCTACGTCGTCCCTCTTATTGGCCAGTTCAATGGCATCATTTATAACAGTAAGAGTCCTCAGTCCCAAAAAATCCATTTTGAGAAGTCCCAGTTCTTCTATCGTAGTCATTGTATACTGGGTGACTAAGGTCCCATCCTGCGCTCTTGCCAGGGGAACGTACTCATACATCGGCTCCTGGGAAATAACCACTCCTGCGGCATGCATTGAAGTGTTTCTTGGAAGTCCCTCCAGCCTCTTAGCCGTATCTATGAGCCTATGGACATTTTCATCCTCATCATAGCTTTTTCTAAGTACCGGATTCATCTCCAGAGCCTTATCTATAGTTATTCCAAGCTCATTCGGTATATTTTTGGCGATAGAATCGCAAAAAGAATATGGAAGATCGAGTACTCGTCCTACGTCTCTTATGACGCCTCTGGCCTTCATAGTGCCGAAGGTTACGATCTGGGTGACGCTGTCCTTACCATATTTATCAATGACATACTCAATGACTTCGCTTCTTCTCTCATAATCGAAGTCTACGTCTATATCCGGCATAGATACACGTTCCGGGTTCAAAAAACGCTCAAATAGCAAGCTATATCTGATAGGATCGATATCTGTGATCCCTGTTGTGTAGCTCACGAGGCTGCCTGCAGCACTTCCTCGCCCCGGTCCTACCGGTATTCCATGAGTCCTGGCAAAATTGATAAAATCCCAAACTATCAGGAAGTAATCCACATATCCCATAGTCTTTATTACTCCCAGCTCATAGTTCAGTCTGGGACGATGCTCTTCGGCGCTGTCACCATATCTGTTTATAAGTCCGTCATCGCATAATTTATTTAGATAGGTCCAGCTGTCATATCCTTCCGGAACCTCAAAATGCGGCAATTTGGTATTACCAAATTCTATTTCTACATTACACCTGTCGGAGATTTTCTGAGTATTGTCAATTGCTTCCGGAATATATGAAAACAGTCCTCGCATCTCATCTTCTGATTTGACATAGAACTGACCGCCCTCATAACGCATTCTATCTGTATCATAGACCTTTTTATTGGTCTGTATACATAAAAGTATATCGTGGGGCTCACAATCCTCCGGAAGCGTATAGTGGCAGTCATTGGTGGCTACAAGCGGAATACCAGTTTCCTGATGAAGCTGCAGAAGACCCTGGATAACTTTTTTCTGATCCGGTATCCCATGGTCCTGAAGTTCCATGAAATAATTACCTTCTCCAAATATATTCTGATATTGTAGGGCAATCTCTTTTGCCTCGGCATATTTACCTCTGACAATTGCTCTCGGCAGCTGTCCTGCCAGGCAGGCTGACAGGCATATTATGCCCTCATGATATTTCTCAAGTGTCTCTATATCTACTCTTGGCTTGTAATAAAATCCATCTATGAATCCTGTTGAGACTATCTTTATCAGATTTTGATATCCAACATTATTCTCAGCCAAGAGAATAAGATGATAATATCTGTCATCTCCATTGGAGACCTCTCTGTCAAACCTAGAACCTGGAGATACATAAACTTCGCATCCCAATACAGGATTGATGTCATTAGCCTTGCACTCTTTATAAAAATCGATCACTCCGTACATTACGCCATGATCTGTAATCGCCGCTGAGTTCATTCCCAGAGCCTTGACCCTTCTGACATAATCCTTTATTTTATTTGACCCATCGAGAATACTGAACTCTGTATGGGTATGTAAATGGGCAAAGCTCATTATATCCTTCTTTCGATTTCCGCGAACCTGTGTTCCTATATATATTAGCAAAGCTTGGTGGCTTTTTCAATTGTACAAAACATAGAAAAATGATAACATTACAAAGCATGTTATTTAATGAAAAGAGGAAAACATTTATGAGTAATCGAATCACGACTATTTTAAAAGGAATACTTCCTACCCTTGTATTAGCAACTATAGGATCTGTTGCTGCAACTTTCATAGAAGTTTTTGGTTTTGCTTTCTGCATATATACCAGCCACTTCAGTTCCATGAATGACTTCTATGATAAATGTGCTTCATATACTAAAACAATAGCTAAATCCCCATCTATTTATCTGATGTATGGAATTGGCACTTTTATCGTTATGTATCTCTGGATCAAGTCTCTTAATAAGAATTCCGGCGTCAAAGTCTCCGCCAGTCCCAAGGTCCTCAAGAAATGGATGATTCCCACTCTTTTGTTTATGGGTATAATGTTTCAGATATTCACTAATTATATCGCAGAATTTCTCATGGTACTTATGCCAAAGGCCGGTGAATTTTATTCCAAGCTGATCGAGCAGGCCGGATTATCCGGTAGTTCATTGAGTGTTTCTATGATCATATATGCATTGATCCTCGGTCCCATTGTTGAAGAAATGACCTTCCGTGGTGCTACATATTCTATCCTTCGTAAAAACCTGAGTTTCTGGACCGCAAATGTGATCCAGGCAGCTCTTTTCGGATTGATCCACATGAACCTGATCCAGGGTGTATACGCATTTCTCTTAGGTCTGGCTCTTGGATATATAAGAGAACGTACCGGTAACCTATTGGCAACTATAATCCTGCATATTGTTTTCAACTCAGTTTCAGGTCTGGCATCCAGCCTTACCAGTGTTGTATCCGGAAACCCCGCTCTATTCTGTTTGGCTCTTCTGATATCTATGTGCGGCAGCTACATCGGAATCGTTTTATTTAAGAAGATCACTGAACCTGATATCATTGATAACCGTCCGGAGAACGTTCTCTAGGATACATTATAATAAATAATACACATTAATATTTTTTATTAAATATTTTAAATAAGATAAAAAATGCCGGGCTGTTTAATTTGTAAACAGCCCGGCATTTTTATATTTATTTTAATGACACTGGGTCTTTTTTGCCTCTTTGGCTTTTAATGAATCATCCCACAGTTTAGCTGCACGGATCGCCCATTCCTTGGCATAAGGATCGCACTTTGAACATAGCGAATCAACATCCTCCGGTGACTGCATGTCTGTTGATTTTGCTCCTGTCTCTGCAATGATCTTACGAAGAGCATCAGGATTCTCCAGCATAGGACAAGGACGAAGATGATTATCGTTAAACGGCTGTCCTTCCTTGTATTTCAAGAAAATAGGTTGTTTAAAGCAGTCCAACAGGCTCATATCCTTGACGTTGGCACTAGAGTAATGGATAAATACGCAAGGCTCCACATCTCCGTTAGGATTGATATGACAGTATTCTCTTCCTCCTGCCACGCAACCGCCTACGAACTCACCATCATTCTGGAAATCTAGAGCAAAAATAGGCTTGCCACCCTTAAATCCTCTGATCTCACGGATCCTGTGATACATATATTCTCTCTGATCAGGTGTAAGCAAAAGATCTGTCGATGCATCATTTCCTACCGGCATATAGTGGAAGTACCATGCATACTTAACACCTTTTTCAATTACCATATCCAGAAATTCATCGCTGGTTACGGTCTTATAGTTCTGGCTTGTATAGCAAATTGACAGTCCGAACATGCACTTATTGGCCTTTAATAGATCCATTGCCTGCATGACCTTGTCAAAGTCACCCTCTCCACGACGACTATCGTTTTCTTCCTTAAATCCTTCCAGAGAAATATTAGGGAAGAAATTACCCACTCTTAAGATGTCCTTGCAGAATGCATCATCAATAAGTGTTCCATTTGTAAAACACATAAAATTACTATGGGGGTGTTTCTCGCAAAGAGTGATAAGATCATTTTTTCTAACCATAGGCTCACCGCCTGTGTAGAGGTAAGAATGAATCCCGAGATCCTCTCCCTGAGTAATGATACTGTCAAGCGTATCCAGATCCATGTTCATCTTATGACCATATTCTGCTGCCCAACAGCCTGTACATCTTAGATTACATGCGCTAGTAGGATCTAAAAGCACACTCCATGGAATATTACATCCAAACTCGTCTCCTAGCTGTTTCGTTCTCTTATATCCACTGAATCCTGCTTCAAATCCAAGATTCAATGCTGCGCTTTTTATAAGCTTATGATCAACTGTATCAAACAGTGAATCTGTATACTCCATCCACTTACTATCAGGATCTTCAAATACTCCTCTAAGCGCATCGTATGCTTTATCAGGCCATGTATCCTTAAGAATCTTCTGGGTCAGATTGACCAGCTTGACCATAGCCTCTCCACGATTCTTGTCAATATTTTTCAAAGCAGCTGTAACCGCTACATCAAAGGCCTTTCTTTCAGCAGCATGTTTTGCTTTGTCCAAAGTTGTCATTGTTTCCATAACTCACTACGTCCTTTCCCACTTCTGCTTAAATAAGTTCCATTGAGTTAAATCATAGGAGTTGACCATTGGTCATTCAATGTACAGAACCGAAAAAGTGTAGTGATTTTTTATTTAAATTGTTAAAAATATGTAGCAAGATCAATGCAACGAAACATCAATATGATCCAGGTGCCATATCTCATCTACATATTGTTGGATAGTCCTATCTGACGAGAATTTTCCGACATTTGCCATATTTTCAAGTGCCATTCTTGCCCATTTCTCACGATCCATATATAAAGCATTGATCTTTTCCTGGGCTTCGGCATAAGGCCTAAAATCTTTAAGTACAAAATAAGTATCTGCCTTGGCTGTAACCTTTGTGTTTAGAAGAGAATTATAGATATCTCTGAACAGTTCAGTATTGTCAGGACTATAGAACCCATTTATCAACTGATCAAGTATTCTCTTTATTTCATAATCATTGTTATATAGCTCAATTGGGTTATAGTCATTTCTATTTTCATGATCAATGACTTCCCTTGCGCTCATCCCAAATATAACTGCATTTTCGGTACCCATTTCATCCACCATTTCCACAGTGGCTCCGTCCATTGTGCCAATAGTTATAGCACCATTCAGCATGAACTTCATGTTGGATGTTCCCGAGGCTTCTTTGGATGCTGTAGATATCTGTTCCGATACATCTGCTGCCGCAAATATAAGCTCTGCATTGGATACTCTGTAATCTTCGATAAAAACTACCTTTATCAGGCCGTTAATAGACTCATCATTATTTATAACCATTCCTACGTTATTAATGAGCTTGATTATAAGCTTGGCAATATGATATCCGGAAGATGCCTTGCCGCCAAATATAAACGTTCTCGGAACATACTTTTTCTCAGGATGTTCTTTGATATGATTATACAGATACATTACATGCAGTATATTAAGGAGTTGTCTCTTGTATTCGTGTAGCCTCTTGACCTGAACATCAAAAATAGAATCTGGATCAACTTCTACTCCATTATGATCCTTGATATATTTTGCCAAACGCATCTTGTTCTGATGTTTTATATCCAGAAATTCCATACAGAATCTCTTATCCCCGATAAACTTCTCCAGTTTTTTCATATCAGAGAGATTAGTGATCCATCCCTCTCCTATATGCTGGGTGATCCAATATGACATAGTCGGATTGGCATGGAGCATGAATCTCCTCTGGGTGATTCCATTGGTCTTATTTGAGAATTTATCCGGATATATGTCATAGAAATCTTTTAGTGTCTCTTTCTTTAATATCTCTGTATGTAGTTTTGCCACACCGTTTACTGAAAAACTTCCGACTATAGCCATATTGGCCATTCGGACCTGTCCATCTCCAATTATGGACATTCTCTCGTATCTGGAAGTATCATTGGGATATTGATTTTTAATATACTCCACGAATCGTCTGTTGATCTCACATACTATCTGATACACCCTTGGTAATAGGCGCTGGAATATCTCTACAGGCCAGGTCTCAAGAGCCTCTGACATTATTGTATGATTGGTATATGCACAACACTTCTGGGTAATCTCCCATGATGTTTCCCATCCCAATCCCTTTACATCCATCAATATCCTCATTAGTTCCGGGACACAAAGTGTAGGATGGGTATCATTCATCTGAAAAACCACCTTGTCCGGCATTTCTTTATAATCGCTGTGGCGCTTTTCGAATCTCTTTATTGCTCTTTGTATACTGGCTGATACAAAGAAATACTGCTGTTTTAACCTAAGCTCTTTTCCATAGACATGATTATCATTGGGATACAGTACTTCCACCAGGTTTTTGGCCAGATTTTCTTCCTCTATGGCTTTGTCATATTCACCGCGGTCAAATGAGTCCAAATGGAACTTTTCCTTGGGATGAGCATCCCATGTCATAAGTGAATTCACCACATTATTTTTATATCCCATGATCGGGATATCATAAGGCATCGCGATAACAGTCTGGCATTCTGTCTGATCAAAATGTATCCTGCCATCAGGTTCCATCTTGCTTATGACCTTGCCGCCAAACTTGACCTCAAACATATATTCATTTCGCTTAAGCTCAAAGGGATATTCCTCTTTTAGCCAATCGTCAGGAACCTCTTTTTGAAATCCTTTTTCTATCTTCTGTCTAAACATTCCATAGTGATATCTGATACCACATCCATAGGCCGGATATCCCAGCGTAGATAAAGAATCCAAAAAGCAAGCAGCCAACCGTCCCAGTCCACCATTGCCAAGAGCCGGATCCGGTTCCTGATCCTCCAGTATATTAATATCGATCCCCAGATCATCCAAAACATTCTGAAACTTACCATAGCTTCCTAAATTGACGAGATTATTTCCCAAAGTACGACCGATCAGAAATTCCATAGACATATAATAAACGATTTTCGGATCTTCCCTATCTATTACCTCTTTGGTAGCTATCCAACGATCTATTACCATTTTCTTGACAACTGCGGAAAATGCATGATAGATCTCATCCGGAGTTGCATCGACGTATTCCTTTCGGTATAGATTTTTCACATTTGTAGCCAATTCCTCTTTTAGTTCTGTCTTTTTATTATTATGAAATTTCATCCGATCTCCTCTCTTTCCCCTTGTGGCACTTTTCAAGTAAAAGTATTTTAGTAAGGACATCCAGTAATTTATATAATTATTGATGAAAAAGAACTGCTGTACAGTGGTTTATTACCCTATATAGCAGTTCTTATGCTTTAATGTGTCGAGGTATAATAACAAAATATACCAGACTCATTATAATACTTATTTAATTTTTTCCACAGTAAGAGTTACATCCTCACCGTTAATCTTCCAATCTTTTGTATATCCTTGACCATTTTCTGTAACGATTTCCTTTGCCAGCACTTCTGATGCGATAAAATCGCCTTTTTTATCAAAAATATCAACGATCTTGTCTGATCCGGTATATCCTACTCTGATTCTGTCCATAACCTCAAAATCAGCTTCTTTTCTCATGGTCTGGATCTTGGATATAAGTTCCCTTGCGAATCCCTCTTCTATCAGTTCCTGGCTTAGGTTAGTGCAGAGAACAACAGTAGTATTGCCATCATTCTGTGCCATATATCCTTCCTGCTGAGACATAGTTATCAGAAGATCCTCTTCTAAGAGCTCGATAGATTCGTCTACCTCAGGCAACTTCAAAACTCCAGCTGATTTAAGCTCAGCTACAGCCTTATTTCCATCTATCTCTCCAAGTGCATTTCTGATCTTACCAAGGAACTTGCCATACTTAGGTCCTACTGTAGGCAGATTAGGCTTGATAGAATATGTCGTGTACTCAGAAACATCATCTTTAAACTCTGCATTCTTGATATTAAGCTCGTCTTTCAATATATCAACATAGTACTGTGACAGCTCGCTCTCAGCCTTGATGAACATATCACCGATAGGCTGACGGTTCTTGATCTGTGCTTCATTTCTCGCAGCACGTCCCAGGACTACTATTTTCAAAAGCACGCCCATCTTGTCCTCGAGATCCTTATCGATCCATGCTTCATTGACCGTAGGATAATCGCAGAGATGAATACTCTCAGGAGCATTTTTGTCCTGCAGGGCAACCAGGTTCTGATATATCTCCTCTGTCATAAACGGTATCATAGGTGCTGCAGCCTTACAGATCGTAACCAAGCAGGTATAAAGAGTCATATATGCATTGATCTTATCCTGTTCCATTCCCTTAGCCCAGAATCTCTCTCTGCTTCTTCTTACATACCAGTTGCTGAGTTCATCTACGAAACTATCAAGGGCCTTGGCTGTCTCAGGTATTCTGTAAGCACTTAGATTATCATCTGCTGCTTTTACAGCGGAGTTAAGTCTGGACAGTATCCACTTATCCATAACTCCAAGCTCATCATAGGACAGTTCATACTTGGTCGCATCAAAATTATCAATATCAGCATACAGTACAAAGAAAGCATAAGTATTCCAAAGTGTGCCAAGGAACTTTCTCTGACCTTCCATAACCGCCCTATCATGAAACTTATTGGGAAGCCATGGCTGTGAATTGGTGTAGAAATACCATCTGATGGCATCAGCACCGAACTTGTCAAGAGAATCAAATGGATCTACAGCATTGCCCTTGGACTTACTCATCTTCTGACCGTTTTCATCCTGTACATGTCCGAGAACGATAACATTCTCATAAGGAGACTTGTTAAATAAAAGTGTAGATTCAGCCATTAATGAATAGAACCATCCTCTTGTCTGATCCACTGCCTCAGAGATAAACTTGGCAGGGAACTGATCCTTAAACAGGTCTTCATTTTCAAAAGGATAATGATGCTGTGCAAATGGCATTGCTCCTGAATCAAACCAGCAATCGATAACCTCCGGTACACGGCGCATTGTCTTGCCACAATGAGGACACTTATATGTGAATTCATCTATATAAGGACGATGAAGCTCTACTGTAAGTGCATCTTCTCTTCCTGTTTTTTCCTTTAGATCTTCTCTGCTTCCGATCGGCTCCTGGAAACCACAATCCTCGCATTCCCAGATATTAAGCGGAGTTCCCCAATAACGGTTTCTAGAGATTCCCCAGTCCTGAACATTTTCCAGCCAGTTGCCGAAACGTCCCTTACCGATAGAATCCGGTATCCAATTAACTGTATTGTTATTTTTAACAAGCTCCTCTTTTACTTCTTCCATCTTGATAAACCATGAAGAACGAGCATAGTAGATAAGCGGTGTATCACATCTCCAGCAATGTGGATATTCATGTTCAAACTTCGGAGCTGCAAACAGTAATTTCCTGGATGAAAGATCTTTTAAGACCTCAGGATCGGCTTTTTTCACAAAAAGTCCTGCAAATGGAGTCTCTTCTGTCATCTCACCCTTACCATCAACAAACTGAACAAAAGGAAGATCGTATTTTCTGCCTACCTTGGCATCGTCCTCACCAAATGCAGGAGCGATATGTACGATTCCCGTACCATCTGACATAGTTACATAGTCATCGCAGGTGACAAAATGTGCCTTTTTATGCTGTTTTTTTGCAGATTCTCCTGCACATGAATAAAGTGGTTCGTATTCTTTTCCCTCTAGGTCAGTTCCTTTATATGTCTCTAAAACCTTGTAGGCTTCAGGCTGTTCTTCTGTTTTAAGCTGACCAAGCACCTTATCCAAAAGTGCCTCAGCCATATAATATGTATAGCCATCAATAGCTTCGGCCTTGACATATGTCTCTTCCGGATTGACACAAAGAGCTACGTTTGAAGGCAGTGTCCAGGGAGTTGTAGTCCATGCCAAAAGATATGCATCCTCACCCTTGACCTTAAATCTTACGACAGCTGATTTTTCCTTGACTGTCTTATATCCCTGAGCAACTTCCTGAGCAGAAAGAGGAGTACCACATCTAGGACAATATGGAACTACCTTGAATCCCTTGTATAAGCGCTTCTGATCCCATATTTTCTTGAGAGCCCACCACTCTGACTCTATGAAATTATCCTCATATGTTATATAAGGCTCATCCATATCGGCCCAGAATCCTACCTTTTCAGAGAAATCTTCCCACATGGACTTGTACTTCCATACGGATTCCTTGCACTTCTTGATAAAAGGCTCCATACCATATTCTTCGATCTGATCCTTGCCGTTCAGGCCCAGCATCTTCTCTACTTCAAGTTCTACAGGAAGACCGTGAGTATCCCATCCGGCCTTTCTTGGAACATATTTGCCCTTCATGGTCTGATATCTAGGGATCATATCCTTGATAACTCTTGTAAGAACATGTCCGATATGTGGCTTACCGTTTGCAGTAGGAGGGCCATCATAAAAAGTAAATGTCTCTCCCTGCTTTCTCTGTTCCATACTCTTCTTAAAAGTATTATTTTCCTTCCAAAATTCGCTGACTTCCTTTTCTCTATCAACGAAGTTAAGGTCTGTTGAAACCTTCTTGTACATCTGATTGTCCCTCCTGTTTTCTTTTCCTTTTTCCTATACCGACATATGAAATATAATTCCGATTGCCGCTGATATTGCTATAAATATAATAGGGTGCCACTCTTTTACCTTGGGTACCCATCTGGTAACAACCAAAATGGCCGCTGCCAGTATAAAGCATCTGTAATCAATAACCGCTTTTCCAATGTCGTATACATTCTCAACCTGAAAGATTGAAAACAACACGATCGATATCCCGGCGGCAGCAATAAGTGCTACTGATGCAGTCCTGAGCCCATATAGTGCGGCATTGACATATATGTTTTCTCTGAATTTTTCCAGAAATTTAGCTATGATCAAAATAATTATGATCGGTGCTGTTACTATAGCAACTGTTGCAATTACAGAACCAAGGATTCCTTCGATCGCCCCGCCATGTCTAACGCCTGATACATAGCCTACATATGTGGCCATATTGATCCCGATAGGTCCCGGCGTACTCTCAGATACTGCGATCATATCTGCCAGTTCCCCGGGCGAAAACCATCCTGTAGATTTCCCCATTTCCTGAAGAAACGGAACCGTAGCCATTCCACCGCCTATTGCAAACAGACCAACCTTGAAAAATTCATAATAGAGACGTAAAAAAAGTGAGATCATTTTTTCACCTCCCTGCTGTCTGATGTTACTGCTATATCATCGACAACTTGCTCCTTTGTATCTGAGCCGTACTTTATTTTATCGGCATCATTTCTGCCCTTGACGATAATTCCTGCAATTGCTGCCAGAACTACCATTAGAATTGGCGATGCATCGAAAAATAACGATGCTATTAATATAAGAATAAACATGATCAGTGTGATCCAGTCAACCACTGCGTTTTTCCACATTTTAACTACTGCATTGAAAATCAATATACATACACACACTCTTATTCCGGCTAATGCATCCTGAACCGCCTGTATATGTGCAAAATTTTTAATCAGTGCTGCAATAATGGATATGATGATCAGTGATGGGAATACCACTCCCATTGAAGCAACTAGCCCGCCTATTACTCCCTTTAATTTCCTTCCGGTAAATGTAGCTGTATTGACTGCTATTACCCCTGGCGTACATTGTCCTATAGCGAAATAATCCATGAGCTCGGCATCTTTGACCCAGCCTCTTTTATCTACCAGTTCTCTCTGCATAATAGGAAGCATGGCATATCCGCCTCCGAATGTCATTACTCCGACCTTGGCAAATGCAAGAAAGAGTCCAAAAAGAGTTACATCTTCTTTTTCTAACTGACTATTTTTCTCTTGTTTCTCTTTCATATTCATCTCTTCTTCTCTTAGTTTTGCAAATTCAAACTATACAACAATATGCGAAAAAAGGCAATAAATGAAGCATGTAAATATTGCATCAAGTGTACTAAGTGTTATAATACACATGAGGTAAATTTTATTTCAAATTAAAAAACATCGTGTTTTATACATGTAAAAAAAGAAACAGGACACTTATATGATAGAGGTCAATTACCAAGATCCTCGAGCCATCTATGAACAGCTCGTGGATAAATACGAAATACTGATAGCCACAGGTGTATTTAAAAAGGATGAACGGCTTCCTTCCGTTAGATCCATTGCATCCAAGCTATCTGTCAATCCTAATACTGTGCAAAAAGCTTTTTCCATTCTTGAGGATAACGGATATATATATTCCGTTAAGGGCAAGGGAAGCTTTGTGGCGGAACCATCTTCACTTCGAAAGGATCGGATCAGAAAATGGCAAGAAACACTATCAGATCTGATAGCTGAGGCCATAAAGCTAGGATTTTCAAGAGAAGACTGTATCAATGAGGTTGCAACAATATATGATAAAGAGGGGCGTAAGAAATGATCGAGATCAAGAATCTGTGTAAATCCTATAATGGGGTTATGGCTCTTAATAACGTTACCATGGATATAAACGATGATGATATCTTTGGTTTGATCGGTACAAACGGTGCCGGTAAAAGTACACTTCTAAGAATAATATCAGGTGTGATCAAGCAAGACTCAGGTGAGGTTCTGGTGGACGGCGAATCAGTTTTCGAGAATCCCTCTGCCAAGGAAAAACTATGCTTCATATCAGATTCTGATATGTTCCCTCAGAATTCTACGCCTGCTTCCATGTCCGAAATATGTAGAGCCGTATACAAGGATTTTGATCAAACGCGCTTTGAATTTATGAGTAATAAATTAGGTATGGGGAAAAACAGTAATATAAGAAATTACTCCAAGGGAATGAAGCGGCAGTTAAAGCTCCTGCTGGCTCTCTCCTCCGGAGCAAAATATATATTATGCGATGAGGCCTTTGATGGATTGGATCCGGTTATCAGGCAGACTGTTAAGAGTATTATGGCAGAAGAGGTCTATGACCGAAAAATAGTGCCGGTGATCGCATCCCACAATCTAAGAGAGATCGAAGATATCAGTGGTAGGATAGGGCTGCTGCATAAGGGCAGTGTGCTGCTCTCTGAGCAATTGGAAGATATAAAGTTCCAGTCCCAGAAATTTCAGGTTGTACTACAGGATGTCAGCCAGGAAGCTACCATCTCCAGCCTGATACATCCTATTTCCATCGATAGAAGTGGATCTCTTTTCACGGTGATCGCAAGAGGTCAAAGGGACGGCATCAAAAAGGCTGTAAATTCACTTGATCCGGTTTTCTTTGAATTTTTACCACTTACATTGGAAGAAATATTTATTACTGAAACGGAGGCCTGTGGTTATGATCTCAGAAAAATCTTTGCATAAGCTAATAAAAATAAATCTAAAGTCCAATATGTATTTGGCATTTTTATCTTTTGTTACTTTTCTATTATGTTTTCCAGTACGTCTGCTGTTTTTAAACCAGACTATTGATAATAACTATACAACATCTAATACAGAGCTGATATACCAGCAGACCCGAATGATACAGCAGGTACTAGAAAGAGCCGGGATCCTTCCTACTGTTATTCTCATGGTATTTGCCTTTATAATGGCTGCATTTAATTTTAAATATATGCATAGCTCTGCCAGCGAGGACTTTTACCATAGTATCCCCATCAAGAGGAAAAAGCTCTTTTTAATAAGATATATAAATGGAGCCGTACTGATCTTGACTCCATATATTCTGGCCAATATTCTGGGTATGATATTAGGGTTGATCATAACCCCTACCCCTTACAGTGCCATTCCAATAATGTTATATGCCATGCTTCGGAGGATCGTCTGTTTCATGGCAGTATACTCCTGTGTCGTATTTTCAATGGTAATAACAGGACGAACATTTATAGGTTGCCTGACTGCCGTATTCTTTATGAGCTTTTTACCCGGATGCCTGACACTTTACTATTCAATTGTCGGGGTCTGCTATCAACACATTTTGAATCATGACCTATCATACATGTTTCTAAACACTTCGGCCTTTTCACCTGCCAGCTCTATTTATTACCATTTTGGTGATATATTTTCGGTAATGATATCTATAGGCTATGCCATTATTTTCCTGATCCTGGGGATCATCCTGTATGATAGACGTCCTTCCGAAAGTGCAGGCGAAGCATATTCATGGGAAATAACCAAAAATATATTTAAATTCATGATCACAATCCCAACCTCTTTCCTGACAGGGTATCTAATATATTCTCTTTCCGGTGCTGATATGGTGGTCACTGATAGAACCTGGTTTGCATTTTCAACCTTATTTTCTGTCTGTATCTACTCACTTATTATAGATATGATATTTAATCAGGGGCCGATAAAACTAAAAAAAGGCATCAAGCTCACTGCTGCTGCCTTTTTAACTGATGTTCTGATCCTGATCATCATGATCTGTGATCCATTTGGAATGGATACATATATTCCCAAAGCCAGCGAACTTCGTTCTGTGGGATTCTCATCAGGATATGAGACCTATTATCAAGGGACCATAATGTTTGATCCTGATGCTTCCATTAAGGCAGAGATGAATCAGACTACTGATTTTACTCCTATTTTAAAAACTGTATCCAGATCCATGAATAATTCCGTTGATCATGCTGAAACTGAAAATATCTCCACCGATGATGGAAATATATCGGTAGATAAAACCATACCCTGCACTGTATGTTACGTTCTTAAAAGTGGTCGAAAGGTATACAGGATCTATGCTGTCGATGTTAAGAGCCATGAGAAGCTCTTATCCACATTGACGAAAAACAAAGATTTTAATAAACATGCTTCTCTTTTCCGAACCGAGATCCAAGGACCTAGTACAGAAGCGGTAATTACTGATTGGAATACTCAAGTATCCATCAATAAGTCCATTCCTCTGCTTCAGCCAGACATCAGACTGCTTCAAAAAGCACTTAAAAAGGATTCGGAATCAATGACCTATTCCGATTACAAGAACTCAACAGCTTTATTTGACATCTCATTGATTTGTTCTGATAGCAATTATGATTATGATTCTAACAATACTGCATACATATCTGAGATGTATATATATCCTGAATATAAAAACACTTTGGAATTCCTACGAAAAAGAGGAGTTTCTACAAAGGGTGGTAAGAATATGATAGACGAAATAACCAACATAACCTATCAGCCTTATGTAAACGGTAATATTTCTATTAATATAAGTGGCAAGGAAAAGATCAAAACATTTTTATCATCAGTAAAGCGGATACCTGATATTGGGAATCCAAGAACTGATATAAAAAGTATCGGATACGTGAATATTTATTATAAAAATAAATCCAAATATGCAAATCAAGGTATTTTCGTCAGAATAGCAGACATCGATAAAGTCACTAAGATATTGGAGGAGGATAAAAATGAGTAAAAGCACAGGAACCGGAAAAAAGCACAAGAAACTGATCATTACCATTGTGGTAATCCTTATTCTTGCCATAGTTGCAGGCGGAGCATATTGGTTTTTAGTAAAAGGTAAAAAGTCCGATAGTAAAAATACTGCCGGAGGCAATCATAATTTTGATTCGGGCAATGCCAATCTTAGTGCCTCTGCAATATTTACCGGCGTTGTAGAGCCTGAGCAATCCAATGATATCAAGCTGGACAGTGATAGGCAGCTTGATAAGATCCTAGTCCAAAAGGGAGACTCTGTAAAAGCAGGTCAACAGCTATTTACCTATAAAACTGCAGATCTGTCACTCCAGATAGAACAAGGTAAACTGGAATTAAGCGCCTCCAACGATTCTGTAACAGACCTGCAGAATCAGGTCAGTTCCCTTGAAGCTGAGAAGGCAAAAGCCACAGATGATGCTTCAAAGCTTGAATATTCTTCGCAGATTCAGGATCTCACTACCCAGCTAAAGCAGGCTGAACTGAATGTGAAGACTAAACAAGCCGAGATCGACTCGCTTAACAAGAAAATATCAAGTTCAATAGTTACTTCTCCGATCGATGGGATCATTACTAATATCAATGCTTCCAATAATAGCTCCGACGATACGGCATTTATGACGATTCTTTCTAGCAATGCTTATAGGGTTAAGGGTACTGTTGATGAACTGAATATTTCAATGTTGGCTGCCGGAACTCCAGTGACATTTCGTTCGAGGATCAACGATAAGAAATGGACCGGCAAGATAACCAAGGTAGATACTGAATCTACCGTCCAAAATAATAATCAAATGATGGGATCTTCTGATACTAACAATACGCAACAGGCCTCCAAATACAATTTCTACGCATCTATCGATACACCGGAGGGACTGATGATCGGGCAGCATCTCTATGTAGAAGTATCTACTGATAATACTACCGATAATAGCACTAAGAATACAACGAAACCGGAGGGTTGATGGATATGATAGAACTAAGAAATATCAATAAAGTATATCAGCCCAAGGACACCCCGGTTCCTGTTCTTAATGACATTACACTAACCGTGGAAAAGGGCGACTATCTGGCCATTATGGGTCCTTCCGGTTCCGGCAAATCCACGCTTATGAATATAATCGGATGTCTGGATACTCCATCCTCAGGGACATATGAATTCGACGGCACTGATATCCTATCACTGTCTGATAATAAACTGGCAGAACTTAGAGCAAGAAAAATCGGATTTGTATTTCAGAACTTTGAACTACTGCCTGGAGAGACTGCACTGCAGAATGTCATGCTCCCCTTATCATTTTCTGGTACTCCGAGAAAAGAAAGGAAAGATATTGCAGCCTCTGCTCTGGATAAAGTAGGTCTGGGAGATAGATTGGATCACCGTCCTTCTCAGCTTTCCGGCGGGCAGAAACAACGTGTGGCAATTGCCAGATCCCTTATCAATCATCCGGATATGCTACTGGCTGATGAGCCAACCGGTGCCCTTGATCAAAAGTCAGGGAGAGATATTATGGATCTATTCGATACTCTAAATCGTGAAGGCATAACCATAGTAATGATCACTCATGATCCAAATATCGCCAAGAGGGCGAAAAAAATCGCATACATTGTAGACGGTCGTATCTATGATGATCCGTCTCTGATCAATAAGGAGGACGCATGAAAGCTAAATCCAAAAAAAAGTTAGTAATTGTCCTGGTCATAATTGCTGTTATCCTGTGTGTTATAGTCTATCTGTTAGACAGAGTCAGACGTGATCATAACATGGCCTATGTCCAGTCTGTATCTGATCTTAATTCCGGGTACATACAAAACAACTCTACAATGTCAGGTCGCATAACAGATGACAACGCTCAAGAATTTTATGTAGATGGAAGTAAGTCTGTGTCTAAGGTCTTTGTAAATGTAGGCGATAGTGTCAAGGCCGGAACGGTTCTTTATTCCTATGATGACAAGTCGATTAATGGTGAGCTCATATCCCAAAATATGGTATATGAATCTGATAAGGCTGCTCTCGATATCCAGACCCAGCTGCTAGCCTATTATCAGAATGTTGTTCCGATCCCTGATGCACCTGAAGTTCCGGATACACCTGATGCACCTATTGTCCCAGATAACAACAGTGACACTGGGAAAAATGGAGCTTCTGATAATTCCGGTGATCCAATCAAACCTGATACAGGTTCAAAAGATGAAACTACAAATACAAACGGCACAGGTTCTAACATAACTGACCTTACAGGCTCTGGCAATTTCTCAAAACTGCAAAAGTCTTCGCTAAAGACAATTGCTGTTTCAGATCCTGCAGATCCTACAATTTCCAGATCTGGTATGACACAAAAGGAAAAGGATGATGCCATCAAAGAAACCAATGACAAAATCAAAACCCTAAAAAGTTCTATTTTAGAGGAAGAATTAGATATCAAGAAGCTAAAACAGCAGATATCAGATACCACTGTTAAGGCGGCCGTCCCAGGGATAGTAAAATTCATCGGCGACAGTATCAATCCAAGTACCGATGGCAAGCCTTTTCTGACCATAGGTTCTACCGAGGGAAGTACAGTAACAGGATATATGAGTGAAAATGACATTATAAAGGCAAAAATCGGCGACCAGGTCAATATCAACGATTATATGTCGGCTGCCAACTCCGTTGCTACCATAACCGAGCTTAACTACTATCCTGCTACTGATCATAATGCGGACGGAGGCTCGATGCAAGATTCATCCTATTACCAATTCAAAGCCTACCTAGAGACCAGTGATGGTTTTACTCTGAATGATGACGTTGAGATAACCAAGGTCGTAGAAAATTCTGATAATATCATAGTTCTTCAGCGCATCTATGTCAGAAACGACAACAAAGGCAACTATGTAATGATAGACAACGGTAAGGGTAAGCTAAAGAAGCAGACCGTAAGCATCAAATCTACCGGAGATGCCGAATCTATTCAAATCACCAAGGGATTAAAAGGTAACGAAAAGATTGCTTTTCCCTACGGAAAAACTGCAATTGTTGGCAATAAAACCACAACCAAGCAAAAAGTATCTATTTTCAATATGTTTTAAATATAATACTTGGCAATATAATTGCTTGATATCTTGATGTGAGTGTCAAAAATATTTTTGACAGCGTTTTATAAAAAAGAGGAAAATATGATAGAAAATATTGAACAGGCAATCAAGGGAATCTTTTCTCACAAGATGCGCTCCTTCCTCACAATGTTAGGAGTAATAATCGGAATCGCCGCCATTATAGCTATAGTGTCAATTGTAGAAGGTACCTCCAAGAAGCTGGAAAAGAGCCTGGTAGGTTCTGGTAATAATGTCACGATTGTAGCCCCCAGTGAGGATGGTTCCTATGCTTATGATATGTCAAATGGGATCCCAAATGGATTTGTCGGTGTCAACGACTCTTCCTTAAGGGAAATAAAGGGAATATCCGGAGTAAGAGCTGCTAGCGCTTACAATACCCGTGATGTCAATGATGGTATCTATTGGAAGGAAAAGAGCCTGAACTACGGTGCCCGGGTCAACGGAATCGATTCTACTTATCTAAGGACTCTTTTATACAAGGTCACTTCCGGAAGGGATTTCTCCAAAGAAGAATATTCATCTACCGACAAAATTGCTCTTGTTGATGATAATCTGGTGGATAAACTATTTGATGGCAATAATCCTCTCGGCCAGATAATCGAGGTGGGTTCAGAACCATTTAAGGTAGTCGGTGTAGTCCGAAACAGTACCAAAAAGAATGAGGAGTATGATTCTATCGATGACTATAACCAGTCGTCAGGCTCTGATACCAGTTACGGAAATGTCTATTTTCCGAACAAAGTGTGGCCCATTATCTACCAATTTGATGAGCCAAAAAGTGTTGCTGTATCAGTAAGCGACACCAAGCAGATGGCCAGCATCGGAAAAAATGTTTCTAAATCTCTAAACAAATACGGAACAGGTGACACAGTTAAATATTGCGCCCTTAATTCTTCACAGGCCAATGAAGCAATTACCACCCTTACGCATTCAATCACTATCATGCTGGTATCCATTGCCAGTCTGTCCCTTCTGGTTGGTGGTATCGGTGTAATGAACATAATGCTGGTATCCGTAACAGAACGTACCGGCGAGATTGGTCTGAAAAAGGCTCTTGGCGCCAAAAATAAAAATATATTGGCACAGTTTCTGACAGAATCAGCCGTCCTTACCGGTGTTGGGGGCATACTAGGTGTAATAGTCGGGATAATACTGGCAAAGATCCTATCGGTAGTAATTTCCCTTGATTTTGCTATTTCTATACCCTGGATAATAATTTCTGTTGGTTTCTCCATCGGAATCGGCATAATATTTGGAGTCACTCCTGCCAACAAAGCAGCCAAGCTCAATCCTATTGATGCACTTAGGAGAGATTAAATCTCGATTAATTAAGTACTTAGTGCTCGATTCATTAAGGGCTCCTGTATGGCAACTGTTTAAGGTTCTGTTTCTCACAAAAAAATGTCTATGAGAGGATTGTAGTCCATCTCATAGACATTTTCTTTTTTACCATATGCTCAGCACTTCTCTGCTGCTAACATTCCTACCATAACACCTGAAACGCAACATACTACAGACAATATCATATATGTAACAGCCATAATCGTTCTCCCCGCCTGAAAGAGATTATGAGCCTCCAACGAGAATGTTGAAAAAGTCGTAAAGCCTCCACATACTCCTGTTTTAAGGAAAAGAACCGTGTTGGAAGACCAGTTTTTCTTGACCGCTACGCCCACTATAGCACCTATAAGTACTGCACCTATAATATTCGTTATAAGTGTGAGAATCGGGAATGTACCCTTATACGGAGTCAAACTGATACCATAGCGAAGCATGGCCCCAACTGCTCCACCGACACCTACAAACAAAAATTCCATTATGTATCCTCGAATAAATATACTTGATTTAAAGGCATCTCGAGAATAATACGCTTATTTTTTCACCTTGTACATCCCCAGTATGTATAAATATGAATACAATTTAAATTTTATATATTTTATCCACTTAGTACTTTCATGATTTATTTTATTGATTTCTATCTTAACATGAGTACAATATATTATGAACACGTTCATAATAAGTTTAAGCTCCTACATTTTGGAGGATAAAATGCCAAAGATATTTCCCAATCTGCAACAGACACTTTTAGATAAAACCGCTTTGATACTGAGAGAAGAAGGGTACTCTGCCTTATCAATCAGAAGGATCGCAGCGGAGTGTCATGTTGCTACCGGAACCGTATATAACTATTTTAAGTCCAAGGACGAAATGGTTGCCGGAATAATGCTGGTGGATTGGAACAAAACAGTTGATGATATGAAAAATGCTGTTACCAATTTCTCTATTGATTCTGATGATCCAAACCAGGAGTTTTCAAATGGAATGGTTGGCGTCACTATGTCAATAAGAAACTTTAATAACAGGTACGTTGCTACATTCGGGCAATTCGAAGAGGCCGGTGGTTCTATGAATATCGTTCAAAAGTATCATCATCTTTTACGAGATCAGATTGATGATATTTTGCTTAAGCTGATTGAAAATACAGGGAATAATGATCTGAGAGCTGTGATTCCGATTTTATCAGAAACCATACTCACAGTGTCGCAGAGAGATGATATTGATAACGTAATGATACGTGAATTTGCAGAGATCATTTCTGCATAATATTTACAAAGTTGTAAAAGCTATGAAAGATATAAAACAGTGAACCATTCGTCACTTAGACAAGTATCGAAAAGAAAGCGAGGCTTATTTATGAGTAGTTTTAAAGATTTGAGGATAGTGGATAATTTCTATCAGACATCTGCGTTTTTTCCAATGCCTACAGTACTTATAAGCACAATTTCCGATGACGGAAGTACAAATCTCGGGCCTTATTCACTAGTCCAGCCTTACTATGTAGCGGGCAAGGATTACTATGCCATGCTCTTAAATTCCAGAAACACATCCAATACTGCACAGAATATCCTAAAGAGAAAAAAATGTGCAATTAATTTTATAACAGACGACAAAGCCTATTTCAAGGAAGCCGTTAGACTGGGCTGGCCCGGAGATACTACCTCTGAGAAAATGAAGGACTGTAAATTCACATTTGAAGAAGGCCTGCGAAAAGAAGCAGATCCCACCTGAGATTATCTATTAGTGGTAAAAGAAGCTTATCAGATCATGGAGTGCACTTGGATGGATACCCTGGACGGAGCTCAAAATGATATACCAATAGATGAATTTCCCACAGATCAGCCTCAGGATAAATATCCCGGTCCTTATCATGATTTTAACGGAATCACGACACCATATGGAGCACATTTTATTCTTCGGATAGACAAGATCCTCATGAAAGAGAAATATTATGATGCCATAGTAAATGGTGTTACAGCTGGAAACTTCCCACCGGTTCCTGTGGACTATGGATATAGAGATTCCAAGAACTTCTGGTATACCAGATTCCCCGGACTAGGTAATCTAAGGGGTGCTATTCCTGAGCTTCTACCGGTAAGAGCTACGACTATAGCATCGGTCCAATATGCTGCCAAGCGTATCGATCCGGATGTCCGATTCACGGATGACGCTTGTGCCAAACTTATTAATATTCCGAGAATATTCCTTCCGACAGCTCTTAGGGGCTGTGTGAAGTGGGCCAAAGAAAATGGCGTTACCCTTGTAACGGCAGAACATATGGACATTATCAACGATAAACGTTCCAAGGAAAAGGAGAAAAAATAATGAAGATCGTAATTGGTGGAGCTTTTGGTAATCTGGGACTAGATGTACTACGTTCATGCATTGAGCATGGTTATGAGACAGTTGCCCTTGATATGATGGAGCGACCTATCGATGGGCTAGATCCGAGTTCTTATATATTTCACAAGGTCAACGCTTCCGATCCTGACACTCTTAAGGGCGTTTGCGATTGAGCCGATGCCGTTATAACAACCATCGGTCTCACCAAGGGATCACCTACAGTAACTCCCTTTGACGTGGATTATCAAGGCAATCTGAATCTGCTAAACGAAGCTATATCCGCAGGTGTCAAAAAGTATATCTATGTGTCAGTTCTACTAGCCAAGGAAGGTTCTTTTATACCTATGCTTGGTGCCAAGGCTCAGATGGAGGATGCACTCACAGCTTCAGGAATTGATTACGTGATCTATCGTCCCACCGGATATTTCTATGACATTATGAAGCAGTTTAAGCCCATGATAGAAAAGGGATCCGTTACACTTCTCGGTCATGATACTATTCATGCCAATGTTATCGATACAAGAGATTTTGCCGACTATATGATAGAGCATATAAATGATAATAATAAAGTTGTTAACATCGGTGGCAATGAAGTTTACTCCTATGATGAAATTGCCCGTATGTGCTTTGATGCTGCCGGCAAGACACCTAATATCAAGCATGCACCCGTGTGGACATTTGACCTGATCTCCAAGCTTCCCAAAATCAAAAAAGAAGGTCGCTCCGGAGTCGTTCAATTCGGTAAGTGGGTAATGACCCATCAGATGGTAGGCGATACCAAGACAGGCAAGAAAAGCTTTAAAGAGTATATATATCAGAGTTTCAGCACTGTTCCATCCGATTCACATATTAAGCATTAATATAACAGAAAGGACAAAATGTCATGCCCCTTAATCTATTTTTAATTTTCTTAATCGTTTCTCTTATTGGATGTATCGGTGGTTTCAAAAATATAATCCACTTCATGTCTGTTGGCTATGGTTTCTCAGTCGCAGCACTTGGTGCTACCTACATGGTAACGGCTATTCTCACCGGAATGTCATGGAGCTTTGCGACGATCCTGTTATGTATCCTTTTGATCATATATGGGCTTCGTCTAGCGCTTTTTCTCCTATTTCGTGAGAAAAATGCTGCATATCAGGCCAGCCAGGGAAGTTCTGATAATCCTGTTCCAGTCTTGATTAAGATCCTGATGTGGATCAGTGTTTCCATCCTGTATATATTACAGACTAGTGGCATTTTTTACAGAATGTTCAATGGTGATTCCGACAAGATTGCTCTTCCTGTTGTCGGTGCTCTGATCTCTATTATAGGTTTAATGATCGAAGCACTTTCTGATAAGGAAAAGACAGAACAAAAAGCAAAGAATCCCGAAATGGTCGCCACCCAGCAGCTTTTCAAAATAGTCCGTTGCCCTAATTATTTTGGTGAGATACTGTTCTGGACCGGGATCTTTGTTAGTTCTCTGGATTCTCTAAAGGGTGCGTTCCAGTGGATCACCGTGATCCTTGGATATTTTCTCATTGTATTTGTCATGTTTCATGGTGCCGGACGATTGGATAAGAAACAGGAGAAACGATATGGGCTAGATCCTGCCTACAGAGCTTACGCCGATCATACCCCCATTATCATTCCACTGCTTCCGCTACATCATATTGGCAATTATAAAAAAACTAATTAATAGATTTACTTTTTAAGGTTCATTTAATTTTAATCACATATAATCCTTTCATTCCAAACAAGAACAAGTACTCTCCAAGCGGAGTTGAAAGGAACCTATTATGAAAAATCAAAATAGAAAAATGGCAATTGCAGCGGCAGTTTTTTTTACAATGGCAAGTGTAACATTCTCGGCATGCGGTACCAGTACCAATAAGAGTTCATCAACAGGAACTACCACTACTACGACTACAGCTGATACTTCTAATGCTTCTACTTCTTCAACTAATAAAAAAACTGCCAAGACTACGTCCACATCAGATTCCAGCGATGTATTTTCCGATAGGGATATGGCGCAATCAGCAGATCTCACCAACGCCAAGACCATAACCGTTTCCGACGGTAAGGATGTCAACATAACCAAAGAAGGCGTTTATGTCATAAAGGGAACTGCAACTGATTGTACAATTACCGTCAATGCTCCTGATGATGCCAAGGTTCAGCTGGTTCTAGACGGAGTATCAATAACCAATACTGATTCTCCTGCGATCTATGTCAAGTCAGCTGACAAGGTATTTGTAACCACTACTGATAGTAAGAATAAACTAAAGGTAACAGGAACTTTTACAGCAGATGGTGAGACCAATACAGATGCCGTTATTTTCTCCAAGTCCGATATCACCATGAATGGTGTAGGTTCTTTGAATATAACATCTCCCCAAAACGGTATCACCGGCAAGGATGACCTTAAAATCACAGGTGGAACATATACTATCAATTCCACATCTGATGCCATTGAAGGCAAGGACTCGATATCCATTGCAGACGGAACATTTAATATCACAACTGATAAGGATGGCCTGCATTCTGAAAACAAAGATAATAACACTCTTGGTTCAATCTATATAGCAGGCGGTAATTTCACTATAAATGCAGGTGATGATGGTATACAGGGTACTACAACCGTTACCATTGATAAGGGAACTTTTGATATTACTGCAGTCGAAGGGATCGAAGGTACTTCCGTAAAAATCAATGACGGCACTATCAAAATCTCAGCTTCTGACGATGGTATCAACGCAGCTGCAAAGAGTACTTCCAGTGATGTTTCAATCGAGATCAATGGTGGTTCTACATCCATAACAATGGGAAGTGGAGACACGGATGCCCTCGATGCCAATGGAAGCCTCACAATAAACGGAGGCACTGTTGATATAACTGCTCAGTTTGCTTTCGATTTTGATACCACCGGTAAACTAAATGGTGGGACTGTGACGGTAAATGGTGAAAAGGTAACCGAGATCACAGAATCCATGCAGATGGGCGGTGGCCCTAATGGTGGACAGGCCGGTGGATTTGGAAAGGGCAAGCACTAATCTGGAAGTTAAGCAAAAAGGCATGCTCAGAAAAGCGTGCCTTTTTGCTTATTTTATTCTATTTTTGTTCAGGCCCTAATTACAGACCTCATTAAAGTTTAGATGCCATTTAAAATCTATAAATCATTCAGAAAGCATCTCCAGCAATTTGTTTGGATCATCTGACGAAATGCCATTCTTATCCTTACAGCCTTTATAATTAGCCCAATATGAAACTTTCTCGTCCTTGTCAATTTTTACGCCAAATCTGAGATGCTCTTTATCGCCTTCGTAGGTCTTTTCCAATTCTTTCATGTTTCTCACTGAATTATCAATCAGTGTGACCATACTATTTCTGCCTTCGACATCCGTAGGTGACGCAAGCTTATTAAAGGCCTGCGCTGACAGCAATACATTGAATTTGGCACATGGATTCCACATGGTCGCTCTTGGATCATCTTCATTTTCACCATAAAAATTAAATTTTGTGTCATGCTGTCCGTCAGAGTATAGACCTTCCAAAGTATCTTTTGCAGCCGTGTGGTATTTAATTGGATTATCGTACCAGCCATTTTTCATACATCTGGTGTCAAACCAATCTCCAAATTTTTGATTTTCTTCCTGATCATATTTTATCTGCCCCTCTGTTCCCAATTCATAAGTATTTGCTTTGTTTTTAAGACTCATGCAATCTTCATATAGATCAGGATCGTCCAGACGCATCACTTCATATATATCAGTAAATATTCCTGTTGTGGGGTGATAATCAGTTCTGTCAAGTTCTGAATCTTCCCAATCCTCTCGCCTACCTGTTGTACCTGATTTTTTATAAACGGCAGTATTATTATAAACAGTACTATTATGCGCCATCAATTTTGCTTGTCCGGATAGCTCTAATGAAGCACTTTTACTGTTGTCATTTTCAGCACCTTTAGCAAAAAAGATAGTTTTTCTTTTATTATCTGACGGTAAAGATGTCCCCGTTATTACATTATTATCAGTTTTTTTTATATTGATTGGCATAACTTTCTTCCTTCCTAAGTATCCTTTTTCTTTAATACAGGTCAGAAAATTTTAACAGATAAAACTGTCCCGTTGCTATGGTCACATCATCTGAATTAGTCATTGTTACAAGCATACGATCATAATGATGTGTTGAAACAGAGCTGTTATATCTTAGGCCTCCACAGGCACTCTTTAAATATACAGTTACCGTATAATATCCATCTTTGTCTGTAACTGCAGTTCCATCGTTGTAAGCCATATCCGGTCTATTCAGATCAGACCACTGCTCATCTTTAATCTTGCATTTTATTGTAGCATATGCAGAAGGCTGCTCTTTTCCCTCAGCATCAGTGTATATGTCAGGATATTATCACTGTCAAATATCCCACTTAATATATCGTCTTTACATTATAAATGTTTAGTCTTCATGAGTATAAAATCCACGTATCGTTTATCTTTTATATATAATACTCCATACAATGTAGTAAAAACATATCGTATTATGTTATTTTATCTTTTCAATTTATCATATGTAATAGTGGCAACTTTTCTAAATAAAGAATTCTAATTTCATAGTCCTGATCATCTGACGAAATACCGTTCTTATCCTTAAAAACTGTTACTATGATTGACACTGATTTGTCCAACGTGTACTCTATTTTTATTGATATGTTTATGAATAATTCTGTTGGGGAACTAATATTTATTATGATAATCAGCGCAAATGAATAAAAAAATTTTAAAAAAAGCAAACTTAATACTGATTGGAATCATGTTTCTTGATATTTCAATTTCAACTACCGCCTGTGGTAAGCTCGGCCTTAGCTCTGGTTCAACATCACGCTCAGATTATTATTCCAAATCCAAGTCACAAAAAAGCACTTCAGTAATGGCAGGTTATTATACTGCCAATGAAGAAGCTGCCAAAGCAAAAGCGGAAACTGCTGAATGTCAGGCAGAGAAGAGTAAGATTCAAGAAAGACTCGCTGCCATCAAAGCAGAACGAGAGGCTGCTGAGGTTGCCGCCCAAAAAGCTACTGAAAAAAGTGCCGTAGCTAAAACTCCTTCCATTAAAACCCCTGCCCAAAATCCTAATTATGACCCTAATGACAAAACACCACCCGTTCTTTTCTCCGTTAGGAGTAAGTCTGTACTTATTCGCGGAAAATCCTTTGACCTAAATAATTACGTAGGATATGGTGACAATTCAGACCCTGCTCCAGCACTTTCTTACACTGGAAGCCTCGATTCAAATACCATTGGTGATTACCCGCTCCATGGAACTGTCACTGATGCGTCCGGCAATCAGACTGGATTCGATATTACAATCTGCGTCAGAGATTCCAAGCCTGCAGATACTGGTGCGGTTCAAAATCCTATTAATTTTACCGATTTTATCGGTGCATATAAGAACTCTAGTAACAAAATAGGTATAGATGTTTCAAAATGGCAGGGAAATATTGATTTTAATGCCGTTAAAAACGCAGGCTGCGAATTCGTAATAATGAGAATAGGACACCTCGATGGTGGCTCTCCCACTGTTGATCCTACATTTTACAATAACTATAACAATGCTGTAGCCGCCGGGCTGCAGGTGGGAATCTATGTATATTGTACAGATAATTCTACAGCCAGTGCCGATTCTACGGCCAGCTGGGTTATTTCCAGTCTAGGCGGTAGAAAAGTCGATTTTCCAATTGCCTATGATTGGGAAGATTTCGGTCACTTCCAGAAATATAACCTATCCATAAGTACCCTTAATGATTGCTATTCAACCTTTAATAACAGGATGAATGCAGCTGGATATAGCTCCATGCTCTATAGTAGCAAAAACTTTCTGATGTCTGCCTGGGACGATGCTTCAAAAGGTACTACATGGCTAGCTGAATATAAGAGTGCTCCTACATACACAGGTTCTTATAAAATCTGGCAGATGAGCTGTCAGGGACAGATCCCCGGAATCGCCGGATATGTGGATCTGGATATTCTGATGTGAATCTTTATATTCTTATGCGAATTTGGATATAAAGATATGAATATACAAAATTACAATTTATATATTTATTATTAAAGGTACAATGCAGTATAGAGAAAGCACTTGATGCGAGGTATACCATACATGAAACTAGTATTTTTAGACAGAAAATCCCTTGGTTCTGATATTGATTTATCACCTTTTAAACGTTTTGGCGAGATAGAAATGTATGATTTTTCTACGCCCGAAGAGGTAGATATAAGACTTCGAGACGCTGATGTCGCTATTATCAACAAATCCCTTATAAATGAAAAAACTATAGGCAATGCCAAGAATCTCAAGCTGATATGTGTAACAGCTACCGGGATCAACAATCTTGATACTGATTACCTGTCCAATAGAGGTATCAAATGGAGAAATGTAGCCGGATATTCTACAGAATCAGTGGCCCAGCATACATTTGCACTACTGTTTTTTTTGTATGAGCATCTGCCCTACTATGACAATTATGTAAAAACCGGAGGATATATAAGCGACACCAGCTTTACACATTTTGAGAAACATTTCCATGAATTGAATGGTAAGATCTGGGGAATAATCGGTCTAGGTTCCATCGGCAAAAGAGTTGCAGAAATAGCTACTGCCTTTGGATGTCATGTCCAGTATTATTC
>JAKPAB010000195.1 GCA_029779695.1 Bacillota bacterium | reverse complement strand
CGGCAATACTACCTGCAGTTCCCGGGCCAGAGTACGCAAATGCTGAACCGCCTTGTTATCTTCAACCTCCGCTGCCAGCTTGTAATAGGCAAAATCCTCCACCTGGCAGAAATAAAGGGTCTCAAACAATTCCTGCAGCAGAATAATCTGGGCTCCCATGCTCGCCGCCCGGCGGATAAGGGCTTCAGCTTTGCTGATATTTTCGTTCCTGTTTTGTGAACAGGCCATTTGGGTTGCTGCTACAGTTACCTTTCTCACCTAAAACCTCCTAAATATATTCATAATAAGTCAAATTTTTATTTTGCTTTTATGTACAAGATTATTTACTTGAGATCTTTATATACAAGATTAATTACTTGAGAACGATTTTTAACACCGAGTTTGTTAAACAGGTTATTGATGTGTTTCTTTACCGTATTCTCGCTAATATTTAAAGTGTTCCCAATCTCCCGGTTATTCAGCCCTTTGCAAATCAGTTCCAAAACCTGATACTCCCGTTCCGTAATATTGAATTTTTCCATGATCTGATTATCGCTGTGACTATAAATAGTTTTGTTAATACCATTAGGATACCGGATAGACAGATGATTGGATATATGGGCGGTAAGCACGGTAAGGATAAACATTTCCTCCGGTGAGAAATCCTGTAAATCTTTGCTCCTGAATATAGTAATGGAGCCATATAAAATACCGTTTTCCACTACGGTGCTGCCCATTCCGTAGTATACTCCCATGGGCTCTAACCAGTTCTTGTAGAAAAAAGTCTGCTCCCGCAAAGGGTCCCTGAGAATATCTGAATCCCGGTAGATTACAGAGGCTTGACTAATAAAGCTCCAGGGCACATAGTCTGAAGTCTGGTATATTTCATAGTAGTCGGTTAATTCTTTTTCCGTCATAGTGGTGGATACTGGATCATAGAAGTCGATACGGTTTTCCTTATATTGGCCCAGATCAAACCACGATTTTTGGTGGGGTATTAACTGAGCCAGACTATCCAGAAAATTGATGCGCAGAGTATAAAGGTCATCTGATCGGTAAATGTCAAGAATCATATTATTGATACAAACCCACTGCTCATGCCGTAGAACCACCATTTGCTCACTCACCCCATCTGCACTAACCACCTTCATATAATATAGTTTACCATATGCGCCGGGTGTCAGTAGTAGGGGGGGTTAGCCCTGATACTACAAAAGTTTTATAATTGATACCCGCAGACTAGGCATTAGCTTGGTCTTGTGGGAAAGCTCAGTGGTAAGAGTGGCACTATGGCTACTACCAGGGTAGTAAATTTTATATTTACATCCTGCGTATAATTGCAGCAAACTAAACCAAAAATTATTATATAGCCATAAAGCTTAATAGATAAGGAGGAATAAAATATTAGACAAATTATTTACGAATGCTTCAGAAAGCTACTGTGATATCATGGAATGGTTGACCAATCGGCAGATTTTTCTGAGAGGTGGAGTTTCATGACGGAGAAAAAGAAAAACTTCCGTTTATACGAAGTAGTCTTATCGGTTATTACCATAGTATTTGTGGCAGAAGCAGCCGCACCGGCAGCTGCCATCGGCAACTCCCAATATTTTTGGTGGGTATTCCTCATCCTGGCTTTCCTGCTTCCTTACGGATTAATAGCTGCTGAGCTGGGCAGCGCATACCAGGATGAAGGCGGACTCTATGATTGGATCAAACGTGCCTTTGGCCCAAAATGGGGGGCCCGGGCGGCCTGGTATTATTGG
>JAKPAB010000167.1 GCA_029779695.1 Bacillota bacterium | reverse complement strand
GAAAACGGAGGACAGAAAATGGAAGATAAGAGATACAATACTGAAAAAAGAGATGGAATAGTATTTGGTCTCGATATCGGTACCAGAAATGTCGTCGGAACTGTCGGATGTATGATCGATGGCGAATTTCACGTAGTTGCCGAAGTCATGAAACAGCATAAGACCCGGGCGATGCTAGATGGTCAGATCCATAATATCAGTCGTGTTGCAGAGGTTATATCCGAAGTAAAAGAAGAGCTTGAAGCTAAGATCGGACACACACTTACAGAAGTATGTATAGCTGCCGCTGGTCGTGTGCTCGTAACAGAGACTACAAAAGTAGCTTATGAGTACTCGGAGGAGACTGTTGTAACAGATGAGGATCTGCATACACTGAATCTGATGGGCGTGGATCAGGCCAAAAAGCAGCTTGATTCTAGAGAGGATGCGAAGTACAGGTTCTACTGCGTAGGATATTCTGTTGTTAAATATTATCTGAATGGCGAGCTTTTTGGAAGTTTGGAAGGCCATAAAGCTTCAAAGATCGAGGAAGAGATCATAGCTACTTTCCTACCTGAGGATGTAGTAGACGGACTCTATTCTGCAGTGGAAAGGGCAGGACTTGAAGTAGCAAATCTCACATTGGAGCCTATAGCAGCAATGAACGTTGCTATTCCAGAGAATTTCAGAATGCTGAATATCGCCCTTGTGGATGTAGGTGCAGGAACTTCCGATCTTTGTATTACCAAGGATGGAAGCATAGCAGCATATGGCATGATCCCCTATGCAGGTGATGAACTGACGGAAGTGATTGTTCAGGCATATCTGGTTGATTTTGCTACGGCTGAACAGATCAAAATAGATTCTACGGAAAATGACGAAGTAATATTCAAGGATATTATGGGAATAGAACACACCATAAAATCAGAAGAAGTGTGGAAATTATTAGAAGAGACCAAGGAAAAAATCACAAATGCAGTTTCTGATAGGATCAAAGAACTAAATGGCGATAAGCCTGTAGCTGCGGCCTTTGTAGTCGGTGGTGGCGGAAAAGTCCATGGATTCACAACAGCTCTTTCTGAAAAGCTTGGGATAATGTCAGAGCGTGTAGCCCTAAGAGGCGAAGAATCTATGCATGATATTATTTTTGACGAAAAGGGAATCAAGAAAGATCCGCTTCTTGTTACACCTATCGGTATCTGCCTGAATTACTATGAGCAGAGGAATTCATTTATTATGATACATTTCAATGGAGATATGATGAAATTGTATGATAATGGCAAACTTACCGTAATCGATGCAGCTCTTCAGGCAGGATATAAGACAGAGGAGCTTTTCCCGAGAAGGGGCAAAGAAATTACAGTTTCTGTTAATGGAATCAATAGAATGATAAGAGGCGAAGAAGGAGAATCTGCCAAGGTCACCATGGATGGTGAAAGTGTGGGAATGAACACTCCGCTTAAGAGAAACTGTGATATTACAATCTCACCATCAACCGTTGGAGTAGGCGCAACATGCCAGGTCAAGGATCTGGAAGAATACACGACCGATAATCTGTATTTTGTTGTTAATCAGAAGAGGATCGCTTGTCCGAAATTCTTAGAGGTCAATGGCGTATTAGAGTCACCGGATTATGAACTTCATGATGGAGACAGAGTAGAGAACAGAAATTATTATACGGTTGGTCAGTTGGCAAAATTCATGGATATTCAGCTGGATCCGAATGGTGAGATTAATGTCAATAATAGGGCATCGAGCTTAGATACACTGGTATATGAGAATTTTACTGTGGACCTGGATACGATAAATTATGCCAGCATGGATGACAGCTACATCGCAGGTGAAAATGATATAGATGATGATCAGGATTACAAGTCAGATAATAGTGAATCATATGATGGCGATATAGATGACAATGATCCTGAGGATATGTTAGATACAGCTACAGAGAATCAAAATAGTGAAACTGCTATAGTAGAAAATAAAGCAGAAAATAAAGATGACAATAAGGGAATACCTATTCGTGTTTATATAAATGGCTCCCAGTATACTATTACCGGTAAGATTAAATATGTATTTGTAGATATTTTTAACGTTTTTCCATTTGATATCAATGAGTCAAATGGACGAGGGGTCTATACAACCATAAATGGTGAAAATTGTGGTTATGTACAGCCTATTCAGGATGGCGATAAAATAGAGATAGGCTGGAAGGATAAATAATGGAATTATTTAGTATAAGGTCCGGAAGTTCCGGAAACTGTATATGTGTCGGAAGTCAGGATCACCATGTACTAATAGATGCAGGCATAAGCGGTAAGAAGATCGAAGAAGGATTAAACAGATATGACCTTACATCAGGTGATATCGATGCAATACTTGTGACTCATGAGCACATAGACCATGTATTGGGATTGGGAGTTATGGCCCGTCGACATGGGGTTCCGGTCTATGCTACTAGGCTCACCATAGAAGCTATCAAGAATATGTCATCAACGGGAAATATTGATGAAGGCCTTTTTAGGATAGTTGAACCTGACAACGATTTTTCAATAGGAGATCTGGATATACATCCCATTCATATATCACATGATGCTGCAGATCCTGTGGCATATATCCTGGAAAATGATGGGAAAAAGGCCGGAGTCATAACTGACCTTGGAATATATAATGACTATATAATTGATAATCTTAAGGATTTGAACTGTCTGCTGATGGAAGCCAACCATGATATTCGTATGCTGGAGGCAGGTCCTTATCCATATAATCTTAAAATGAGAATTATGGGTGATAGGGGACATTTATCTAATGAATCTTCAGGACAATTACTGTCAGATATTTTAAATGATGACATGAAACATATTTTCCTGGGACATCTAAGTGAAGAAAATAATTATGAAGCACTTGCACTTAAAACTGTCAATATGGAGGTAACTTTGTCTGACAATGAATATAAGGGAAGTGATTTCCCAATTGAAATTGCACCTAGATATCAAGAATCTTCAAAGATAGAATTTTAAGGATAGAATTAGAAAATATAATAGGCATAGAATTAAAAAGAAAAAAGAAAAAAGGAAAAACCAAGGGAAAAGGAAAAGAGAGGAAAAAAATGGAAGAGATGAAGGCAATTATTACCGTAGTTGGTAAGGACAGAGTTGGAATCATAGCAAAGGTATGTACTTACCTGTCTGATAATGGGATCAATGTACTTGATATATCACAGACTATTGTAAATGGATATTTCAATATGATGATGATTGTCGATTTTTCAGGAGTTGATAAGCCATTTATACAGTGTCAGAAGGAATTAAGCGAAGCGGGAGATACAATAGGCGTTGATATCAAGTGTCAGCTGTCTGAGATCTTTGAAAAGATGCATAGATTATAGATCCGGCAGGTAGATACTGATAATAGAATTCGTGATTTTCATTTTTGAAAGGGATTGTCGAGATGATTAATAGATTTGAGGTCTTAGAGACTAATGAGATGGTGGAGCATGAAAACCTTGATATAAGAACCATTACCATTGGGATCAGCCTTCTCGATTGTATGGATGCAGATATTGATGCCTGCTGTGCAAAAATTTACCAGAAGATAACAGGAATTGCTGGCAATCTGGTGTCGGTAGGAGAGGAAATAAGCTCTGAATATGGAATACCAATAGTCAATAAGAGGATAAGTGTTACACCCATTGCTATTATTGGAGCTGCATGCTGTCATAGTTCATCTGATTTCGTTCAGATCGCGCAGACACTGGATAGAATAGCAGAAGAACTTGGGGTTAATTTTATCGGAGGATACTCAGCAATTGTATCAAAAGGAATGACGCAGGCTGATGAATATTTGATCCGCTCTATACCTGAGGCACTTTCGACTACCAAGTATATCTGTTCTTCTGTAAATGTTGGATCTACCAAAACCGGCATAAATATGGATGCAATCAGACTCTTGGGAGAAATAATCAAGGAAACAGCTTATCTTACATCAGACAAAGATGGACTCGGATGCGCCAAATTTGTAGCACTATGCAATGCACCGGACGATAATCCTTTTATGGCAGGAGCTTTTCACGGAGTGACAGAGGCGGATGCAGTTATTAATGTAGGTATAAGCGGACCGGGTGTTGTAAAAACAGCACTTGAAAGTGTAAGAGGCGAGAGCTTCGAAGTCCTCTGCGAAACTATTAAGAAAACAGCATTTAAAATCACAAGAGTAGGACAATTGGTTGCAAAAAAAGCTTCTGCTATGATGGATATTCCTTTTGGAATAATCGATCTTTCTCTTGCACCCACGCCTGCTATTGGAGACAGTGTGGCAGATATTTTGACAGAGATGGGGCTTGAATATGCAGGAGCACCTGGAACCACAGCAGCTCTTGCTATGCTTAATGATCAGGTGAAAAAGGGTGGTGTAATGGCATCATCTTATGTAGGCGGATTGAGCGGAGCATTTATACCTGTTAGCGAGGATCAGGGAATGATAGATAGCGTAGAGGCAGGGGCTCTAACGATAGAAAAATTAGAGGCAATGACATGTGTATGTTCTGTTGGACTTGATATGATTGCAATTCCTGGTGATACATCGGCAACTACTATTTCTGGAATAATTGCTGATGAGGCAGCTCTTGGAATGGTGAATCAAAAGACTACAGCAGCTAGGCTTATTCCTGTTGAGGGAAAAACAGTAGGAGACAGTGTGGAATTCGGAGGGCTGTTAGGGCGGGCACCTATAATGCCGGTTAATAGATTTTCATGTGCTGATTTTATAAACAGAATAGGAAGAATCCCGGCACCTATTCATAGTTTTAAAAACTAAATCTTTATTTTTGCAAAAATTTAACTTAGATATATATATTATCTTAATGTAAAATACAAATAGAGGTTAAATGTGCAATATTATGTAATATTCAATTAATTATCTATATAAATATAAAAAATTATGATATAATTTGCTGCAGATATTCATTATATCGAAACACTCGAACTACTTACAACAATGAAGATGCTTATCCTGAAATTCTTTACACTTTCAACGGATGTATCATCGAAAAAAGGAGGCCTATGTTGAAATTCAAGAAGATCCAGACCAAAATCCTTGTTATGCTATTACCTATAATCATTGCTGCAATGGCTATCCTGACTATCATATCAGGAATGCAGAGTTACAAACAGATTCAAGAACAGTCAAGGCAGACTATGCTAGAGACACTTACTAGTCAGAATGCTGAGATCGATAAAAAATGAATGCAATCAAGGCTCAGACAGAGATGTTTGCCAGAAGTGTAGAGAGCACTTATAAGACGACTTCCATTGATGAATACATGAAAGTGGCGTCGACTGCGTTGTTTGATAATGAAATGGTTCGTGGAATAGGAATTTGGTTTGAACCGAATGTTTATGACGCTTCTAATGAGTATATGGGTCCTTACTGCTTCAAGGATGGAGACAAAGCAACTGTAACTTATGAATACAGTAATGCTGATTATAATTATTTCAAACAAGATTATTATACCAAGACGAAGAACACAAAAGATCCTGTAATAATAGATCCATACTATGACGAAGCCTCCAAGTCCATTATGAGTACATGCTCGATGGCTATGTATGATGGAGACAAATATATAGGATGCGTAACACTTGATATTAGTATTCAGTCTATAAAAGATATGATAGGGAAAATAGTAGTTGGCAAAAAAGGTTCCGCAATCTTGTTAAGTACTTCTGGTGTATACATCGGTGGAGTAAGTAATGATAAAATAAACAAGAAAGTCAATATTTCTGCAGATTCTAATAAGTCACTGGTAGCACTTGGAAAAGAGATAATTGCGAATCCGAAAGGCGAATCAACATATACTACTTCAAGTGGTAGCAAGATGTATGTATACTATTGCACTGGTGAAGACACAGGATGGCATTTGGCAATTCAAATCCCGGCATCAGAGCTTGATTCACCAGTTCAGGATCTTGTTAGAAATCTTATTATTGTTTCAGTTATTGCACTTATAATAGTAACTCTTTTTGTAATCGTATTGATAAGGTTGCTGGCAAAAGAAATAGTGGGAGTCAAGGATTTTGCCGCAGGATTAGCTAAGGGAGACTTTACAACAGATCCAATTAGAGTCAAAGGTGTGGATGAGATAGGTGTAATGAGTGACTCACTTAATCAGATGTATAACAGCAATAAAGATGTAATAACCAATATTTCAAACCATGCAGAGGAAATCAGTGAGTCCAGTCAAAAGCTTGGTGTATCTGCTGAAAAGTTGGCTGAGGAGTTTGAAAATATCTCAGGATATATCAATAATGTCAATGACGAAACTATGAATATGTCTGGGCAACTGAAGAGGTTAATGCTAGTGCAGAAGAGGTCAACGCAACGGCTCAGGTATTGGCGGGAGAAGCAGCACAGAGCCTGCAGCAGTCTAGGGAGATTAAGGAAAGAGCTAAGAAAATCGGAGAAGAGTCTCAGGCAAGTTATGAATCTGCAAACTCTCTTTCTCATGAATTTCAGAGCAAACTTACAATAAGTATCGA
>JAKPAB010000164.1 GCA_029779695.1 Bacillota bacterium | reverse complement strand
CCTTGACATTATTTGCAACTATCATATCTATGTTTTTTCGCTCTAGTTTGCCTCTTGCATTTTCAACCATGTTCTCAGTTTCCATCGAGAACCCGCATATAAACTGATTATTTAAACCACTGTTCTTTTTTTCCTGACCGAGCTTGGATAGGATGTCCGTAGTCCGTTCAAGGTCTATTGTAAGATCATCATCTTTCTTCTTGATCTTGTTATCGGAAATAGTTTTAGGCCTATAATCAGCAACGGCTGCTGCCTTAATTATAATATCCTGATCCTTAGCTAGATTAAACACAGCGTCTGCCATGTCACTTGAGGATACTACCTCTATTCTCTCTACTCTTAAGGGTGTGGTCAGAGCTACCGGCCCTGATATCAGTGTAACTTTCGCTCCACGATACGCTGCCGCCCTGGCAATTGCATATCCCATTTTTCCAGTAGAAAAATTGCTTAAATATCTGACAGGATCCATAACCTCTCTGGTCGGTCCTGCTGTAACCATTACTTTTTTACCGATCAGATCCTTTTCTGTAAGAGCGTATATAATATGCTCCAACAGGATTTCTGGTTCCGGCATTTTACCAGCACCGGTATCTCCACACGCCAGATATCCTGTGGCTGGTGTTATCACAGACATTCCATAGTGTTCCAGAGTCTTCATATTATCCTGATTAATAGGATTCTCATACATCCTGGTATTCATAGCCGGAGCGAATATCTTCGGGCATGTGCATGCCATAAGTGTAGTTGTGAGCATGTCATCGGCTATTCCATGAGCAGCCTTAGCAATTACATCACAAGAAGCCGGTGCCACAATGAAAACATCAGCCTTTTTAGCCAATGACACATGTTCCACGCTGTACTGGAAGTTTCTGTCAAATGTGTCTACCAGACACTTATTACCTGTAAGTGTCTCAAATGTAATCGGATTAATAAAATTTGTAGCATTTTCTGTCATGATCACCGTAATGTCAGCGCCACGCTTTTTCAGTGCACTAGCAAGACCTGCAATTTTATAAGCTGCTATGCTTCCAGTCACACCTAAAATTATGTTTTTACCCTTAAGATCCATATGTGTATCTCCTTTCACACATTTCTGTAGTAGACCTCTCCGAGGCCCTTCAGGGTAAGCTCGCTGTCGTATACGATTTTATGTCTGCATTGTGAAACTATGCATCCTGCCAATCCTCCGGTTGCAACAACCGGCATCTCTGTTCCGATCTCCTCAAATATCCGATCCAGCATCCCATCTAAAAGTGATGCCTGTCCATATATGATTCCACTCTTCATACAATCAATAGTATTGGTTCCGATAAGTTTCTTCGGTGGATCTAGAGATATCCTTGGTAACTGTGCAGTCCGTCCTGCTAGTCCATCTAGTGAGACCCGGACTCCGGGTATTATCATTCCTCCGATGTATTCCTTATCCTTGTTGACAACACTTATCGTTGTAGCCGTTCCCATATCAATTATGACAAATGGAGCACCGTATTCTTTCATTCCTGCAACTGCATCGACAATTAGATCAGCTCCTACAGAGGCAGGATTGTCCATTGCTATCTTGAGTCCATTTTTGACCCCGGGTCCTACGACAATAGGTTCACATCCGAACTCTTTTCTAATCGAAGCTGTCAGTATATTATTAAGAGGTGGAACAACTGATGCAATCACTGCACCGGTAACATCTGTCTTATGGACTCCGTGAAGATGTAGAAGTGCCTGAAACTGAACCACATATTCCAATTCAGTTTTGGAAACATCCGTCGATACCCTTTCAGAAAAGAGTACTTTATCTCTGTCTAAACATCCAATTACGATATTAGTATTGCCCACATCTATTGCTATTATCATACGATCCTCCTAATCCTGTTATAATCTTCCGTAGGCTACCCCTCGAAAGATCTGCAAGATCAATCTGCCATCTCTTCTAAGCTGTTATTTTATAACGCAGCTCCACTTTTATGTGTTGCTGTAATTTCTCTGTTCTCATCACAAAAAAGAGTCTTGACCCTCATCAGAACCAGGCCAAGTGCTGTGACTATTATTGCTGCAACAACGGATTCAACTACTCCGTTGAATGTAACTACTCCCATTATAACACTAAGGACCTTATCAACTGCCACATTTGTAGCTGCTGCATATGATCCCTTGTAGAAAAAATATATACCTCCCATTACCAGAAAAGTATTGGTAAATGCACCTGTGAGCCCCGCATATACAAATCCAAGTGAAGCAGCACTCCTTTTAATAGTTACCATATATAAAATCCCACATACTAATGCTCCGAGTACAACACCTATGATCGTAGCGACCATTGGAGAAATCGTTGTAATGGTTCTTGCCGAAAATGCTCTTCCAAATAAAAACATTACAAGTCCTGCTAATATGCAGGCTATGATCCGTCCTATTTTGTTATCTCCTGATGCAAGCTTTCTCACTCCTACAAATACAAAGTAAGGAATAACTCCTACCAGTATTCTCGGTACAAAGCATATTATCGCACTCTTAACAGCTCCTGCTGCTCCAAACTGTGATGCTGCCAGAACCGGTGAAAAAACAAATGCCGATAATGTAGCCGGCGTGATAGTGTTTTTCAGAAAGCTTGTGAGTCCAAATACAAATCCTAGGAATCCGCCCTTTTTAGGCCCTAAAAATAGTGCTCCAAGTATAACCGGGATATGGATAATTGTGGCATTTATTATTCCAAGCGGAATAAAGCCTAACGGGGTATAGGCCATTATGACTATAATGGCAGTGAATAGTGCTGTTAATACAAGTGAATATGTTCTCTCGTTCTTCATCTAATTTTCCTCCTGTTATTATTCCCATATGGGATACAATACAGTTACCAAGGAGATTATAGTCAAAAATTTATCAATGGGCAAGTTAAACTACTCAAAAAAATTTCGAGAACAGGGATTCCTATCTTTTGCAAAATTTTTCAAATGCCTTTTTATCAGGTTTGTAATGGATAGCGCTTTCACTGCAACAATCATATGATTCTGTTGTTGATCCGCTGCTACCTGATTTTTTCTTTTTTGTCATTGACTGACACGATGATCTGTTACCGCAAGAGGCACACCCCTCTCCGTTCATTTCTCCCTTTAGGTTTATTATTGTTTTTTTAAGCGCCAATCCAACAATTACTACCAATAGCACTACAACAACTACATTACTTATTATTTGAGACATATTATCCTCCTCTTTAATTAATTCTGTACATATGGTTAACCTGTATATCTAACTACTCTACCTTCATTTAACCGGTATATTTTAATTCTTTACCTATATTTAACATTATTGTTTTTATGTTAGTCGCCACTAACTTATAGACATATTATCACGGCCTCATTTTTCTGTCAATGACTTTAAATTATTTCGCTTTTAATATCTCACAAACATTTATCTAATATTATTTATCAAATACAAATCCGTATATTCACCTACAGTTCAATTAATTGATTTCTTAATCTTTATATTATAAAATAGCACTTAGGAGGAGTTTTTATGAAAATTCAAGAATCCGCTCAGGACTATTTAGAAGCCATTTTGGTTTTATCCAAAGAGAAGGAAATGGTTCGAGCTATAGATATATGTGATTATTTCGGATACGCAAGGGCAACCGTATCTATTTTTTTAAAGCAGCTTCGTGAAAATGGTTATGTCACTATTTCAGAGCACAACCATATATGCCTAACCAATGATGGCAAGGAAATCGCAGAAGATATGTACGATAGGCACACTGTTCTGACCCAGGTCTTTGAATCTCTAGGAGTCGATCAGGACATTGCAGTTTCTGATGCATGCAGAATAGAGCATTATATAAGTGCTACGACTTTTCGTGCCATCAAGGCATATTTTCAAAATGAAAAGGGCGCTGAGGATGTAGATCTCCCTCCGGTTTCACCACATCGTAAGAAAGAAATGCTGAAATAAATCTTATTTAAAACAGTTATTTATTAAAAAAGTGCACCTACTGGCGCACTTTTTTAAAATAAGCCATGAAATAATGAACATCATTACTTCATAGCTTATTTTTAATTCTATATCTATGTTCCTATATAATTTTTTATATATCTATTTATGTATTTATTAATATATCTATCTATACATATGTATTAATTACTATATGATTACTTAGACCATTACCGCCTTGATCAGATTGGTAGTTCCTGAAATTCCAAGAGGCATTCCCGCTGTAAGGATGACTACGTCTCCCTCTTCAATCAGCTTCTCTTCTTCTGCTCTCTCTACAGCATGCTCAAAAAGCACTTCTGTATCATTTTCTTTCTTATTCATAAGAATAGGAGTTACTCCCCAGCATAGGCTCATCTGTCTCCAGACCTTTTCCATCATACAACCTGCCAGAATAGGGCTAATAGGTCTATATTTAGAAATCATATGTGCTGTTCTTCCTGATAATGTTACGGATAAAATAGCGCTAGCATTCAGGTCTCCTGCCATTGTACATGCAGAATGAGAAATAGCATCTGTTATCGTAGGATTCTTTGGAATATCTCTATCTTTCAGTCTGGACTGATAGTTAATATCTCGCTCCGTTCTCACTGCGATTCTTGCCATCGTCTTAACCGCTTCTACAGGATACTTACCCATTGCAGTTTCGCCTGACAGCATTATCGCACTCGTTCCATCATATACAGCATTGGCTACATCCGTTGCTTCAGCTCTTGTAGGTCTAGGATTCTGAATCATTGAATCCAGCATCTGAGTCGCTGTGATAACAACCTTACCTGCATTATAAACCTTCTTGATTATCATCTTCTGGATAACAGGAACTTCCTCAAGAGGTATCTCAACTCCCATATCGCCTCTGGCAACCATTACTCCATCAGCTGCATTTATTATGGAATCAATATTCTTGACACCCTGAGTATTTTCGATCTTAGCAATGATCTGAATATCTTCTCCACCATACTGCTTCAGAATAGTTCTAATCTCTTCTATATCCTCAGCTGTTCTTGCAAATGAAGCTGCAATAAAATCGAATCCATGCTGAACGCCGAAGACAAGATCTTTTCTGTCCTTGGGGCTGATATACGGCATAGATAACTCTACATTAGGAACATTAACTCCCTTTTTGTCGCTGATTTTGCCACCATTAAGCACTGTACATTTAATATCTAAATCTGTAATTGAATCAACTACAAGTTCTACCAGACCATCGTCGATCAAAATATGTGTACCCGCTTCAACATCCTCGGCAAGTTCCTTGTAAGAGATTCCAACCTCTTTTTCATTTCCGATGATATCACGTCCTGTAAGTGTAAACTTCTGGCCTTCCTTCAGCATTATCTGCCCTTTTTCAAAGTCCTTGAGTCTGATCTCTGGGCCCTTTGTATCAAGCATTGCTGCGACAGGGGCATTTAGCTTCTCTCTTACTTTGGTGAGAAGTGCCAGTCTCTTTTCCTGTTCGTCATGAAGTCCATGTGAAAAGTTAAATCTTCCCACATTCATTCCACTTTTAATCAATTCCTCAACTATCTCTTCCTTGTCAGTTGAAGGTCCGAGGGTACAAATAATTTTTGTTTTTCTTCTATAGTCTGTCATATGATCCTTTCTCAATTTCCTCCGAATATTTTATTAAAAAACTCGGATGCGGAACCTTGGCTATTGTCATTGCCTTGCTGCTGGCTACCCGATGATCCGTTGGACTGATTACCTTTATTGCTCTCAGTATCCTCCTTCGGTGCCTGGCTAGCATCTGCAAGTGTTACCTCTACTGATGACTTCTTATCATATCCACTATCTCTTGTTGCAATAACAAGCTTGACCTTATCTCCTGATTTATGATTGGAGATAATAGTTTTGAGCTCTTCCATAGATGTTATTTCTTTTCCATCTGCTGAAGTGATAATATCGCCCTTTTTGATCCCAGCCTTTGATGCCGGCTGATTATCAATACTCTTTGTTACATATACGCCCTGTGGCATTCCATATACCATAGAATTTTCAGAGCTTACATCCCATCCGTTGATTCCAAGATATGCTCCACTTGTGGCAGCAGAGTCCTTCGATGATGAATGGTCAACAGCTTCGCCCTTCATAAGGGACTGAATAACTGAAGTAGCTGAACTTATTGGAATTGCATATCCCATTCCCTCAACATCAGTGGATGAATACTTCGCCGAAACGATTCCAATGACCTCGCCATTCATATTTAGAAGTGCTCCGCCAGAATTTCCCGGATTAACTGCAGCATCTGTCTGTATCAATTTATTAGTATACATCTCGCCAGAAGAGCCTTCAATAGAAACTTCACGATTTAATGCACTTATTACTCCTGTGGTAACCGACTGTCCGTAGCCTAATGCATTGCCTATAACTACTGCTGATTCTCCTACTGCCACTGAATCTGAGCTTCCCAAGGTAGCAACTTTTATTGAAGATGCCGTCTTTTTATTTAGGTCAGAAACTTTTACTCTGATAACTGCCAGATCTGTCTGCTCATCAGTTCCTACAAGTTCTGCACTAACAGCAGAATTATCCGAGAATGTGATCGTAAGAGACTTACTGTTTGATACCACATGATTATTGGTTGCGATATATAAATAATCATTGTCCTGGCTGACTATTATTCCTGATCCGGCAGACTGTGCAGGTTTTGAATATGTGCCGAAGAATGTATTGTATTCTTCTACTGACATATTAGTAACCTGAACAATGGCAGGGACTACGTTTTCAACAATATCTGAAACATCTGTAACAGTTGTTGCTGATGATGTAGATGTTGTTGACAATGCTCCTTTGCCTGTGGATATCTGATCAGATTTGATAGATACATTTGCTGCTCTGCCAGTGATTTTGGCCACTATATAATTAGAGCCCTGGAATGTGGTTCCTGCGATTATTCCAAATACTGCCGCAACAATTGCTGCCTTACCTACGGTCTTGCCAAATCCTGCTTTTTTCAATTCTTTTCTTGGCTTTTTCCTTTTTCCTTTATTGTCAGATGAATTAACATCGACTCCATAAGGCATATTGGTGTAGCTATTTGAGCCATTTGCTGATTTATTTGCGTTCTGATCTGCTTTATACGAATATGTCCCGTCTGATGACTTGGTCCCACGCATCGAATTGCCATCGCCTGTCTCTATGCTGGAACTTTCTACGGTCTCATTTTTTTTGTCCTCTGGAGCAATATTGCCTTCCTCATGATTTTCGTTCACATTTCCCTCACGATCACTTTTCATGTTGTTCTCACGATTGGCGTTTATATTTCCCTCGTAGTTTTCATCTTGATCTGAATTACCTTCAAATCCTCTTTCATACAAACTCATGATGCACCTCTTTCTTAACTCTCTTCGTCAAGAATAACTTCTATCGATGTTACTTTTTTAAGTATAAAATCGGATTGTGATGGTTCTGTGAATAAAATGTGGCTTTTTCCTGATAACGTTTTTGCCCCGAAATCAAGCAAATTCAACATCTTATCCTCTATATTTCATCTTTTGTCCTATGTATCACAACACGTAATTTTCAACACCTAAAGGGAGATATTGGTTATAAAACGGATCTCCATCTTCTATTCGGATCTTATTACTGGTTCCATCCGGACCATATATGGACATCAGTATATTATGAGATTGTTCAGAGCTTTCAGGTTTGATATCGTTCACATGTACAACCACTCCCGGATCATATATAACTCTGTATCCTGCCTGTCTAACTCTCAGGCAGTATTCCAGCATTGCATCTCTTTTCAGCATTCCAGGTCGCATTCCGCCTAGTTTCTTATATAGCGCAGCATCCATCATGCAAAATCCCGGGTCGACCATACTTACATCCTGTGGAAGTGATATCCTATATTCATAACCATTCTTAGAGGCCCTTTGGCCTGAGCATGCAGGATATATGATTCCATCACTGTCATATATATATCCGCAATTAACTATATCTCCGCCTTCGACAAATTTCCCGCCTACAACAGCAACATCCCATTGCTTCATATGACCGTACATCCTGGCTAATGCTCTTTCCTGACCTTGTACCCTTACATTTTTGTCCTTTAGGACGATAAAATCCTTCTTTTTGGTAAAATAATCAGAGCCTTTTCTTTTTATTGGATGTATCTTGTAATTCCTGTCATTTGCTAGGCTGCCTGATATATGATTTCGTTCCAGATATTTCTTGATAAGAGACGTCTCTATATCATAGCGTTCCTTATCGTAAGTTCTCTTTTTGTCTATTCCTATATCCCTGATCCTCTTGTGATATAAGAGTCCCTGACAATGTTCTATCAAAAAATTATGTGATGGAAATCTCTGATCAGCGCATTTCCTATAGAATTCAAGCATTCGAAGCTTGTAATCAAACATCTCGCCCACTTCAAGGGCTTCATCAAAGAAACGCAGCCGCCTGAGGAGTTCCATGGATATTGCCATGCTAGATCCTATATAGTCATATTGAATGAGAAGTTCTGGATTAAATGCTCCTAAAAAGTGTGGATGCATCCTAGTACCATCTATGATCTCGTCATAGTCAGTGTATATCAGATCCGGTGCCGTCAGTTTCCATTGTCTGAGTCTCCCCCCAGATGCTGCTCTTGTCAGATCGTCAAAATTCAGATCTCTTTTACCCGGAATAAGAGTGGATATGCATGCCTTTTCCATTCTTATCAGCCAATCTGACGCCACGCAGTCGTACTGTCCTATAATGCACAGATAGTCCCCGCTCATCATTCGAAGTCCCACGTTATAACTCTCGGAATTTCGAAGTTCACGGGTCATTTTTTTATATACTACTCTTCCGTCTCCATCAAATATCTCTGAAATCATGGCAGAAAGAACCGATACAGGATTTGAGTCAAGTACTATAAACTCAAAATTCATATAATCAAGTTCATATATCGATTGGAGCATTTCTCTAAATAGCTCCGGATCGGTTTTTCTGGCATGAGCCAAAATTGAGAAGCGAACTTCATTCATTACAGTTTCTCTCCATTTAATTCAAGAAGTTCTCTTGCAGAATCCAAAGAATCCTTACCATGTAGATTTTTAATCGGTGCAAATTCTCTCTGTCTCTCTACTTCAAATGGAACGCAGTAATCCATCAATCTTATTACGTCAACTGCCAGTGTCTCGAATTTATATCCATTGGGTTCTTCGGGGCTTATCAGCTGATTCTTATCGTCAACATACTGGATTTTCTTCTCAACAATATGGCATGGAAGCTTTTTACTCAGAAGCTCCTCTAGCTTATCGAGTTTAAAGATATAATTAAGTATTACTCCGAATCCGTATAAAAGTGTTCCATTATCATCCGTAGCATTTCTCATCTCATCGGAAAGCTCATAATATTCTATGACGCTAGAGCGTCCGTCTTCTAGACACATTACTCCCATTTTTTCTTCGGGATATGCCTTTCTCACGACCTTTGATCCGGAGTCTGCTCCATTAGCGATAGTTGCACCTATGAAAACAGGATCTGCCATTTTCTGAAGTGGATTATCTACTGAGAATATATTGATCCATTCTGTATTTCTGCTGTGCAGTTCTTCTAGGTATCCTGCCCTTACAAGAGATGAGAACCATCCGCCATTTCCATTAGGGGATGTTGCTAATCTTCCAGGTTCCTCCATCAACAGTTTTCCATTATAATCAACTGCTGCTGCCATTTCCTGAATAAAGAAGAACACATCCTCACTTGGATATCCAAAGAAATCGTTCTCCTGAAAGAATTTTCTCGTCTCCTGATCATTTTTCTCACTAGTCATGATAAAAAGAGGGATACTGGCCCCTTTAGCTTCATTTCGAACCTGAATAAGGTTCTCTACAAGCTTCTGAAATAGATAGTGGGTCTCTGTAATGCCATAGTTTAGTTCCCCTTTTGGCTTATCGAGACCGAGTCTGGTTCCCATTCCTCCTGCCAATAAAACACAGGCAAATCTTCCATCATCTAGCACTTCCATTCCTGATCTTTTGTAATCAACCTTATTTTCTCTAATATTATCTATGTCCACAAACTGGATCGGTTCAACCTTTCCCGTTTTCTGTTTCTCATGACATTTAACAGATTCTATCAGTTCAAAATCAAGTGCCTCTATCTGTCTAAGCAATGATTCTTTTTCAGAATCACTTAGTATCCCATAATTTCTAAGAACATGTTCCTGTCCATGCTCCGCTAATAACGTTCTAGCTTCCTCAAGATCAAGCATTACATCCCCCTCAGGCATTTTCTTACATTTATTTATTATTTTACATACATTTTTTATTTAGAAATAGCTCTGGTTCATGTCTACATTACCGCTTATTCCAGGGACTGAGCCCTTGCTTGTATACTGCCATATATCGTAGTGATTAGCCAATGTACATGAAGTATTATACTGAGCACACCAAATAGATATTCCGGAACCTATCATTGACGCTGTATCAATCTGCTTCGTTAGAGGATTTCTGCTCGAATATAATCCTGCTCTATACCCTGCGCTCTGAACTGTGCTGCAAAATGCCCTTATCTCAGCGTTCAGCTGATCATTTGATTGATGAAGCATTGATCCCTCTACATCCATATATATTGGAAGTGAGACTCCGCCCTGCTCCTGAGCCAGTGCTACAGCCAGTGACGCTTCCTCTACTGCTTCTGCCTCTGTTGTTGCTATAGAATAAAAATATATTCCTACCTTTACTCCATTAGCCTTGGCGTTTTTCATATTTCTCTCATAGTAAGGATCCTTGGAAAGTCCGCCACTTGATCCTCTATAGCCTGCTTTTATTATAGCAAATGATATGGCACTTTTAGCCTTAGACCAGTCGATATTGCCCTGCCACTTAGATACATCTATTCCCATTCCACTCGTTAGAAGGGTACCATCGGAACCAAAATTATATTTTGCTCCTCTGATTACCTGTGTTCCTGTGACCTTGTTTCCGTTTTGGTCAAAATAATACCTAGAACCAATCTGCAAACCATTATCTTTAGAACCAATCTGCCAACCATAATATTTATTTTCAGTAGTTTTGGTATAGTAAGTAGTTCCGGGTGTATAATCTCCTGTCGTTACTTCCTTGGTTGCTGTAGCGTCAGAGTATATAGGTGTCTTTTCATCATTTGCCATTACAGGTGTTGATGAACCATTTACTGTGACAGTATATACTACCGGTGGCATACCACTCTGATCAAGCGTAGCTGCATGCACACTGATAGG
>JAKPAB010000159.1 GCA_029779695.1 Bacillota bacterium | reverse complement strand
ATACGAGAAGGTACACCTAGTGGATTCAATACGATATCTACCGGAGTTCCGTCTTCTAAGAATGGCATATCTTCTTCTCTTACGATTCTAGACACGATACCTTTGTTACCGTGACGACCTGCCATTTTATCACCTACGTTTAATTTACGTTTTTTAGCGATGTAAACTTTAGCTAGTTTAATGATACCTGCTGGTAGCTCATCTCCGATTGAAATAGCATATTTCTCACGGTTTTTAACTCCTTGAATATCATTGTATTTAATTTTATAATTATGAATTAATTGTTTAATTAAATCATTTTTATCAGCATCTACAGTCCAATCTGCGCCACTTACGTTTACATAATCTTCTACAGATTGAAGAAGTTTCAGCGTAAACTTAACTCCTTTTGGAATGATCTCTTCTTCTAAGTCGTTATTTACCCCTTGAGAAGTTTTACCATTAACAAGAGTATTCAGTTTTTCAAGAAGGGTATTTCTTAATTCATCGAATTGAGATTTGTATCTGTTTTCGATTTCTTCAAGTTTAAGTTTCTCTTCAGTTCTTTTTTTCTTGTCTTTGATGTTTCTTGAGAATAATTTTTTGTTGATAACAACACCTCTTAATGAAGAATCTGCTTTCAATGAAGCATCTTTTACATCACCAGCTTTGTCACCGAAGATTGCTCTCAATAGTTTTTCTTCTGGTGTAGGATCAGATTCACCTTTTGGAGTAATTTTACCAATTAAGATATCACCAGGTTTCACTTCTGCACCAATTCTAATCATACCGTTTTCGTCAAGATCTTTAGTAGCCTCTTCTGAAACGTTAGGAATATCTGCAGTCAATTCTTCCATACCTAGTTTGGTATCTCTTACTTCTAATGAATATTCATCTACGTGAATAGAAGTAAACCAGTCTTCTCTTACTACTTTTTCGTTGATTACAATTGCATCCTCGAAGTTATACCCTTTCCAAGGCATGAATGCTACAGTAAGGTTTCTACCAAGAGCTAATTCTCCTTTTTCGGTAGCATAACCATCACAAAGCACTTGTCCTTTTACTACGGTATCACCTACTCTTACGTTTGGTCTAAGAGTGATGGTTGTAGATTGGTTAGTTTTTCTAAATTTAGTAAGATTATACGTTTTAGTAGCAGATTCGAAGCTTACGATATCATCATTCTCACTTCTTTCGTATTTGATAACAATCTTATCAGCATCTACATATTCTACAACACCATTTCCATCGGCGTTAATTAAAATTCTAGAATCAGCAGCTACTTGTTTTTCAAGACCTGTTCCTACAATTGGAGCTTGAGGTTTTAATAATGGAACTGCCTGACGCATCATGTTAGATCCCATCAATGCACGGTTCGCATCA
>JAKPAB010000146.1 GCA_029779695.1 Bacillota bacterium | reverse complement strand
GCCATGATATTATTATACCTCTCCAATCTGCAGGCAATATTCCAACATTAAATAATAAGTATACAATACCTATTAATACAATTACGCCACCAGTGATGACACTTCTAAAACCATTTCTTTCCATATTATTTTTATTAAAATATAAACATATAAAATAACCACAAGTCATACTGCTTGATTGACTTGACGATGCAAAGATATTAATTATACAGATGCCATACAATACTTTATCGGTGAATATATAATATTATATCGGTGAAATGAACTTTATTTCATCCCACTTTTAAACATGCTGAATTCAAGCGTATAATGCAACCGCATTGTAATCCAAATTAGTTAATTGTTTAAATTTCTCTTTAGGAGTCATATAGCCTAATCTTTTCCTCGGTCTGGAGTTCAAGATGTTTTGAACGCGCATCACTTGTTCTTGGGTTATATTTCCGAAGTCCGTACCTTTAGGGAAGTATTGCCTAATGAGTCCATTGGTGTTTTCATTGGCACCTCTTTCCCATGAATGGTATGGTTTTGCAAAGTAAATCAAAATATTTAACTTCTCTGCAATTTTTTCGTGAAAACTGAATTCTTTTCCATTATCTGCCGTAATTGTGTGTATTAAGTCTTTAACAGGCATCAGAGCGTCAACAGCTGCTTTTGTAAGCGGACCGGCCTCTTTTCCGCTTAAACGACGTATCCATACAAGCCCTGTAACCCTGTCGTTTATTGTCAGTAAGGCACCTTTGTGGTTTCTGCCTATCACTGTATCTATTTCCAAATCACCAAACCTGACCTTCTCATCAACGATTGATGGTCTCTCATCTATATCAACCCGATTCTTGATAAAACCACGTCCGTTGGTTTTTGAACCACGTTTGGCATAACGCCTTCCTTTTCTACGTAAGTGTTTGAACAACTGCTTATCACCGGTTCTCTTGTCTTTCCATATATACTGATAGATTGTTTCATGTGATACGTATTCCTTTACGTTTGTCTTAAGCAATCCATTGATTTGTTCCGGACTGAAATCTGCTTTAAGAAAAGCATCCACTATTTGCTGCAATGAAGAATCAAACTTATGAAAGTGAGTACGTCCTTTCATTCGTTTCATGTACTTGCGATGAGCTAAATCAGGTTTATAGGACTTGCTCCTGCCATCAGAATTGCGACTTATTTCGCGTGATATCGTACTCTTGTTGACTTTTAATTGTATGGCTATGTCTTTTTGTGACCTGCCAC
>JAKPAB010000142.1 GCA_029779695.1 Bacillota bacterium | reverse complement strand
CACACCAAGCATCAGGACATTCTCATACCATTCTGTGATCTGAAAAATTGCCAGGTTTGTTGATCCCATTTCTGTGGTCAGACCCTTGACCAGCTCCTGATGAGGATGATGAGATGTGCTCTCATCAAATGGTGATTTTCTCATTTTGATCGTAAGTATAAAAACAAACGCTACAAAAAATCCAGGCAGAAACATTACTGCGCTGTATCTTGAATTGACAATATCCTGAACTCTGAACGTTCCCTCAGCTATATAAAATCCTAGGCCTGTGAGAAGAAGTGCTGGCTCATATGACAATTCCTGCATCAGTTCTCTCTGAGCTCCCATTGATGAGTACGGAGAGCTTGTCACACAGCCTGCCAGATATAGGAATACTCCTGCAGTAGACAACATCAGAAATACCATTAATAAGTCACTTCCAAAGAAGAACATAGCTCCGGTAAATACTGTAAGTATCATATAACTAACCAGAAGGAACCTCTGAGATGCCGTAACTGCTATTGTTTCCTTACTTAATAATTTGATCACATCATAAAAAGGCTGAAAAACTGAAGGTCCTACACGTCTCTGCATTCTAGCAGATATTTTTCTGTCAAGGCCCTCTAGGAATCCTCCTACAAATGGAGCAAAAACGATAAAGGACAATGCTGATATAATTCTAAAATCTATCATAGTAAGCCTCCGATCACAATGCATAGCATGATCACTAGTGCGGCGGCGGCAGCCAACTGACAAGGTAACATTAGTTTTCTCTGTCCGATCTTATGAGCAAAATAATAGTTGGTTAACCATACCTTTTTGGGTTCTCCATAAGAGTCTGTAAAGCAATTATCATTATCCATATTGATACCGCCCATATAGGCCAGTTTTTCATCATACTTCATATCTTTTGTACTGAAATATGTAATAAACGGAACTGCAAATACTACGAGAACACATACGATCAATATATACAGGATCTTCATAGGTATAGCATCATAATAATTGCCAAAAAGTGATTCCACCAGAGGATCTACAAACGATCTTGAGAGCAGCGGGAATAGCAGACATAATAGGAACATCATTACCGCATTACATGTAAGAGAAAACATCTCATTTGCCTTGGTTATATCCTTAACCTTAACATTTGTAGCTGTTCTTCCAATCAGCTTACCCAGCCACTTGGTCCAATAAAAAGATGTAATTGCTGAGCCAAATACTATAAACAGAACTAAAAGGATACCCTTATTATCTACTGATGCACGAAGAGCTGCCCACTTTGATACAAGCATTCCAAAGGGTGCCAGATACATGCCGACGATTCCTATGAACATGAATGATGCAAGCTTGGGGAGCTTATAGATAAGTCCATGCATATCCTCAATATCTCTGCTGAAAAGTACATTTTCTGTTGCTCCAACATCCTGAAACAATAGAGCTTTGGATACTGAATGAAAGATCATTAGGAATACTCCGGCCCATATTGTTGATGGGCTTCCGATTCCGGCACAAGCTACCATTAATCCAAGATTGGACACTGTTGAAAGTGCCAGTACCTTTTTAGCATCTGTCTGGGCAATAGCCATAATAGAAGTCATCAGAAACGTAAATCCACCAACTGTGGCAACGATAGTCCCTGTAGCTGTTCCGTACATAGCCGGAGCCAGTCTGAAAAGCACATAGATCCCAGCCTTGACCATCGTTGCACTATGAAGAAGTGCACTAGACGGAGTAGGTGCTACCATAGCACCCATGAGCCAGGTTGAAAATGGAAGCTGAGCTGACTTGGTCAGTGCTGCAAATGCCATTAGGGCTATTGGAAGTGCTACAAGAGCATCCCCTTCAACGCCAAAGTCTGTAAGCATCCTAAAGGATACGCTTCCTGTGTTGATTGCAAAATACAATATACCAATTGCTAGAGCAAGTCCGCCTAACAGATTCATCCAAAGTGCTCTGAATGAATTGTTGACCGCCTCTTCTGTCTTGGTATATCCAATGAGCATAAATGAACATACGCTGGTTGTCTCCCAAAAGAAGTCAACCCACATAAGACTGTCTGAAAGAACAAATCCAAACATTGCTCCCAAAAACAAGAAAACTACCATGAAGAAATAATGTCTTCTCTCTGGGACTTCTGTATGATGATGATGATATCCGTCCATATATCCCATAGCATAGATAGTGATCAATCCACCAACCACACCAACTATAATGCACATGAGAATCGACAGATAATCGATACGGATATGATACTGCTGATTGTATTTTGGTCCAAAATACTCTAACCACAGGATCATTCCCGTAGGAACTATTGAAAGAAGCGATATCCAATACTTCTTATATCTAAAACACTGTATGACCACAAAAAGCATTAATAAGATCTCGCCTACAGATATAAACATATCTGTAGTTTCCGTATCAAAATATAATTCTACTGGTACAGCGCCTCCGGCAAAAAATCTAACTACCAGATCAATAACTGCAACAATAATCGCAGGCGTAGCAACATATGCTATTGCCTTACGAGCTTTCTGAATACGGATACAAAAAAGAATTACTCCGACGACCATTGGGAAAATGATCAGAAATGGAACCGACCACCACATTTAGTGTCCTCCTTTTTAACCCTACATACGTAGCAAAAACCGCTATTCGGCTGACTTCTGCGCTCATTTTCAAGCGTTAAGCCTATGCCAACATAGCAGCCTTTGATAAATGATTATCAGCTTTTCTTAGGTAAAATGCAATATAAATGTTATTTTTTGCAATCTTTTTATGTTTATTTTGCATAGTAAAAAGTTGAAATGTTAATTCTATGTATTTATGGTTTAGGATTTTATCAATATATATTCAGAAATCCATATTCTAATTCTATTTATTCATCTGAGTCTCTAACCAATCAGTCCATTTGTCGAAGCCTTCACCTGTCTTGGCAGATACAAAAAACACTTCCGACTCAGGATTTAATCTCTTTATTCTTCTTACTACGGCATCATCATCAAAATCAAAATAATCTCTAGTATCGATCTTGTTGATAATAACTGCCTGACAGACCTTAAACATCAGCGGATACTTAAGCGGCTTGTCGTCCCCCTCAGGAATGGACAAGATAGCAACATTTATGGTTGCTCCGGTATCATTTTCTGCGGGGCATACCAAGTTCCCGATATTTTCCATAAATATAAGGTCTAGATCATCTGATGGGAATTCTCTAAGGGCTGCTGCCGTCATGTCAGCATCCATCGCACATTCGCCTCCGGTATGGACCTGGATCGTCCTTACTCCGGCCTTTTCCATTTTATCGGCATCTACATCAGCCTCTATATCAGCTTCCATTACCCCTATCTTATGTCTGTCCCTGAGTTTATCTATAGTTCTCATCAGACATGATGTCTTGCCTGCTCCGGGAGAAGCCATTACATTTATTAAAAATAATCCCTTTTCATCCAGCTCTTTTCTGATACCAGAAGCAATGACATCATTGGCAGCATTTACATCAATATGAAGTTCAAGTGTCCTAAAATTTGACATTTATTACCTCCCTATCTACTAATATTAATTCAGAGGATGTTCTGCGATATATACAAGAATCTTGGATACAGTTTCCATTCCCTCAACTGTTACATGCTCAAATGGTCCGTGGAATCCATATCCTGCTGTTCCCAGATTCGGGCAAGGAAGTCCCATAAATGAAAGCTGTGCTCCATCAGTTCCTCCTCTTACCGGCTTGGATACAGGCTCCATTCCAAGATACGAAACAGCCTCTTTGGCAAGATTGACCACATCCATATGCTCCTCTATCACTATGCTCATATTCGCATAAGAGTCTGTGATCTTGCAGGTAACTTTTCCGGTAGGGTATTTCGCTCCGATCTTATTGCAGATCTCAGTAATAACCTTTTTCCTATTTTCAAAACTATCATTATCATGATCTCTTAAAATATAATAAAGACTGGCATGAGATTCATTGCCACTCATCTCACAGAGATGATAGAATCCTTCCCTTCCCTCTGTGCAAGCAGGTATTTCACCCTTGGGAAGGGCCTCATTGATCTCCATAGCCAGCAAGCAGGCATTAACCATTATATCTTTTGCCTCTCCCGGATGAACATTGACTCCCTCTATCTCTATTTCAGCTGAACATGCATTGAAGTTTTCATATGCAACATCGCCTTCATAATCTCCGTCTACAGTATATGCGTAATCTGCTCCAAATCCATCGACATCAAACATGTCAGGGCCACGGCCGACTTCCTCATCAGGTGTAAAACAGATCCTAAGCTCGCCATGTTCTTCCTCCGGATGGTTAGTCAAATAATCAAGCATTGTCATGATTGCTGTTATTCCGGCCTTATCATCTGCTCCGAGAAGTGTGGTCCCGTCTGTTGTGATAAGAGTCTTGCCCTTAAGTGTGAGAAGATCAGAAAATGCCTTAGTTGTCAGCATTTTACC
>JAKPAB010000133.1 GCA_029779695.1 Bacillota bacterium | reverse complement strand
GCAGATAAGCCGCTGGCTTTGTAGGCTTCAATCCTGGCTTTCCATTGCTGCCTGCGTTCCGTATGTGTCATAGATAATCCCTCCCCATCATTTTTACGGAGAGATTATCTCATATTTGCTTGCAAATTTTTAGGTGTGCTCTATTTGACGCTTACGCTTTTTTTGCTCAGACTGTTTATTATCTCCTGTACAAATAGAAAGTTGGATGTTCTTTTTAGCACAGGAACGTTATTATTAGCTTATGTGCTATTGCGGTAAAAACTAGGTCATTACTTTACTTACTTTTTAAATAGATAGTAATATCAGGCGCTGCAGCCGGAGGGTTTAGCACTGTTGGAGCATGACGCCGGGTGTAAATGAGCTTTAAAACAAAAAATAACATAAGTTGACAATGATTAACATAAACAATATAATGTACTTAATAATGTACTTAAGTACCAGCAATTATACAAAAATACAATAAACGGTATATTATTGAGAACGTTTATTGTGTTTTTTGTAAAAGGTAAAAAATGTATGCTTTGAATAATTCAAACAAAACTTGGCTTTATATTCTTTGCATATTTATGTTGTTTGCCTTTATGACATCTTGTAAATCCAACCGAAGCAAAGCAGAGTTCCCGACAGCAAAAGACGGGATGCTGGATCTGACAAAATGGGATTTTGATGAGAATGGACCTGTAAACCTTAATGGTGAGTGGGAGTTCTATTGGGAACAACGTAAGCGTCAAATAGAGTACACCTAAAAATCTATGAGCAGATGAGAGATAATTCCTCCACAAAGAAAATGAGGAGGGATTATCTATGACCAAAAAGGAACGGAAACAACAATGGAAAACTAGAATTGAAGCATACAAAACCAGCGGTTTAAGTAAAGTGGCATTCTGCAAACAGCACAATATAAGCGTGAGGCAGCTACACTATTGGCTAAAAAAGAATATACGAGCCTTTGGAGAGCAAGGTATCTGAAATCCACAGGGCAAGACTTGGGTAGCCTACCGAAACGAAGTCTTTCTGCGATGGTGTTAGCGTCTACCCAGTCGTTTTTAGGGAGATTGCCCAGGGATTTCTTGAAGTTTTCAATGAGTTTGGGGTTAAAGCAAATAATGTGAGGGTGATAAGGCTTAAGCTGTGGAGAATCAGCTAAGAGATGCTGTATATGCCAGCCATACACTGAAGTAGATTCAAGGCCGATGAAGAGGGTATCAACAGCTAAAGCCTTACAACACCTGAGTATAGTATCTATAAGGATGTCAGCCCCAACTTGGTCATTGATAACTGAGAAAGTTTTGACGACTTCAGCCCCATTCTGGTCAATGATAGATACCTTGTAATCCTTAAGGCTGAGGTCAAGGCCTACAAATAGTTTATTCACATTTGGCACCTCCTTTCTTAAGGGAGTGATAAGGTAAAGGATATTTGGGATAACCCTAGCAACCAGGCTATATAGCAGCCTCGCGATATTAGCTCTTAGCAATACAGGTTTTAGTCTCCTGCTGCCGAGAACCTGCACTACGACAAAGCAGAATTCGAGTTAGAAACGGCAAACCTGGTGTAGGGACCATACTTTCTTGAGCAGTCGAGCTGCAAGGGGGGCAAAAGCCTGTCCCAGATATCTTTACCAGATAATCATGCTACAGGTTATCCCAAAAGTAAAGAGTTTTTTTGCCGTCTATGGGAGACGGCGCCATATACCACCGTTTGTGATTGGTGAGTATATGGGTTAGGGTTGAGGTGCCATTCGAAAGCTTGCAGCGAGCTTTGAATGGGGAATAAGATATGGTCAGTTAATTACCAGTAAATAACTGGTGAAATAAATGGCCTAAAGGCTAATTGATTTGTTGTTTACAAACACTATTATACGAGAAGGGTATGCTATGTTTGATTATCTTTCCGACATTGCTTTCAAAAAAGCCATGGAAGAACTCTGTTTGAAAAATGGAAAGCAATTTATTGATCCATTAAGTGTAACGGAGTTAAGTGTTATAAATCCAGAATCTTTAGTAGACCTTGTGTATTTCAAAAATTTACAATCTCTTCATATTACTTGCGCAGAGATGGATAATCTTGAGGAAATCAAGACACTCAAGCATTTGACCGAACTTTCAATTTTTGATTGTAGAATAAACGATCTGTCAGCTATATGGGAGATGAAACAACTTACTGTATTTAGTATGGATCAATGCTGTGACATCGCTTCTGTAGCAAGATTGGAAAATTTAATTAAGCTTGAAGTCGTACATGGAGATTTATCGGATGCATATCATCTTAAGAATCTAACAAAACTTGAAAGTTTACTTTTGCAGGCTTGTAATCTGGACAATCTTGAATTTGTTCAAAATATGAAAAATCTCCGTTTAATAAATATTGCAATAAATAAAGTAAAAGATATTCAGCCTTTAAAAGGGTTAACTAATCTCGAAGTGGTTGAAATCTGGGAAAACCAGATCGAAGATCTTTCCCCCATTAAAGACCTGGAAAATATAAGAAGGCTAGATATTTCAACCAACCCTATAAAATGGGGGTATTGTGATTTAAGCGATTTAAAGTGTATACCCAGTTTAGAGGTAATAGGGCTGTTCAATATTTCTATTACTCCTGAACAAATAATAAAAGCTCAGAATTTAAGAAAAGTGTTTCTCGGAGGTAAAGAGTGCAGCGATATATCTTTTCTGGCCAATTATCCGAGCATTGAATCGGTAAGCCTAGTTGGAAGTTCGGTCCGGGATATCTCATGTCTTACAGAGATTCTTAATCTAAAAGAATTATGGATTGTGGAAAATCAAAAAATAGAGGATTATACTCCGATTTATATACTAAGAAGTAAGGGGATAGAAGTACATACAGGCGGATGGTAAATGCGTGGTGATTATATTAAGCTGCATCTTCATATTATTTTTTATTAAAGAAAGACTCGGTAATTCAGCCTAAAGTTCTTGCCAGTTGGTTATCTGAGGCGGATGTAAAAGCGGTTTCCATTACAGATTTTAATACAGCTGTCACCGCCGGTGTATAATTGACCCAGGAGCAACGAAAAGGAATTGACCCACCCCCTGGCGAATTATCCCTCTGATTAATCCTACAAAGAATCGGGGGGAAATAAATGCTAGGGAGTGTATCTATTATCATGTTACACGAATTAAAAGCAAAGGGCAAGAGCATTCGTGCAATCGCTAAAGAGACTGGCCTTTCAAGAAATACTGTAAGAAAATACCTGAGAGCAAACGGTATTCCTCAAAGGAAACCGCATCCTAAAAGGGGTTCAAAGCTTGATCCTTACAAGGATACTATTCAACAGATGATAAATTCAGGTATATTCAACTGCGAGGTCATTTATGAAAGGATTAAAGAGGAAGGTTATACTGGTGGCCGTACTATTCTAAGGGATTATGTAAGGCCGTTTAGGCCTCCTAAACAGATTCCTGCTGTGCGCCGCTATGAGACTAACCCCGGCCAGCAAACTCAGGTTGACTGGGGTGAATATACTTACATTGACGAGGAAACTGGCGAGGTGCGTAAACTTTATATCTTTGTTATGGTGTTAGGGTATTCGAGGGCTATATACGTGGAATTTACAAACCGCTGCAATGTCCATACTTTCATTTGCTGCCTCATTCACGGATTTGAATATTTTGGTGGAGTAACTGATATAGTGCTCACAGACAGGATGAAAACCGTAATACTTGGCGTTGATGAGAACAACAGGCCGATATGGAATGCTACTTTTAAGGATTTTGCTGCAACTCTTGGCTTTGTGCCGAGGGTATGCAGGGCACGGCGTCCACAGACCAAAGGCAAGGTGGAGAGTGGTATAGGATTTGTTAAAGATAATTTCTTGCCGGGCAGGAGATTTACAGACTATGGAGACCTAAACCGTCAGGCGATAGAATGGTGTGACAGGAAAAACAAGAGGATACACGGTACAACTGGAGAAAGACCTATTGACCGTTTAAAGGAAGAAAACCTTAAACCCCTACCCGCCCCTGATAAATACCAGAGATTCATGGAAGAGGTGAGGAAAGTTCACAAGGATGGCCTGCTGAGCTTTGGTGGTGTGAGGTATGGTGTACCATGGCAATACAGTGGGAAAGAGGTGGTTGTAAGGGAGAGAAATGGCAAAATAGAAATTCTTTACGAAGGGAAGGTGATAGCAACTCACGAAAAGCGATATCGCTCAAGGGGAGTCGTTTTTCTTAAAGACCAGTACAAGGGGCTTAAAGAAGCGGAGGGCATGATATATCCAAAGCCGATAGCGATTAAGGTGTCTTCTCTAGAAGTGGAGAAGCGTTCTCTGGGGGTTTATCAGAGTCTTTTGGAGGTAGATAGGATATGATAGAGTTTGAGAAAGCACGAGTGCGTCTTGAAGAGTTAGGCCTTTCAAATGCTGCAATTTATCTTGATGCCCTCCTTGAGAAGGCCCAGCGTGAAAATAGTACGTACATTGACTTTCTAAATGACCTTCTTGAAGCAGAAGTTGTTGAAAGGCAGAGACGTAATATGGAGGTAAGGACGAAGCTTGCCCGGCTGCCGTATAGGAAGACTTTAGAGGAATTCGACTTTACCTTTCAACCCAGTATTGACGAGAAACTGATAAAGGAACTTGCAACAATGGCTTTTATTTGCCGGGCAGAGAACGTAATATTTCTTGGTCCGCCTGGAGTGGGGAAAACACACCTGGCTATAGGGCTTGCCATAGAAGCTCTGTCGCAAGGGATATCGGTTTATTTCAGCAGCCTTACAAGGCTTATTGAGGACCTCAAGAAGGCTTATGAAGAGAATCGATTGGAGAAGCGCATGAGGATATATACGAGGCCAAAACTTCTCGTAATTGACGAAGTGGGATATCTTCCCTTAGATGGTCTGGGTGCGAATCTCTTTTTCCAGCTAGTAAGTGCCCGTTACGAGAAAGGGAGCATAATTCTGACGAGCAATAAAGGGTTTGGGGAATGGGGAGAACTTATGGGCGATCCTGTACTTGCAACTGCGGTATTGGACAGATTATTACATCATGCCCATATAATCAACATAAGGGGCAACAGCTACCGCCTAAAGGACAGGCTAAAAACCGGGCTATATGCTAGCCCGCGTAATAGCGTCTAGTTTTTAAAAAAGCCAGGGTGGGTCAAATTTTATCTGTTAAAAATGGGTCAATTTAAATCCGCTATTGACACAGCGGATGTATTACATGAAGAAAGATACTTGGTGAACTACTCACCTCCTATAGAGGAGGGGGCTTCCTAGTTCCATGACTGGCATAACTGCTAATATCTTCAGACGTAACTTCGGGCAGGCCCTACCCTGGATGTTCATCGTATGGAGTTCTTGGTGCCTTGGATATTTTACGCGAAGTTTTTTGGCAATACGGGTTAAATGATTGAGAAAACAAAAGAGGAGGAAACTTATAATGGATAGTATTATTGAAATTTCAAAAGAAACATTGCAAAGAATCGATGAGGCTAAAACATTGCCGGATAAGCAAAAGGCTTTGTTTGATGAATGGAAGAAAGCACATCGCTTTGAAGAAGATTGGCGTAGGACAACTGTATACAAGGATAAAACTATGCGTAATTGTAAACCTGAAAAGATTAAAATGGTTGAAAAACATTATATTACAAAATGCATTATAGGTGATGATATTATTTTTCCAGGTATAGAACAAGATTCATTTGTTGAAGATGGCTACATTGATGAGATGTGTTATCTTAATGCTCGATGCAAAATCCTCTTTATTTTAAAAGAACCAAATATTTTAATGGTAAGAAAAAAAATCGAAAATGCAGATAGTAGGTCTTCTGTTATATGGTTTAAAGAATTCATAGACAACAATATTAATGATAATAGACCAAGGCTGAGGGAAAAACTGGCTAGAATGGCATATTACATTTTAGAAAAAGAAAAGGACCGGAATGAAAGTAAAAACGATGATATTTACTTGAATCCAGATGAAAAAAGTTATAAAGCAGCCCTTAGACAAACCGCTTTTATGAACTTAAATAAGCGTGGTGGTGATAATAAGGAAGTAGCAAATAAGTTAGTAACCTATACGAAAAGATACCAGAAATTTATAAAAAAACAGATCGAGATACTTAAGCCGGATTATATTGTATTACTGTTGAGGGAAGGATTAACAAAGATATTATTAGAAGATATTGATATTATGAGTTCTACCAAAGCTAAGATTATTGATATGTGGCATCCTTCTAAGCAAATGAGGGATGTCTCCCAAGATAAAGTTATAGCGAGTCTGTTAGAATATAACCAGAATATTGCAAAATATATGCATAGATTTGTAGAGATGTACAATAGTGCAATGAATAATAAATCACAATATTGAAATTCCAACTGAGTGTACGCATGTCAAAAAACAGGCAATAAAATTACATATATTACCAAAATGATTTTTGGATTTTTTGTCGAATATATATCCCCCCGTGAAAAGATGCAGAGGTTATTGCACTTGGATACAACATCTATATCTATTTCTGTAGAAGGGTTGTATGAAGTAGATGAAGAAGACGACTTTATAATCTGCTATGGTTACAGCAAAGATAATAGGCCTGACCTTAAGCAATTCAAGATAGGGGCAGCAGTACAGCAGAGTGGACTTCCTGTAATGGGTCAGCTTTTATCTGGCAACAAATCAGACCGTGAATGGAACCCAGAGGCGATAAAGGAAATGAAGGTATTTTTTGAGGGGCAACAATATAGAGATATTATATTTGTGGGGGATTCTGCGACTGTATCTTCATATGAATCGTTAAGGCAGTTAGAGGGTATACGGTTTATATCACGTTTACCTGAGAACTTTTCCTGTGTTTCGGAGTGGAAAGAGAAGGCATGGCAGGGGGTAAATTGGGAAGAAGTAGGGACATTAAGTGAGAGTTCCCGTAAAGATGCAGCAGAATACAGGATTTATGAATTTGTGGAGGCTATAGATGGGAAGCCATATCGATTTGTATTAGTTCATACAAATTCGTTAAGGGAGCAGAAAACAAAGACATTGCAGAAGCGCTGGGAGAAAGAGAAGCAAGAGTTGGAGAAGGAGGCTAAGCGTATAGGCAAGAGAGCATTTGCATGTGTTGAAGATGCAATGCGGGAGAGCGCGGCTTTTATGGAAAAAGTTAAGTCTTTGCATTATAATGTAGAAGTTCATATAGAAGAGGAGGTTACTCGGAGGTATAATAGAAGAGGGAGGCCTGGTACGGAAGATAGTTATGAGGAGACAGTAAGCTACTATGTAAAACATACTATAGGGGAAAGGGATGATATGGCATGTGAAAAAGATCTTTTCATGGAATCGACATTTGTTCTTATTACTTCAGTTATGGATAGAGAAAAATATCCTGGATGGAGGATACTGGCAGAATATAAAGGGCAAAGTTCAATAGAGCAGGCATTTAAGTTTTTGAAGAGTCCAGTGTACTTAGGGCCTGTATATTTGAAGAAACCTGAGCGAGTAGAAGCGATGGGGTATGTGTTTATACTTGTTTTGCTAATAGCGTCTTATTTAGAGTATAGAGTAAGGAAAGCTTTGAGGGACAGAGGGGAATATTATATTCAGCCTAATGGGCAAAAATCTACTCGTCCATCAGTTAGGACTATACTTGAGGTATTGGAGACTGTATTGGTTATATATTTCAATGGCAATCTATATTTACCGAATGATACTTCACCAAAGATATTGAAAATGCTAGAATGGTTGGGATTCAATCCTGACATCTATACTAAAAAGGGAGTGTAAATATTTTTGTGTATGGGAGCTTTTGGCTCCTTTCTGGTGTTATTTATTGTCTCACTTTAACCTGGTAACAATATCTTTCACACATTACTATTGTTACCTTTTCTTTATATTTTATGCATAAAACAGAATATTTTCGGTAATAATTTTTTATACTGGTGTAGTATGCCTTTCTCATTCCTTTACAAAATCTCAAAAAGCTTTCCAAGAATATTTTTGTAGTAAAAGCCAATATTTTACTGTCCTAATAACTTTTTAACAACAATTTATATGACATAATTTTCTATTCTACTGCCGTACATTATCAACAGCTGATTTAATACCTGGTCCCAATTATGGTACCTCTGCGTCCATTTCTTCATTACATTCATGGACGCAAGATACAGCATCTTCTCAAGTGCACCATCAGAGGGAAATACCGATTTTGTCTTGGTAACTTTTCTAAATTGACGATGCAAGCCTTCAATAATGTTGGTAGTGTACATAATCTTCCGTATCTCTGGTGGATACTTGAAAAACGGACTTATTACATCCCAGTTGTTTTCCCAGCTGCGGAATGCATAGGGGTATTCTTTACCCCATTTCTCTTTAAGTTCATACAGCCTCTCTAAAGCAGCTTCTTCGTTTGGTGCTGTATATACGCCCTTGAAATCCTTTGTAAACTCCTTTAAATCCTTATATGACACGTATTTGAAGGAATTGCGCAGCTGGTGGATTATGCACCTTTGTACCTCTGCCTTCGGATATACAGCCTCAATAGCTTCTTCTAAACCTGTTAACCCATCTACGCAAAATATCAACACATCCTCTACACCTCTATTCCTAAGGTCATTAAGCACACCTAGCCAGAATTTTGCTGATTCATTATCTCCAATCCATATGCCAAGAATGTCCTTGTAACCTTCAAGGTCTATCCCTACAACCACATAGGCGGCCCGCTTATTAACCTGTCCTTCATCACGTACCTTGTAGTGTATGGCATCCATAAAGATGAATGGATACACCTTCTCAAGCGGCCTGTTTTGCCATTCTTTTATCTCAGGTACTATCCTCTCAGTTATCTTACTTACCAGCTCAGCCGATACTTCTACTCCGTATAGTTCCTTGATTTGTTCGTGAATGTCTCTGGTGCTCATCCCTTTGGCATACAAAGATATA
>JAKPAB010000132.1 GCA_029779695.1 Bacillota bacterium | reverse complement strand
AAACTGCAAATCCCGACAATTATATTTATCAATAAAATTGACCGTGACGGTGTGAATTTAGAGCGTTTGTATCTGGATATAAAAACAAATCTGTCTCAAGATGTCCTGTTTATGCAAACTGTTGTCGATGGATTGGTTTATCCGATTTGCTCCCAAACATATATAAAGGAAGAATACAAAGAATTTGTATGCAACCATGACGACAATATATTAGAACGATATTTGGCGGATAGCGAAATTTCACCGGCTGATTATTGGAATACGATAATCGCTCTTGTGGCAAAAGCCAAAGTCTATCCGGTGCTACATGGATCAGCAATGTTCAATATCGGTATCAATGAGTTGTTGGACGCCATTTCTTCTTTTATACTTCCTCCGGCATCAGTCTCAAACAGACTTTCAGCTTATCTCTATAAGATAGAGCATGACCCCAAAGGGCATAAAAGAAGTTTTCTTAAAATAATTGACGGAAGTCTGAGACTTCGAGACGTTGTAAGAATCAACGATTCGGAAAAATTCATCAAGATTAAAAATCTAAAGACTATTTATCAGGGCAGAGAGATAAATGTTGATGAAGTGGGGGCCAATGATATCGCGATTGTAGAAGATATGGAAGATTTTCGAATCGGAGATTATTTAGGTACTAAACCTTGTTTGATTCAAGGGTTATCTCATCAGCATCCCGCTCTCAAATCCTCCGTCCGGCCAGACAGGTCCGAAGAGAGAAGCAAGGTGATATCCGCTCTGAATACATTGTGGATTGAAGACCCGTCTTTGTCCTTTTCCATAAACTCATATAGTGATGAATTGGAAATCTCGTTATATGGTTTGACCCAAAAGGAAATCATACAGACATTGCTGGAAGAACGATTTTCCGTAAAGGTCCATTTTGATGAGATCAAGACTATCTACAAAGAACGACCTATAAAAAAGGTCAATAAGATTATTCAGATCGAAGTACCACCCAACCCTTACTGGGCCACAATAGGGCTGACTCTTGAACCCTTACCGTTAGGGGCAGGGTTGCAAATCGAAAGTGACATCTCCTATGGTTATCTGAACCATTCTTTTCAAAATGCCGTTTTTGAAGGGATTCGTATGTCTTGCCAATCTGGTTTACATGGATGGGAAGTGACAGATCTGAAAGTAACTTTTACTCAAGCCGAGTATTATAGCCCGGTAAGTACACCTGCTGATTTCAGACAGCTGACCCCTTATGTCTTCAGGCTGGCTTTGCAACAGTCAGGTGTGGACATTCTCGAACCGATGCTCTGTTTTGAGTTGCAGATACCCCAAGTAGCGAGTTCCAAAGCTATTACAGATTTGCAAAAACTGATGTCTGAGATTGAAGACATCAGTTGTAATAATGAGTGGTGTCATATTAAAGGGAAAGTTCCATTAAATACAAGTAAAGACTATGCCTCAGAAGTAAGTTCGTACACTAAGGGCTTAGGCATTTTTATGGTTAAGCCATGTGGGTATCAAATAACAAAAGACGGTTATTCTGATAATATCCGCATGAACGAAAAAGATAAACTTTTATTCATGTTCCAAAAATCAATGTCATTAAAATAATGGAGCGGTCAGGAAATTTCTATAAGGCAATACGGTTGGGATATATACTTATCTCCATTCTTATCGGATGTATGGCATATAATAGCCTCTATGAATGGCAGGAGATAGAAGCATTAGAACTTGGCAATAAAAAAATAGACGAGCTCCGAAAAGAAATAAACAATATCAATATTCAAATGATAAAATTTTCTCTATTGGGTGAAACAATACTGGAATGGAACGATAAAGATATCGA
>JAKPAB010000106.1 GCA_029779695.1 Bacillota bacterium | reverse complement strand
ATACGTAAAAGCCGACGATATTGAGAGTCATCGGTGTTGGCAAAGTAACAGTTATGGTGATCGTGAGATTGCCATAAAGAAACTGTTACAATAGAATAATTTGGAGCCGCTCCCGGGGCGCCGTCGCATATTAGAAAGCCGGGAGACCTGGACAGTGCTTTTGCTGCGGCACTGTCTTTGTATTATATGCGCAGCGTTGTTAGAGCGGAGCAGGCTTTGCTTGCTTCGCTCCATTTTGTTTTAAATATTGGTAAAGCAAAGCAGTTTTGAAATGTTTTGCCAATTTCTCCCCGAATTCTAAAATTTGTATCGTAAGCAGTTTTGTTTCCGCTTGCGAAATAGTTACGTGGAGGTAACGAAAATGTGTGCAACAATTAGATTGTACCGCACGACCAGCCGGCGTGAAGAGCCAGTAATTCGTTCGTTTGATCCGTTAAGCGTTCCCATCAGCGAGGAATTGCTTAACGATCCGCAGCTCGGCAAATTCGCAAGAGCCGAGATTTGGATTGCCAAGGATATTGACATGACTCCATTTGGTTGGAGTCGTGCCAAGAAAGCTGACGGAACTTTCGTCAGTGAATCCGTCCTTGGCACAGTGAAATGGGAGTTTCCCGCTTCACAGCCGTTGGAACCGTTCCCAAGCAAACCGGTTCCAGCTGCAGAAGTTCCGTTTGCTTGATTGTTTTGGAAGCGAAGAAGCCTGATGTGCGAAGTCACCGGATATGCTCATTCGCTTCCTCCGATTGACGATTTTTTGCGAATACGTGCTGCTTTGTTTCATTGATAGAACCGTTTCAAAGCAGAGTATTCGCTTCCTGGGCAGCGTCTCTTCAGCTGTATGCCAGGCTGCTAGATGAGAGCAGTAAAGGCTCATCGAGGGCTTACCAAAGTGCCCAATTTATTTTTTTTAATCTGAATTAAATAAGCAAAGGAGAAACAATGAAAACAACGAAGAAAGAAGCGAAGAAGAAGATTGTTGAAAAACTTCATGCTTTATCTTCCAAGTTTCCAATTGCAGAAGATTTAATCGAAGCAATTGGAAAGTTCGGCTTGTTCAGCTGCGAGGCGCATAGGGATTGTTATGGAAGGTGGCATCTTTCTCCATATATCGCCTATATCGAAAACAAAAGGCGCCTATGGGATGAAGCAGAATCTTACTATATCGACGAAGGAAGACCATGTTTTGTATGCATTGGGATGTGGAAATGGTGGTATACTCGTCTGAGAAATGGAAGACATTTCGTACTGCTTCAATTCGATATCGAAGACGGAAGCCTGATTAAAATAGTTCCAGATAAGGAGATCGATAGCTTCTGGAAAGGAAAGACGACAAACGAAAAAAGAAAAGATATAAGAAATCTTATAAAAGCGAAGGAGAAATGATGAAAAAGTATTCAGCAATCTATCTGAAGCCACTTACTTCAGAGCCACAGAACGATTCTCAGCCGTTTTTCTATGCAAGTGGAAATGGAACACTTGTTTATAGAGAAAACGAATCCGCTGCTCCCAAGAAAGTAACCACGAAAGAAGCAGAAGAGATAATAAAAGATTGTGGTTACATTCCGGTAAGCATTGATTGGAGTGTTCTCATTGGATTTGACAAAGAGAAACAAAAAGTTTTCGATCTCACAAGAAGATCACCTGAAGAGATTGAAGAAACCGTCGAATTATATGAACGTCTCGGTATTTCCGTGGTACCGTGGATAACTACCGAGTTTCCCAATATAACTAAATGGTTAGTCGAAGGAAAAGAAGAAGACTTTCGTTCTTTCCAAGGAAGAGATAGGGAAGACGAAGATTGTCTAGTAATTTTTTACAATGTCGAAGAAAAGTATGCAAAAGTAAAAGTGTTCACGAAGGAGAAACAGTGAAGAAGAATTATGTAATTGCCACTATTATCGGCGTTACACTTCTTATTCCGTCAATATATTTCTATTTCCGAGAAGATACGCTTCCAAGTTGCGAGCTTGGAAGCAGTGTCTCCTCGGTGCATAAATATATGAAAGAAAACGGAATGACTCTTATCGCCAAGAGAAAGGAAGAAGAAACTTACTCGTCTCCAAAAGAAACCGTGAAAGTATATTACTTTCAAAAGCGAGTAAGTGTTGTAGAGATACTGCCGAAGTATAGAGACAATAGAGAGAAGGAAGCGATGTTCCTGAATTCCTACTGGAATCTTATACGAGAATATGGACTTCCCAGTTTCGAATATGAATTCTCATCAATCTGGTTCGATGAAGAATTAAAAAAGTCAATTGTAATAAGCATAGAGCCAGTATTTTCAATTAAAAAAATAAGTTTGCAAGAACAAAGATAAGGAGGAAACAATGTTTAAGATACCAACAGCGAAAGACGCTGTGAATCAGGATAGGAATCGACAGGTAATATTTGTTCCGAATGGCAGGAAATATACAGATAAGAATGAATACAAGGTATTGCTTTATAAGCTAAGCAACAAAGAAAATTTAGTCGATATTATCAACTTCGATAAAAGAACACTTAACTACAATGGTATCAACATAGAATACGGAGATATTCATGTGTTTGATACGCTTGTGAATATAAGAAACTTTATAAAGGTATTCATTGCTCTACGACCATTTCTGGAGCACTATAACAAAATAGATCTCTTTCCATCGGAATATATTTTTCATGTTATCGATGATGAAGGACAATACGATCTGGATGACTTCATAATAAAGGATAAGGAAAATGTTTCTTTCTTTTCCTATATCAACTATATCTGGGTTCCTTGCTATAATGAGAGCAGTGAAGATGAAGGCAAAAACGATAGCGTGAAGTTAATGGAAAGCGCTTCGCTTATTAAAATTCACGAAAGACTTAGAAGATTTAAGGATTTATTGTTTCGAAAGGATGTTCCAGAAGACGATGAAATAGAAGTATTCATCAACAACCTGGGAAGAGAAAGAATGAGAGAATCGTTATTGGAGTTATTCTATATCATGGAGAAACAAAATTACGTTCACTATGAATTGGCAAGCCCGCCAAAAGACCGCTATGAGAGTAGTATGGAGGTATACAATGAGCTACGAAAGAAGTTTCCAAGCTATTAAAGAAGAGAAGATAGCTTACCTGAACAATGTCTTTTCAGAATCGTTATACACAATTGAAATAACTGATTATGTAAATCTGAAAGATAGAAACGATGAATTTCTTATGGATGCCCTGGGAAGACATATTACAGAACATAATAAAGTCGATAATTCTGATCCGAATTATTTCGTCTTCAATGATAAGACTCGAGTTAAGAAGAGAGCAATTCTCCAAGAACTAATGATGCCAGAATCTTATAAGAAGTATGTTCAAAGTATTGGAGATACGTCCGGAAGATTGTTTCTTACTATTGATCCAGAATGGTTCAGACTTTGCTCGGATAAAGACTTTGTAAGCTGGAATTCATGTTTTAGTCCAGATGGATGTTACCATTTAGTGCCTTACGAATTCAGTACTAGTATTAGTATAATGATGGCAATGATCACGAACTCTGATATGACAAGAATAATTGGTAGAAAGTGGGTCGTGATTCCGTATAGAAAAGATAGAAGCGGAGAAAAAGAGAAGATAGTAAAGGTACCTGAGATTCTTTGCCTGAAATCTTATGGAACTTTTCCTGTAACATATCAACGAGCAGTAAGTGGCTGGATAATCGAAAACATATTCGAAGATGAAAAAGATAATTGGAAGGTTTATGAATATTCCAAAGATGATGATACTCACATGGCGTTGGAGACAAAGATTCTTGTAGAAAGTCATGACGGTGGCGGTTATTACAGCTATCTTTCTTCGAAACCGGATCGGCTCAAGGTAAAGATATACATGGACAATTCTTCTTATATACTTATTCCGAAAAGTCTTGCTCCATCGGAAGTCCCAGAAGGAAGAGTAACATTCTATGGACTTGATGAAGACGAAGAAGATGAAGTTAGTTATCATGAATTGGAAGACAGTAATGAAGATGAAGATTATTATGACGATGAACATTGGGTGTGCGCAAACTGCGGAGTAAGAATCGATCACGACATAAGCTACGAAATGTTTTTCAATGATAATGATCACGATTATGATACTTATTGCGAAGACTGTATCGATGAGCTTGCAATATTCGATCCTATGCTTGATCGTTATTTTGAAAGAGAATGGTTCAAGGAACATAGAGAGCCTTTCTATATGGTCTATTCAAATTACAGAGGTCATCAAGAAATTCGAGATATTGTTAGTTTGGAATATACTATCGAAAATACAATTAACTATCCGGATCTCTACTTCGTTGATCCAAACGACGAAAGCAAAGTCATTTACGAGACGAAGCTGTATATAAGAGACGCACAAATTGAACCATTTCTGAAGAAATTCGAAGGACTGGTAAGAAAAGAAAACGATGATTATATTGTGAAATTTAATGTTCAAGCAGCTATTAACTTCGAAGGTCTTTCAAAACTTACCGGAGTTACATTCGAGGAAGAAATGGATGAGATAATTGCCAATGCACCAACACTTGCAGAAAGGAGAAACGAAGATGAATAAGAAAGCGTTTCAGAAACTTCTGATTAAATGCTTGCGTGCCTCTACGACTGGCATTCGTTATCTGATTTGTCAATCAGTTAAGAAAACAAGTGTTCCTTACTTCACTGTGAAGAATTATGAAAATTATATTCTAATCGTTCCAATACGGAGAACAGAAAGCTGTTTTCTTCCGCTAGTCTGTAGTCATTACGATACAGTACGACATGTAGAAGAGATTGAAGTAGTGATAGAGGGTGGACTTATTCGTAATAAAAAGAAAGCTGTTCTGGGTGGAGATGATCGAGCTGGAGTAGCGATTGCTCTGGCTATGATTCACGACAAGGTTCCTGCAATATATCTATTCTGCGACAAAGAAGAGACAGGTGGCTTTGGTTCATCAGAGTTTCTCTTTCATGAACAGAATATAATCAAGACAGTAAACTGCTATATTGGACTAGACCGAAGAAATGGAAACGAAATAGCTCTCTATGACTATGCAAGCGAAGAACTAAATGGTATCTTCATCTCTGAAGGATACAGAGAAGTCAGTGGGAGCTTCACAGACGTTTCTCACATTGCTGGAGAATATCCAAAGGCAACTGTTAACGTTTCGGTCGGTTTCCACAATGAACATACTGAGAAAGAATATGTTCAGTTCGAAGAATGTTATCTTTCTTTGGAACGAATAAGTCGTATAATACCGACACTTACCGGGAGATATTTCAACGATCTTCAGGTCTCATATAGAGACTATGGCTATGGCTTTGCTTATGGTAATAGTTTCAGACTTGATTACGACTATCCTCTTCCGAGAGTAATTGAAGAAAAGAAAGTAGATCGAGAAGTATATGGAGAACTCATTGACCGATTATGCCTGGACTGTGAGTTTTATCATCCTGGAACAGAAAGTTGTGATTTCGACTTCGAATGTCTTGACAATTTTTGAAGAAAAATAAATATGGTTCTCAAGAAGCAATAAGGAGGAACGATGCCAAAAACATCAATCAATCTCGATGACTTCGCAACTGTAGTCGAAGCATCGAACGAACAAATGCCACGTGGAATAGCAATTGCTGTAACCGGTCTCTTCAAACGAGGAAAGACTTATGGACTTTCTCGTTTTAACCCATCCGGAGACGTACGGAAAACTCTTTTCATTGACACGGAGAGATGTGTCTTGAAATATGAAGAGTATAATGGTATGACGGTTCTACCATGTATCTCCTTTGCTCCGCCAAGAGATGGAGACGGCAAGATAATTCCACCAGAAGATCGCAACTATATCATCAATGGGAAGAACTTTAAGGCTTGGTCTTTTCAAGAGATATGTGCAATAGTTCATTCTCTGAAGGCATCTGGAATGCTTCATCAGCAGTTTGAACTTGTTGCCATTGACACTGTAGATAATCTACAGAACTGGGCAGAAGCATATCATCTTGAAAAGTATAATCAGAAACAACGCTCCTTGAAAGAGAAAGGAGAAGTAGTTGATTCCATAGGAGAGATTCCTTATGGCTCTGGTTGGAGCGATGCTCGAGATGAATTGGTAAGACCGCTTCTGCGAATGAAAGAAGAAGTAAACCAAGTTGGAGTAGATTTTGGTATCTCCATTCACGCCAAGACTACAAGTCAAGTAAAGAACATCTATCAGCGTGACCCGGCTTTGAGAGCGGGAGTAACAAATGCGCTGTTTGGAGAGATGGACTTGATTGGCTACGTGAACGTAGAAGATACTAATCTCCCAGATGGAGCCGAGTTCGGTGCAGTATTCCAAGGGAAATTGCATACGATTTCGTTTGTAGTAAGCGAAGAGATAATGACTGGAGGCACAAGACTTAATCGTTTAGTAAACAAGACGCTTCCATTCTCTTATCAGGCACTTGTTAATGAATATAAGAAAAAGGAGGAAAAATGCCAATAATCCCATCACAGACCGGATCTGGTGGACGTATTCAGTCCCCTGGAGAAAACAGAGGGTTTCTCATTGACGTGATCGATCACACTGCAGGAACAGTGTATGATGTAATACTCGACTTCATCTTCGGTTTCGAGAATGTTCCAGAAAACTGGACAAGAAAGATGAGAGTTTTTGCCAGGTTCGACCGGAATATGAAGAACGAGATAGAACCAGAGAGCAAGGATTTGAAAAGGCTCTATCGTATTCTCCAGCAAATGGGTTTTACCCGAATTGAAGGCGGGAAACTCTCTGGAATCGGAGTCAATGAGAAGGGAAAATTCGTAGATGAGAACGATAGACCAATAAAGGACATAGCTGGATTGCTCAAGACACTTGGAAGAGATAAGTCGTATCTTGTCTATATCGCCAAGGATTCCAATGGCTATGACCGAGTAATTGGTGTAATCGATGAAGAGCTTAACAAAAGTAACGATGCTTTCGCTGTCATGATGCAAGAGAATTATGCATATTGGATTGAAAGAAGTTTGAAAGCGGAAGCTTCTGATACGCATACCGAAAAAGGAGGAAAATCAGAAAGTAGCAATGACGACCTGATATATGTTCCAAGAGGTGATTAAAATGAAGTATTATGAACTGGCACAATATCGGGCAAGTAATCGCAATAAACTTATCCGAGCGGAGGATGTTGCTCATGTCATCCTTGAGAAGGGGACGCAGTGTCCCCTTTTCCGCTCGGTATTTTGGTACGATGAAGGAATCGTAGAATATCTCAAGACGAATAAGTCTGTGTCTATGTATCGGGGTATCCGAGGGATTGATATGATTCCTATCGATATCGATAAGGGCTACAACAGCGATGAATTCACGCAGGAGAAGCTTCTGAGGTTTATAGAGAAACTTGAATCTCTTGGACTGGATGAGAATATGTTCCAGATATTCTTCAGTGGAACTGGCTTCCATATCTTCTTAGATAATTCTCTCTTTGACTTCCAACCGTCAGTATTTCTTCCGGAGCAGATCGCACAGACGTTAGTGAACGCTGGATTGATAGATGATCCAGCAATCATCCGTGGAAACCAACTTATTCGCATAGAAAATAGCTTGAACGAAAAGAGTGGTCTTTTCAAAATTCCTCTTACTTTGGAAGAAGCAAAGACTCTTTCTCTGGAAAAGATTCGAGAGCTGGCGAAGACACAGCGTCTGGATTTTCAGTATCTGGAGATGGATGGAAGAAACCTATTGGAGAAGTATATTATCCCTTCATATATGTTTGAAGAAGGAAGCAAAGTTGTTCCCAATGGATGGAAGAAAGAAGACGATAACTTCGAAGTGAATAGATATGCAGTGTGTATTCAGAAGCTCTACGAGCGTGGAGCAGTAGAAGGAAATAGAAACAATGTAGTAATGCGCATTGCTTCACATTGTAAAAGACAAGGAATGCCAGAAGATTTCGCTATTGCTGGAATGTTGCATTGGAATCATAAGACGAATCAGTCTTTGGATGACCAGCAGGTGATTGAAAGAGTACGGCAAGTCTATCGCAAACCGTATCGGTATGGTTGCAATGATGCAATTCTTAAAGAATTCTGTTCACCAATGTGTCTATTCTATAAGCACAAGAATCTGGATGCCAATAATCTGATGAATCTTACCGATTTGGATAAAGCATTTGAAGAGCGTCTGCAAATTATAGAGAATAAAGACCGCTATATCAACCTGAAAGACATCTTCGGACTGGAAGTCGATTGCGTATTGTATCCAGGAGAACTTGTTGTCTTCCAAGGAGATACCGGTCTTAATAAAACAAGTATCATCCAGAACATAATGTTGGGCGTGAATATGGTTGACGATGTAGTTCGTCCCAAAGGGCTTCAGACAATCTACTACGGAACAGAACTCTCAGCTGGAATTATTCAGATGAGAAATTATTGTATTGTAACTGGTTATACTGAAAATGAAGTCATTAAGCACAGAGACGAACTCTACAAGTATCATACCGCTCTGGAGCATATTGCAGTTCAGACTGGAATACTCACAACTTCTGGAATAGAACAACTGATTCTGGATTATCAGCCACAGGTTCTGGTAATAGATTATTATGAACAAGTAGAGCATCCAGCTTGGGGAAGAAGTCCATCAATTGCAGTAGCAGATATTGCCAAATCACTTTCAGTAATGGCGCAGAAGTATAATATCATCTTGATTGCCATATCACAAATCAATAGAGCTTCTGCGAATAACAATGGAATTCATTCTGGTTTCGGAAGTGGTGCAGTAGAAAAGACTGCAAGAAGATTGTTTACTATATCTGGAGACCAGAATAGTCCTTATCGTATAATAAATCATGTCAAAGCAAATTCAGATGTTCTTTGGAAGAACGTCGTATTGGAGCGTCAAGACAATTGGCGCTTCAAGAGAATAAAATAAAGGAAAAAGAAATGAAATCAGAAAACGATTACAACAAATTTCTACAAGAAGTGAAGAGCTACTTCGAGAAAGAAGGTCTAATTCTTGAAGAAGAAGTAACAGAGCATGAAATCATTCATTACACAGTACTACTGTATTCTTACCACAATAGATATATAAGTGTTGGGATACAGGACAACGAGAATAATCTTTACGTATCTTTTTACTTCAACGAAAAGAATAACGATCGCAAGAACAATATCTATTATTCAGCGTATGGAATACCATTTGAAGACTTTTCTCGTTTCGAGGAAGAATACAAATTCTTTATCGAGATAATGGATTTATATGAAAGGAAGAGAAAATGAAATCAAAACCGAAAAGCTTCTA
>JAKPAB010000096.1 GCA_029779695.1 Bacillota bacterium | reverse complement strand
CCCACAATCTCGTCGTCATCGCTGAGTATAAGCTTGCGTATGCTGATAACGCCTTCAAGCACTCTGCGGGCATCGGTGACATAACAGGTATTGATTGTGGCTTTGTCAACACCGGTTGTCTTGATGTGGTAAAGGGCTTCCTTTACTGTCATGCTGGCTTTCAAATCCACATATTCTACAGTCATTATGCTGCCTGCAGAGTCTTCCGGATACTGCAGAAATTGGTTGATAAGCGCTCTTCTTTCAAGGTCCGTGTTTTTTAAAACCTTTTTGACCACATTGGAAGGCACTTCTTCAATCAAAGCCACCACATCGTCAAGAAAAAGCATGTCAAGAATGCTTTCAGTTTCCTTGTCAGTTATGGATTCAACAATATATGCTTGCATTTCAAAGGAGAAATATGAGAACACATCCGCCGCTATTTCTTTTGGCAGAAGTCTGAAGACCATCAGGAGTTTGGGTCTTTCAAGTTCTTCCAAAAAGGCTGCTATGTCTACCACGTTCATCTGCACAATTGCATTTTTCACTTGTGCAAACTTGTTTTGTTCGATTAGTTCAATCAGCTGTTCATTCATTTTTTAGCACTCCCTTCAGGAGAGCTAAAAACGCAAAGTGGTAGTTTCTAGCCCTCCGACACTATTATATTTTTCGATTCGTTTGAAACTCGGTTCAGGATAAGGACTGGAATCCAAAACTACCACCACCTTCATACCTTATCTTTATTATTTTATTCACTGCATTTTATTATTCTACTACATTTACCGATAAAGTCAATGTTATGAATTTTCTTTTTCTATAAATGTGTCGTTAAAATATGATAATGTCTTACTATACCACATGTGATTATGTCCCATGTGGTATAATCAGAAGAAGAAATAATAAATGGTGGTATAATATGGAATTGGAATTACGTAAACATGAGCTAAGACAGTATAATGCAATAAAAGACTGTGTTAAAAATCATGGAAATAAAAAGCGAGTAGCAGCTCAATTAGGTTGTACCCTAAGACATGTTAATCGCTTAATAAGTGGCTTTAATAAGCATGGAAAGCAATTCTTTGTGCATGGCAATAGAGGGAGAAAACCATCACATGCAATTGATGAGAAAATCAAGGAAAACGTCATTAACCTTTACAACACTACATATGCGGATGCTAATTTTACTCATTATTGTAAATTTCTAAAAACTAAAGAAAAAATCAATGTATCATACAGTTATGTTAGACAAGTTCTGATGAATGCTAATATTTGCTCTCCAAAGGCTAGAAGAAAGACAAGGAAAGCATTAGCAAAAAGGCTGAAGGAAGCAAAAAAAGAAGCAAAAAGCAAGAAAGAAGTTAAAAAAATTGATAAAGCAATTTTATCTTTATCAGAAGTTCATCCCAGACGTCCCAGAAGAGCATATCCTGGGGAGTTGATTCAAATGGATGCCTCCCAACACATATGGTTTGGTTCTAAAATGATACATTTGCATGCTGCCATAGATGACTGCACTGGTGCCATATTGGGTGCATACTTCGATGAACAAGAGACATTAAACGGCTATTATAACGTTATGCATCAGCTAATAACCAATTATGGTATTCCATGTGAGATTTTAACAGACAGGCGTACAATATTTGAATACAAGAAAACAAAAGAGACTAAAGTTGAAAACGATACTATGACTCAATTTGCTTACGCTTGTCAAACCCTGGGAGTAATGCTTAATACAACAAGTGTAAGCCAGGCCAAAGGGCGTGTTGAAAGGCTGTTTGGAACTTTGCAATCACGCCTCACTGTTGAACTCAGACTGGCCAATATAGAATCAATTGAGCAAGCGAATGAATTCCTTATTAAAAATTTTCTCCCAGAATTTAACGAGGAATTTTCGTTGCCATATAATATTAGCAAATCGGTGTTCATTCCGCAAGCTGAATATCAAGATATAAATCTTATACTAGCTGTACTGACTGACCGTAAAATAGACAAAGGTTGTTGCATCAAGTATAGAAATACCCATTACAAGTTAGTTAACGAAAAGGGCGATTACGTGTATTACCAAAGCGGCACAGAAGGGCTCGTTATTCAAGCTTTAGACGGTAACCTGTATTTCAGTGTTAATGATATGGTATACGCACTAGAAGAGGTTCCTGTGCACGCAGAGACATCTAAGACCTTCGATCCTGCTCCTAATGAGAAAAAGGAACGCAAGATATACATACCTCCTATGAGTCATCCTTGGAAAAAAGCCTCTTTTGACAGTTATGTTAGGAAACAGAAGCATAGGCAGAAATTAATGGCCTAAAACACGTTTAAGGCTTACAGGCAAGTTTAATGAATGGATATTATTAAGCCACAAGAAACATAGTGGCTGTCTTGTGCTGCCAAAAAACAACATGGAACGTATGCCTTAATTCCCTTAATATCAATTCTTTCTGAT
>JAKPAB010000092.1 GCA_029779695.1 Bacillota bacterium | reverse complement strand
CAGCATCCTCAACTCAGGAGCATCCTGGCTAAATATGGTCTGGAACAGGGTCCCCATAGAAAAATCGCCGCCATCCACCAGGATGAGATCCGGATCTTTAACCCTTTCCTGGTTAATAACGGTCTGTAAGCGAGCATATCCTCCCTGCTCCACGATCTGTTCATTCTCTTCAACCGTGTAGGGTAGCAGGTTATCATGCATATCATGGGTAAACAAAATGGTGAGAGCTTCCTGTTCAGCATCCGCTATTCCCAAAGGAAACCCTGCCAACAGCACTGCTGAAATCAGCAGCAAAGCCAAAAATCCTGCCCGTTTTTTCATCTTGTAACCCCCAAATCACTTATGTCTACCTAATTTTAGCATAATGCAGTTGTCAAGCAGTAAACCGCTTCCCCGCAGTTGAGTTGCTTTGTGCTCCGTGCTTGTAATAAAATATAAGATAACTTATGTTGGAATGACTTTTTCTATATCACCGTAAGGAGCGAAGCAAAATTGCATGCACATTCAAATCTGATTTATAGCTGATATATATGCTGTACTGAAAATCATAAATATAATGGGCATGGAAACACACCACATAAAGTTGTTAGACAATGCAACTTTTGGTAATATGATCATATAGAGAACATATGTTTGTACACGTATTATGATTGTGTAAAACTGGAGGAGATTACTAAAATGATAACTTACGTTGTTGGAGACTTATTTCAGAGTCCAGCACGTGTTTTGGTTAATACAGTTAACACTGTAGGAGTAATGGGTAAAGGTATCGCTAAAGATTTTAAAACAATATTCCCAGAAATGTTCAAGCAATACCAAACACTGTGTGAGAGAAATGCTTTCGACATAGGCCAATTATGGCTATACAAAACTCCACACAAATGGATTTTAAACTTCCCTACTAAAAAACATTGGCGTCAGCCCTCACGATTAGAATATATTGAAGCGGGTTTAAAAAAATTTGCTGCAAGTTATGTGGACTTAGGAATAACTTCAATTGCGTTTCCAATGTTAGGCTGTGGTAATGGTGAGCTTAAGTGGGAAGAAGTTAGGCCTTTGATGGAAAAATATCTCAATAATCTTCCTATAGATGTATATGTGTATTTATACGATAAAACCTGGAATAAAGCGGAGCACAAAAATGTAGAAGAAATCAAGCAGTGGCTAAGAGGAGAGCCACAGTCCCTCGCTTTCTCAGAACTATGGGAGGATGTTCAGTGTTTGCTATCCAAAAAGAACGAGTTTGTCACCCTAAACTCTGAAAAACCTTTTGAAGCACACTGTTTGGATAGTGAATCTCCTGGAATACTTATTATTGATGGCTCTGATAAATATGTAATCGAACATGAACAATTAGTTAGTCTTTGGCAACATGTAAGGAGTTTAGGTTTCTGCATGGAATCCAGCCTTCCCAATGAATTAGATGATTATGCAGAATACCTGATAGCCATTTTAAGAGAATTGCCATATTTGAAACCAGTTCTAATTAATACTTGCTACAAGCAACTAGATCATAATTCTATAGGTCTACAATATGTACCACCTATCAGTGATGAATGGTTTTCTATGATGCACGAGGTAACCAGCAGGTAATGAATAATAAAAAGGTGGATTATCGTCAATTTTATAACTACATTGATGACTTAACGAATAGCCCATGGCTAGGACCATCGCGGCGATGGTGGCCTAAATTTGTTTTTCATTTCACTAATATAACTAATGCAATACAAATATTAGAAACTGGCTATCTTTACCCTAGGTCAAAGGTAAGCCCCCATGGGTTAATGGTCAATGATAATGCCAGTCGTGAAGTAATCGAGAATACAGATCCCACATGGTTTGATTACGTTAGATTATACTTCCGTCCTCGGACTCCAACCCAGTGGCACAATGAAGGTTTCATTCCCGTACAACAAAGGTTTCAGCAAGCTCATTGTCCAGTACCTATCTTTTTCTTATTTGATTCCAAAAACATTTTATCACGGAACGGTGTATTATTTAGTGGTACGAGTTTAGCCAGAAGAGACTGTCAAGTATATTCTGATGCAGAGAGTTTTCGAAAATTACCATTTAAGTATATTTATCATGATTCATCCTTTACTGATATTGAAAAGTGGTTGATTATTGGTGCACGGCAAGCGGAAGTAATTGTTCCAGATAAACTTGATCTCACTGATCTTAAATATATTTGGTGTCGTAGTGAAGCTGAGTATAATACGCTGCTATATCTATTATCTCCGGGAGCACGCAATAAATG
>JAKPAB010000072.1 GCA_029779695.1 Bacillota bacterium | reverse complement strand
CATCTATTAATCCACCCGGTTGCATTGCTTGAGAAAGTGTTTTCCATAGGGAACTTGTAGCATCTGCCAAGGTATCATAATATTGCACTTCAGTAGGCCCAGTAGTGATTTGTTTTATCCTATCACCTCGGGCAAGTTCGGGTTTAGAAGTACCATCACCAGTTTGTTCTTTGGTAGAAGTTAATTGACTTAGGTATTCTGAAGTACTTGTTAATAGATTAAGTATCTTCACATTGAGAAAGTCCCATGCTGCCAATTCCATTATTAATTGATTTTCTAGTGCTTCATACCATAATTCATCAGTATACTTATCTGCAGGAATTTGGTGATTTACTAGAGGACCAATATAATATTGCCATTTGGTGATGTAGATAGATTTATCTTCCCTGGTCATTCCCTCTGATATCTCTGAAGGAATATAGTGGTCGATTAAGTTATATATTGTATCGGCTAATGCCGTATGACCATAATCACAAACTACCAGAGTCTTATCTACGGTGATATCTAAACCATTAGAGTTGGTTACATGTAGGGTTACTGTATAGAAACCGGGAGTTTCATAAGAATAGGAAACATGTCTTCCACCATTGAAAACCTCTCCCTTATCATCGCCAAAGTCCCAGTCAAAAATGGATTTGGCCGGGACTTTGGATATGACTCTGAATGAAACTTCCAGACCTGACGTAACGTACAAAAAGTCCAGATTGTTATTCATATTAGTCTGTCTTATGTAATTTTCATATATTACCCTTTAGAAGAGGATTCGAATTCTTCCAGCAAAGCCTGAATAAGTGTTTCTACTGTATCATCTTTCTCGGCAACGATTTCATGAAGACCTGCTACCAGTTTCAGTTCTTCCAGGGAATAGCCCTTTGCAAGTTTTTCAAGAGTCATGCCTTTCTTGAACTGAGCATTCAGTCTCTTATCCAACTTTTCGATGTCGGCCTCTGAATACTTTTCGATTTCTGATTTATCAGCAATGATAATCAGATGGCCAGAGGCAATTGCCTTCTGAATCTTTGGTGCACGGAATTGACGACGAGAGAGTTCCTTGTCTTCTCCTCTACAAACGGTAATACCAGTTGATTGGTCATGAAAACTGTAAGCTCTTGGTCCCACAGTTACTGTATATTTATCTTTAGCCATATTTCCTAAGATTTAAAAATGATTAAAGAGAGGATAGGTCTTTTTAGTTACCTACCCTCTCAGGGAATTTATATAGATGAAACCGGACGTCCCTTATTATTCTAGGTTAACCATCAAATATGGGTCTACGTTCATGAACTCGGGGAAACCGAATTCTGAGAACTTCTTGTCAGCAGCCAGCAACAGAGTTGCATCCTGGTACATCTTAGAGAAGCCAGTAGTCAAGCTTGCATAGATTGCCTGAGTCTGGTTAGAAACGATTCTTTCAGATTCAAGCATCAACTGACGAGCAGTAAGCTTAATCAAGGCAGCAGATGTATCAATCAACAGCAACTGTTGGTCGGGTGTACCCGGGTGAATGTAGAAGTCAGCATTCTTGGGAACAGGAGACTTAACATTCAGGGTAGCTTCTGTAGTACCAGAGTGACGATCCTTGAATTCCGGCAAGTTCAGCATTTCGATTGCCTGGTCTTCACCACCAATCATAGTTTGGAAGTTACGTCCCATACGAGCAGCACGTACCCAAATATGCAGAAGGTCTTTGTAAGTGATACCGTTAGTTGTTTCGTATACACCGATTACCGGGGCAGACTCAGAGCCATCAGGGTTGTTACCATTGATAGCAACGTCCATAGCCAGAGTATCCAGAGCATAACCCAACTGAACACCAAAATCACGAAGGTAGATTCCCAAGACATCGAGTGAAACATAGTTACGAACTTCATCAGTAAGTTTGAAACCTTTTCCGATTTTGAAGAGGCTAACTGATTTCTGTCCGAAGCTAACATCGCCCAATGGGATAGTTTCTGCCTCATTAACCTTTGCAGGGGCAGCATCCGACATGTTAACCATCGGCATGATTGCTTGTAAACCATTGATTGGTTGGTCAGATGCAATGATATTTGGATAGAACGGAGCCTGGCGCATACCCAATGTGATAGCAGCACGGATGATTTCCGGAACAATCCAACGAATATTCTGTTGAGGCATTGTAAAGATGTTCTGCATCGTGTCCACTTTTGGATTGATGCCCATCTTTTCAAAAAGTTCATCTTCTGAAATACCCCATTTACCGGTAACCAATTCTCCAAAAGTTACCTCTACAGGCTTCTTGTCCTGTGAACCGGAACGAACAGCTTCCAAGCTTCTTACCATTTCCGGCAGCTCATTCATAAAATCCTGAGCCTTCAACTTTGTAATATCTATTTTATTTTCCATAACTTCTTTTCTCTTATTTGATGAGTACTTGAATTACCTCATTTGCCTCTTCTGCAGGATTAAGGGCAATGAACTGGGATGAAGTTGCTTGGTTAGCTTTTACGAATCTATCGTTAAGCAATGTTCCATCGGGAGTTACATAGCCGGCGTCGATATTTCCGTTTGATGCCCAGTTACAAATCATGTAACCTTCCATAGCTACTGTTACCTCTACCGGGAAATTTCTTTGAGGTTGATAAGCAGGGTTAACGTTATCCGTTACTGCTACACCCAAATAAACTTGAGTAGCTGTATCAGTGCAAGGGTAAATCAAACCTTCTTCATTCAAAGCCACTGGCATACCCTGTACGATTTTCTCTCCAGCTTTAACATTGAAAGCCTGGTGCAATTTGTGTGACTCACTTTTGTAAATCACCGCTCTCGGGGTTCTTTCCCCAAAGAGAGTAAGTTGCTGAGGGTCGTTTACGATTTTAGTTTTTTCCATAACGCGGATTATTTATATTAGTTATTTGATTTTGTTTCGATACAAGTTATCGATTACATTCTTAGTACTCGGAGATTCTGAATTCCGTTGGGTATCAGTACCCTGGGTTCCAGTTTTACCCTCGGTATCATCCTCAGCAATTGAGGAAGCACGGTTGACGTCCTTAGAACCACATTTTGAGCAAGTGAGAGGGAACTTCTCTTCCAAGCGAGCTTGGTAATCCTTGGTCAAGGAAATAAGAGTAGTAATACCAGTAGTCTCGGCATTGAGCATCGTAACGATTGTCTCATCTACCTTATCACCCATCAACTTCTTGTAGGTTTCTACGGCATTTTCACGTAGAGAAGCAATGTGATTCTTTCCTACGGTTGCCATTTCCTTCAAGTTAGCTACTTCGGCATTCAAGTTGGTAATCTGTTCCGTAAGAGAAGTTTTCTCTGTAGTAAGATTATCTACCGAAGTTTGCAATTCGTTTCTGGATGATACCAAAGTCTGAATGCAGGCAATTACATTTTCCTGATTCATCTCTTTACCTTCTTCCAGGGTAAGCATGTTATCCCCAAAAAGGCTTTCAAGAAATTTTAGTAATTCTTCGTTCATGTTATTTTTATTTGAATGATTATCCTTGGCATCATTATCATTAAAAGAACCCTGAGTATCGTCCTTTTCTTGATATGATGTTAAATCCGATTTGTAATCAGTAAAGAAGTATTGCTTCGATTTATCATCTCTGTATTCTTCATAAGATGCCCAAGTTCTTTTGGCAAAGGTTGGGTTAATGATTTTACCATCCGAACCAATTTTCTGGGCAAATGAATCAGCACCATGTGAAACTAGTGAGGTCTCAAGGTAACGAACAATTTCAGTAACAATTCTACGTACCATAACTCCCTTAGAGTCATAAGTACCCAGTTTCTGATAAAATTCGTTATCTTCCATTTGGGGATGGGATTTATCCCACTTAAATTGTACAGTAACTGAATTACTATGAATTGAAGGAGGTTCCATAAGGATGCCTCTAGCAATTCTTGGGTTTGCCTTACCATCGATTTTCAGAATACCGTTGATACCAGCGGGTATAGTAAAGCTACCGTCTTTATAGGATTCCTGCCACATTACTTGTGATACAGCACCAATAGCATTACCGATGTTGGTTTCATGGTCACAGTTTACTGTTTGACCAAGCAACATCTTCATAGAAGCCTTTAGTACTCCATTCTGACCAAAGTCTGTCGGGTTCCAATTCTTAGATACAATCGTTTCTGAAAGTAATCTGAACATTGGTTCGATAAACTCTTCGTCCTTAGGAGTTAGTTCCGATTTGTCTAGGTTGGGATAGTAAGTATTATAATCTATATCCCCTCCCCAAAACCCAAATTGAGCAATGGAATCCGGTGTAGGATTTTTCCATTTGTAATAATTCTCTGAGAAAGCCTTGGCTCCCACTGCTTCTGGGATATACCCAGCCATAATGGTATGGCCTTGACCTATCACCATAGAATCAAGATGCTCTTTGTTTTTCTTTGTAAATTTACTCATCTTGCTTTAGTATTTTGGTCTCCTCGAGAAGGAGCCGGGTTATTCTTATCTCTTGACCTACGAGCAGATTGGTTTTTATCATCTTGCCTTTGTTTCTTCTTAGTTCCTTCTTGGGGGTCTATATTACCTCCCTTAGCAAATTGGTCCTCAAGTGAAACTCTTGGTTCTTTCTCATCAGGAGAATCATAACCCATTGCCCAAGCATATTGCTCTTGACTAATGATACCAGCCTTATACAATAAGTCAAGGTTCTGTATCTTATACTGAAGACCTTGTTGGATTTTAACTTCATCAGAAACTGTAGAAGTTCCCCAATCAATCTTCATCCCCTTATTATTAAAGCCTGCCAGACGCAGTTCTAGAGAATAAAGTCGGTCCAATACATAAGCTACAAGCATTTGGATATTTTTTAACTGGCTAATCATCTTAGACAGCATTATACCAGTTGCACCTTCACCAGTAGTAGATGATACCCCAATGATAGAGCCATTAACTCCCAACCCATTTGCTACAGATTGTTGGTTCATATTCCAAGGCTTCTCGATATTACCGAGCTCCTTAGTAGTAGAATTTAGTTTGAATTCATGGTCATCTATGTAACCAGCAACTACCCCATCCTTCATACCCTCTTTAACATTACGTTTAAGGATATTGAGTTCATGGTATAATCTGGATTCATAAGATTTGATACTCTCATTTGGCCTTTGTGGAGATTTCTGCATCTTAGCTTCTAAGAAACCAACCATACCACAAATCTCCATGATATGTTTGAAGTTAATCTTCATATCATTTTGTCCTTTGAGAGAATCCAATGCAGGCATAAATGGAGGAACTCCATAAGGTTCATCGGTATCATTGAACATACCAACATAGAAGTAGGTTTCTGGGTTAAGCTTAATGTAATCTTGTTGCTTAACAAAGAAATTTATATTCTTTTGGTAAGGAGCATACACCCCATTTAATTCACGTTTAAACTTGATGTGTTCTGGCTTAAGGAATAATACAGTAGCCAAACCATCAAGCTTATCATTTGGTACTCCTTCTACGGATATTGCCCCACTTACAAGAAGTTGAACAATCATTTTATTAACTAAACCATCTATACCAGCAGTATATCTGGTCCATCCCTTGGTGGCTTTCTTAAGATGTTCTCTCATCTTTGAAGCCTCTTCATCGGTATTATTAGGGAAAGTTACTGTATGACTGGTGTTAGCTAACTTAAACATATCTTGCAATGCAATGCCCATATCAGGATTTACCTTATATAAATCCCGAATTAAAGGTATCACATCAACACGAAAAGAGGGTTCAACTAATTTAGTCAACCCTTGTAATGATGTAATTAAGTTATCGCTATCATCGTCAACTGAAACCCTACCAGGCGAAATCGATGTGGCAGGCTTCTCCTCTTTATTAGAGGATGTACCATTCTTGGGAGGGTCCTTCTTACGTCCCCAACCCCAACTAAAATTGAAGTACTTTTTCATCTTGGTTGTACGATTACGTTAGTTTTTCCTTTCCTTATGTGATTACATATTGCTTTTCCAAAGATATCATCATCGGCATATACATCTCCTTCAAGGTCTACATCTACAGCTGAATTGTTAGCCCTATGTTTACCCATTGCAACAGGTCTACCTAAACCATCATAAATGAAGGTATAAGCTTCTTGTACAAAGAATGGGTCCTTAATGATTACGTGATCTAATCGAATATCTTCTTCCAAGTTTTCTATTATCACTGAACGATTCTTTTGGGTGGTTAACCAACCAGGGGATTTATCCATTTCAGGTCTACTTTTACCTTTTTTCTTTAGCATCTTCTGGTAGTAGTAAAGGTTAGGGTAGCCTTCGTCTTGAAGCTTAGAAGTTACTGATAAACCAACGTCATTGGATTCTGGAGCTATTACTGCCCAGTTAAACAACTTCCCAGTATCACCAAGTAACTTAGCATAAGCTCCCACTGCCATTCTTCCCTTATATACTACTTGTTCTTCTCCTAGCTTATCCATACAAGTAAATGAAGAGTAGTCAGAAGCTCTACCAGTTGAAACGTCTGCACCAATGAAATATTCTTTATCTGATTCGGGTTCACAGAATTGTCGGTATTGACCATTAAATCTCTTCTTAATAACTGGGTAATCACTAAGGCTGTCTTCGATAGCTTTAATATCTGCTAAGTCGAAGACTGTATTACCAGATGATAAGAAGTCACCATCAATTTCTTGTGCAGTTCGTTTTGCTCCCAAAGCAGAAGACATTTGGTTATACCAATTGATATCTCGTTCTGGGTGCATTTGCCAGTATAATCGAATTGGGTTAAAAGGATTACCTCCTGCAATGGCATCTACCCAAGTTGAGTGATAGAAATTACCAACTCCATAGGGAGTGGAATTGACGATGGCAGCTCCACCAGTGGAAAGAGTAGGGAATGCAGCAGCCCAAATTTGAGCAGCCCATCTTACTACTGCTGCCTCGTCAATTACCAGAAGAGAAAGGGATTCCGAACGACCGGCTTCGGATGATGTCGGAATTGATTCAATAAATGACCCATTATCAAATTCTATCATGGAAGCAGAACCGTATTCTCCAGCTCTACCATTGATTATGGGAGTTTGAAGGTACCATGGAAGATTCTTGTACATGAACTTAATCTTCTTAAGCACCTTCTTAGCAGTTGTGTCTTTGATAGAGATAATGTTTATCTTTTTGTTGGGATGGTACATCGCCAACCAAAGACAGTACATTGAAATAAGTTCTGTAATTCCTGCCTGACGGAACTTGAGAATGATATTGAATCGTTGGGCAATGAAATTGTAGAGAACTGATTTCTGAAATGGGTATAAATCAAATCTTACCTTTCCTCTTACTGGATGTATCACATAGCAAAAAAGGCTAAAAAAGAAAACATCACTAGAAACTCGGGATAGGTTTGATAGCTCTTCTCGAGTTAAAGTAGTTCTAGTTTCTGAGATAGTCTTTGCCATATCTAAAAGTTATATATTATTTGAAATTCGATGTCAGTACCTATCCCAGATTTTACCTTCGGATAGTAAAAGGTATTGACTCCGAATTTGTAATTAAATCTCTTAGTCTTGATTGAAAGACCAGCTCCCATATCGAATAGATTATTGAAAGGTCTATATTTGCCATAAACGTATGGACTAAGTGATAACCTTGCAACTTTCTTTCGAGTTAATTGACCTTCATACCAGTTGTAGTTGTACTTATCTAAATCGATTGGGAATAATCTAGTTGAATAAGTGTTAGTCTCCTTATTGAACAGACTTAAGTTCAACTTATCTTTCTTCAAAACAATTTGAACCAGGGAATCTTGGT
>JAKPAB010000156.1 GCA_029779695.1 Bacillota bacterium | reverse complement strand
CTTAAATCGATGACTTCTTTCCACTGGTGGCCGGAAAATCCGTCCCATTGGTTGAAATGTGTTTCGCTCATCTGTTCTCCTTCCGAATACTCGGGATAGTAAAAAATGGTTCACAACAGTTGAAATAGTGCATTGAATAATTTTAACAATTCAAATGTAAGCTAAGGCTAACAATTGAAATTCCCAAAATTTTACCGCCAGAGTATCGCATCATAATAAAATATGTAATGCCCAGACGGTCGGCGTTCACGTTTTAATTTAAAAATAAAACGTAGTCATATTTCACTCAGGTAATCTCCTGATTATCATCCGTCAGTCATATGACGTTAACAATTTAACAATAAAAATTTCTAAAGTCAATAAGTTAGAAAGATGCTTTTGCAAAAGTACAAGAAATGCCGTAAATAGGGCAAAAATGACTGCTGGTCATAACGCATATATGGAAACCGAGTTGTGTAATTTAATGATGAAATAAATAAAAAATAAGCGCCTATGATATAAGCGCTTATATGTACATGATGTTAGAACTTATGGACTTCCTCTTCTTCGCACAAAAGAGTAGATATTTTGCTGGCCATAATATCAAGTGCCACATCATTCATACCACTGTTTATTACGATATCAGCAAAGGCCTTGGTGGGCTCTACAAATCTGTAATGCATGGGCTTTACGGTAGTAAGGTATTGCTTGGCGATTCCCTCTAGATCACGACCTCTTTCCTTGACGTCACGAATAGCACGACGAAGGATTCTTTCATCAGCGTCAGCTTCAACAAAGACCTTTATGTCCGACATATCGCGGATACGCTTGTCGGCAAGGACCAGGATTCCTTCGAGAATAATAACCTTGCTGGGCTTTATTTTAACTACATCCGATGAACGGGTATACAATGTATAATCGTAAACAGGGCATTCGATTTCATGACCACTTTTAAGTTTTCTGAGATGATCCAAAAGGTAATCTGTTTCAAAAACATCGGGATGATCAAAATTGATCTTTTTTCTTTCTTCAAGGGTTAAGTCGCTATATGTCCTGTAGTAGTTGTCATAATACAAAACGCTGATTTGATCTCCGAATAGATCTTTTAATCGATTGGTAAAAGTTGATTTGCCGGAACCGGTTCCACCTGCGATACTTATAAGTACCGGGGGGGTGATAATCTTGTTAAAACTTCTGTTCATGATCTCATCTGTGTTTTCAGACGTCATAATATTCTCCTGTGAGTCTAAGTATTTTTGGTTACAAAATGAAAAAAATATAATGTTTTTTGCAAAGCGATTCTAATTCTGATTAAACTATTTAAGAATTATATCAGTAAGAAGTGATTTTCCCAAATCGATATTATACTACCACCCAAGGATAAATAAAACACAAAATCATGATAGAAATTTATAATATATTTTCATTATAGCTTAGAAGCAGCTTCCTCATCACATACAATAGTAACATCAGGATGAAGCTGTAGAATAGAAGCCTGAACCCTAGGAGTGACAGGACCATTGACAGTATTTTTGATGGCATCTGCCTTGTCCTCTCCGGAAGCTACCAGAAGGATTCTTTTGGCCTTCATGATAGTACCGATTCCCATAGAAAGAGCCTTGGTCGGAACTAGATCTATATTTGGAAAAAGCCTGGAATTAGCCTGTATAGTACTTTCTGTCAGACTTACAATATGTGTATCTTTTTCAAAAACATCGCTGGGTTCATTAAAACCAATATGACCATTTCTTCCGATACCTAGAAGCTGCATATCATTACCACCAAGGGACTCAATAAGGGCATCATATTCACGGCATTCTTTTTCCTGATCTGTAGCTAATCCGTTTAACAGATATGTATTATGAATATCTATATCTACTTTTGAAAACAGATTTTCCTTCATAAAATAGTGATAACTCTGTGGATCGTCATTTGAAAGTCCTACATACTCGTCTAGATTTACAGTTTTGGCATGTCTGAATGTCAGGTCGTTTTTGCCACACCATTCAACCAGCTTCTTATATGTCCCGATAGGGGATGAACCTGTTGCCAGTCCCAGAACACTTTCAGGCTTCAGAATGAGAAGGGCTGAGATAATATTGGCAGCTCGTCTGCTCATGGAATCGTAATCCTTTTCAATATATACTTTCATTTAATACCTCCGATTTAAAATTTAAACAGATAAAGCAATGTGAAATGCACATGTCATTATCAGATAGCAAGAGTGCTTGCTCATACATGAATATAAGCAAGAAGTCTTTTGACAGTCAATAAAACCAACCTATTTAGAAAAACAATTCAGGATAACCTACTACATTAGTAAAAATAAGAAAATTAATTCAAAAACGACTAAAAAGATTGTGGCGGATGTAGTGAGGTAAGTATACTTGGGACATAAAGGGTGTGATACAATTACAAAATGGAGGTTTAATATGGTAATAAGAGGTGCTTCCGTTTATACGGAAAATGCAGTTTTTGAAGATAAAACAATAGAAATAACAGACGATACTTTTACAGATATAAGAGAGCAATCGCCTGTAGATCTGGCTGTCGAAAACAAAATTAATAATAAAAACAAAAATGTAGATATAAATAGAAATAAAAATAAAGATGAAGAATTTATAGATGCCACGGAATGCTATGCAATTCCAGGACTTATAGATATACATTTTCATGGATGTATGGGTGTGGATTTCTGTGATGGAGATATTGAATCTGTTAGAAAGATTGCCGAATACGAGGCATCTCAGGGAGTAACATCCATAATTCCAGCAACCATGACTTATGATGAGGACCGGTTGATAAAAACCGCAGAAACAGCCAAAGATTTCATGGGTCAGAATGGGAGATTTGCTACGTTATACGGAATTAATATGGAAGGCCCATTTGTATCGATAGAGAAGTGCGGAGCCCAGAATCCACAGTATATTCATAAGCCGGACTATGAGATGTTTCAGAGGATAAACAGCGCTTGCGGTAATAAGGTCAAGCTGGTGGATATAGCTCCGGAGACAGATGGAGCTATGGATTTCATAAAAAAAGCGTCGCATGAAACTAGGATATCTATTGCACATACTACGGCAGATTACGAAACAGCAGTAGATGCATTTGAAAATGGAGCCAGACATATGACACATCTCTTTAATGCTATGCCTGGACTGCATCATAGGAATCCGGGCCCTATTGCGGCGGCCGCTGACAGAGAAGATATAACAGCGGAGATAATTTGTGACAATGTTCATATAACTCCTGTTATGGTCAGGATGTCATTTAAACTCTTTGGACCAAAGCGCCTGATATTTATAAGCGATACCATGGAAGCTGCCGGGTTAGAGGATGGAGAATATCAGTTGGGAGGTCAGCCGGTTACAGTTAGAGGTAAGCTGGCAACTCTTCATGATGGGACAATCGCAGGGTCAGTGACTAATCTAATGAAGTGTATGAGAACAGCAGTAATAGATATGGGTATTCCACTTACTGATGCCGTTAGGTGTGCAACAATGAACCCGGCCAAGGCAATGGGACTCTATGATGAACTGGGAAGTATCACCAAAGGCAAAAAAGCAGATCTGGTTCTTTTGGATAAAAAGACTCTATCTGTAAAATGTGTTTTGATAAGAGGACATTTATTATGAATCGGATATGTATAACTTCTATAGATACTTCTATAAATACTTATATAGATAAAGGGGAAAATGAAGCTGAATATGCTATTCAGGAGTTTAAGAGAAGATACAGAGAGTTGTTTTATAATGGAGAATTAGACGATCCTGAGCAAGGCATAAAATTACGCATAGAAAAAAGTAGTGTCATAAAGGGCTATTCTATAGAAATATCAGATGATAGTACGGTTACAATATGCTATGACAGGATTCCTTCGCTACTTAGGGCTATTATTAAAATTGCCGTTATAGATATAGATGATTTTAAGACAAACAATGATTTAGCTAAAAAGCAGAAAAAAACATATCAGGGAAAAACTTCAGATATCTAAGAGGAGAATGTCAATTTACAGATTTTGGTGTCATGATCGATGCATCCAGAAATGCAGTACCAAAGGTATCAACCATTAAGGATATAATATTTCTATGCGGAATAATGGGTTACTCATATGTAGGTTTATACATGGAAGATACTATAGAGATACAGAATGAGCCATATTTCGGATATATGAGGGGAGCCTATTACAAAGCTGAGATTCAGGACATGGATGAATATGCTTCTAAGCTTGGCATAGAAATTCGACCCTTTGTTCAGACCCTGGCTCACTATAATCAGCTGGCAATATACGAAGAATATCAGAGACATATGGATGCAGAAGATATCCTACTAGTGGGAGACAAAAGAACAGAAGAGCTTCTGGATCATTTGCTTGCCACAATCTCATCAGAATTTAGCACTCGTAACATACATGTGGGAATGGATGAGGCTTTTCTACTTGGTGCGGGAAAATATCAGGAGAGATTCGGCCTGGAAACCAGAGATAAGATCATGAAAAAACAATTGGATATCGTGATCAAACTATGTGAAAAGCAGATAGCGTAAAATATCTTGTGTAAATAGAATTAGTCATAGAAAAAGGAACGAACTTCTTTTAAGATTTTAAGTGACCAAACAAAAAAACTTAAAGGAGTGAAATCCGTTCCTATGGCTAATGTTAGCACAAATTTAATGTCTGCTCTACTTAATAATGAATCTATTGATGAAGTTTTTCGTTCTGAACTTGAAAACGCTGTAAACGAAGTGCTATCAACCGAGCTTACTGCGTTCCTCAATTACGAGAAATATGATTATTCCGGTAGGAATTCCGGAGACTCTCGCAATGGTTTCTATGACAGAACGTACCAATCACGTTTTGGAACACTTAATTTAAAGATTCCAAGAGACCGCGAAGGGTTATTTAAGCAGCACACCATTCCTTCTTATCAGAGAAACTCTAACGAACTGGAAACAACTATCATCCAGCTTTACAAAAAGGGTATCACTACCCGCGAAATCTC
>JAKPAB010000058.1 GCA_029779695.1 Bacillota bacterium | reverse complement strand
GCATTATTCAGGAACTCATCCTAAGAGATTTGAGGAAAAATATAAAGAGAGACAGCCCGAGAAGTATGTCTCTACAATTGAAAAGGTTATATCAAAGGGAAGCACACCGGCAGGTATGCATATTTCCATAATGGTCAATGAGATTCTGGATGTACTGAATATTCAGCCTGGGATGATGGGACTCGATGCTACATTAGGTTATGGTGGACATACCAAAAAGATGCTGGAAAAGCTTCAGGGAAATGGCCATATTTATGCATTAGATGTAGATCCGTTGGAATCCGAAAAAACAAAGGCAAGATTAAAAGAAGCAGGATTTGATGAGAATATATTAACAGTAAGACTCATGAATTTTGCGGACATAGATGTTCTGTCCAATGAAGTCGGCAAGTTTGATTTCGTTCTGGCTGACCTTGGAGTATCATCAATGCAATTAGACGATCCATCCAGAGGATTCTCGTATAAGACAAACGGACCACTTGATCTCAGGATGAATCCTGAAGTGGGTGTAAGTGCAAGAGATAGGATCAATGAACTTACAGAGGAAGAGCTTATAGGAATGTTTATAGAAAATTCGGATGAGCCTTATGCTGATAAAATTGCTGCGAAGATAATTGCAAAGAGAAGAAAGGGCGAAAAGATAGAGACCACATTTGAATATCGTGATACTATTTCAGAAGCTCTTCAATTTCTGCCTGAAACAGACAGAAAGGAAGCAATTAAAAAATCCTGTCAGAGATGTTTTCAGGCTCTTAGGATTGATGTTAACAGTGAGTTTGAGGTCTTGTATGCATTCCTTCAGAAACTTCCTGGTATACTGGCACCGGGCGGTAGGGCTGCCATTCTTACTTTCCATTCAGGAGAAGACAGGTTGGTAAAAAAATCCTTTAAAGCAAATCTCAAAAATGAAATATACAGTGATGTATCCAAGGATGCTATTCGACCAGGCAAGGAAGAGTGCTTTGTTAATCCTAGGGCCAAGTCAACCAAACTTCGCTGGGCAGTCAGAACAGAATAACGTTAAGTTGTTTGAAAAACAGGCAAAAAATCTGAAAACATCATTTACTATTCATTTATAAGCAATTATTTAAATATTAGTTGCATTTTCGATGCAAAATTGTGAAAATTCACATAGATAATTGAATATCATTAGTTTATAATAAAATTAATTTATCAATGTTAAGTAAATACAGGTGATAATCAGGAGGAAAAAGATATTATGGCAGCAAAGAAAAATGGACCAAGTAAGGAAGAATTTGTAGCTGGATTTAAGAAGGCTTCAGCTGAGCTTGAGAAGAAGGCTAGCAAAGTAGCAGAGGAAGTAACGGCAGAAGTGACAGCAGCAACGAAGAACTCTGCAGAAACTGCAGATAAGGCAAAACAGGCATCTAAAGAAGTAGTAGAGAAGGTCAAAACAGCTACAAAGACAGCAGCAGACAAGACAAAAAATGTTACCAAGAAGGCTTCAGCAGCAACCAAGAATGCAACCAAGAATGCTTCAGTTGCAACTAATAATGCATCAGAAAATTTAAAAAAGACTGTTGCCAAGGCAACAGCTAAGGTTGAGTCAGTAACCAATACAGTTAAAAAATCAGCACTTGTTCAGTTCCAGGGCGATAGCTATGAGATTGATAAGATATCTGAGAATGCAATTGCCGATTATCATGCAAATTCCAAGAAAGCGCTTAAGGATATACGCATATATATCAAGCCAGAGGAGCACAAGGCTTATTATGTTGCTAACGGAGATTATCAGGGATCAATCGATCTGTAATATATAGTTTTGTAAACAAAAAGGATCCGAAAATGAAAAATCATTTTCGGATCCTTTTATGATTAATGATTTATTATACAGATTTATTATTTAGCAAGTTCCATCATGATTCGGTTACTTCTGTTAATGAACTTTGACATTGCATCCGGTGAAAGAGGCTGATTTGAGATCATTGCAAGATCATATAACTGCTTGCAAAAATCATCGATATGCGTGCTATCAGGGTGCTGTAATAGAAACTTAACGAGATCATGATCGTCATTAAGGACAAGAGTAGTATCAACCGGCATTGATCCCATATCCATTCCGTTCATACCATACATCTTCATCATATCATTGATACGACGACTTTCCTCAGATACATTTATCATCGATGCCAGATCTTTATTCTTGAAACGCTGGACCTTAACAGTAAGGTTATCATTGCCAAGAGATTTCCTAAAGAGCTTGGTGAGATCATCAGTATCCTGCTTTAGATCTTCATTAGAGGCTTCTTCAAACAGCTCGTCAGTTACTTCGGCATCAATACGCATGAACTTATAGCTAGGATTACGTTGTTCGAGCTGTGATATAAATGATGTATCAATAACCTGATCCAAGATAACAGCATCCTTATCCTGCTCTTTAAACAGCATGACATATTGGCTCTGCTGGTTTAGATCCGTTACATAATATACAGGCTTTCTGGTGTCTTTTTCATCGTCTGCATTTTCATTTGCTTTTTCAGATGAACTGTCATCAGCCTTGTCAGAATCTTCGGCATTGGCATCGGATTCAGAAGTCTGAGAGTCATCTGAATTTTCATTCTCATTTTCTTTTCCATTCTCTTTTTCGTTTTTCTTTTCTTCTTCTTTTTTCAAAAGATCAGGAAGAGTGATGTAGTTTTCGTTAATATCCTTAAATAGGATATAGTCGTTCATCTTATCACAGAACTTATTGTCTTTTAGACATCCGTATTTTATGAAGGGGCTGATATCATCCCAATATTTCTCGTAATTCTCATGATCTGTCTTACATAGTCCAGTGAGCTTATCAGCAACCTTTTTGGTTATGTACTCAGATATTTTATTTACAAATCCGTCATTTTGAAGGGCACTTCTAGAAACATTAAGAGGCAGATCAGGACAATCGATAACTCCTTTTAACAGCATCAGAAATTCAGGAATGACCTCTTTTATATTGTCTGCTATAAATACCTGATTATTATACAGTTTGATCGTACCTTCAATAGATTCATACTGAGTGTTGATCTTGGGGAAGTATAATATTCCCTTTAATCTAAAAGGATAATCCATATTCAGATGGATCCAGAACAAAGGCTCTTTATAATCATGGAAGACCTTACGGTAGAATTCTTTATATTCTTCTTCAGTACACTCACTGGGATTTTTCGTCCATAGAGGGTTAGTGTCATTGACAGGAACCGGTCTCTTTAGGATCTTAAGTTTGTCCTTGGCAGGAGAAGTCTCGACGAATTCTTTGGTTCCGTCGTCTTTGGTTTTTTCCTCTGTTTTTGCCTCTTCATGAATGGTCTCAATAACTGTATCGGTATCTTTTTTATCATTAGGATCGATAGTTTCATACTTTGGCTCAGCACTTTTATTTTCCAGGTATATCTCATAAGGCATAAAAGAGCAGTATTTCTCGATTATTTCTCTGACTCTGTATTCATTACAGAATTCCAAAACATCTTCATTGACGTGAAGTGTGATAGTAGTACCAAACGTAT
>JAKPAB010000050.1 GCA_029779695.1 Bacillota bacterium | reverse complement strand
TTTTTCTCTATCAACTTTTCTCGGTTTGGTTCCCTTAACTTGGTGATGAAGCTCGCCTGTAGTCTCCTTTAATTTTAGCCATTGATAGATGGTGTTGCGTGAAATATCGAAAACAACAGATGCTTCAGTAATACTGCTAGTTTTCTCATAGTATGCGAGAACTTTTTTACGAAAATCTAATGAATATGCCATAAGTACATTATACCACAGATGTACTGTTTTTGTTTCATTTTATTATAAATGAGACCTTGACATATGAGGTTTATCAAATAAGAGTTGTTTTTCCGACAAATTTAACCGATTTGGCGATGGTGAATGATGAGGATTATTGTACGTTGGTAACTTGTACTCCTTATGGAATTAATGCTCACCGACTGCTGGTTCCTGGTCATCGTATTTCTAATGTCGATGGGGATGTGAAACTAGTAGCTGATGCTTTACAAATTAAGCCACTTCTTGTAGCACTGATTTTAGCGATACCTGTTTTGCTCGGTTTGATTTTGTTTACCTATGTTTCGACCAGTTCATTTATCCAAAAGCGGAAAGTAAATTTTGAAGAATATGATGGGCTAAATTATAGAATGGATGGACTTCATGCACAGGTAGTATCTGCAATGGGAGAGGATATGAAGAGAATATAAAGAAAGAAAAGATTTTGAGGAGTAAAAATGAATAGCAGATTAGTTCATTTCCATCGTTTTCCTTTACAAGTAATGAGAGATATGTTAAAATGATAAGAGTTAATAATGAGAAGGGGGGTTGGCATCAGTCAACCCTTTCCCTATACACTGATTTCTACATGTAAATAGAAGGTGTTTTGTGTGTATAGGGTGTGGTAAACAAGGAATATGGTTATCCAATGGTAGAGATGATTATTTGGAAACCTATTTCTACCTACTGCAGAAATAGGAGGTGTTTATGTCATCAATTATTGATATGGTCACAGCAGCAATTACCCCCGCAATTCAAGCTCCGTATGAGTTGGTAGATGTGGAATATGGTAAGATGGGCGGTGACTACGTTTTATCCATTTTTGTCGATAAAGAGGGGGGGATTTCTCTTCAAGATACGGCAGATTTGTCAGAAGTCATTAGTCCAATTTTGGATACGATTAAGCCGGACCCATTTCCGGAGCAGT
>JAKPAB010000035.1 GCA_029779695.1 Bacillota bacterium | reverse complement strand
AATTTGCACCATCAGCATTAGTTGTGATAGTGCCGCCTTTCATTGTAAGTACACCTGCCTTTGATACATAAACAGCGGCATTTATACCATAGAAACTACTGTTATCACCAGATGAGGAAGTCGCCCCCGTCTTAGTCAGTGTACAGTTGGTCAATGTAGCAGTAGCACATGTATCCTTCACCACATTATAGTCTGAATTTGTCTGGCTATATTCCTGTCCGGTATAAGTAGAATCACTTTTAATTGTCAGTGTTGCACCGCTGGAATAAGCCACCGATGAACTACTACTACCACCACCGCCGCTTGGACCCTGAGCGAATGTATGAGTTGCTGTTACACAAAGGATAGTGAATGTTAGAATAGTAAATTTCTTCATGATAATTTAATTTATTGTTGAACTTTTTTGTTTATCTATCTAATAATATTATTTATTTATCGACAACAAATGTATGATAATATGTTATAGATTCCAAAAATAATCAACTAAGGTGCCCTATTCATCAACTAACAGCCTATGTCATATAGTCAACACCAAAAAAAGGGGATGAATCTCACGATCCATCGTTCTAGACAATTAATTAAATCAACTCTAGAGTGTCTACAACGGTGCTGCAGACACTTTACAAGAATTTTTGCCAAGCCTCTGGAATAAGGCTCTCAAAATCATTTTGAATGATAAAAGATAATTGCTTACTAAAACATTGTTTTATATAAAAAACGAATAATCTTATGGTTGATCATATTATATTTTTTATTTTTGCAATAGGAAATGTATTAATAAGTTGTGCAATGGAAATAAAGAAAGCGGAAATAAGAGATTGGGACAATATCGTAAGAATGTACAAAGATGCTATCAACAAAATGGATGGCATTGGCATTAATCAGTGGGATGAGATTTATCCCGATAGCCTTTTATTAAAAAATGATATAGAGAAACAACAACTTTATAAAATAACAAATGGCGAGATACTGCTTGGTGCTGTTGTAATTAATAGGGAAACGGATGAACAATACATCAATGGGATTTTTGAGGACGACAATTATGCAGTAGTTCACAGATTATGTATTCATCCTGAATACCAAAATCACAAGATCGGATACCAAGCAATGATGATAATAGAACATTCCTTAAAAGAAAATGGTATCAGTTCGATTAGATTAGATGCATTCTCTGAAAACCCGTTTTCATTAAAGATGTATGAAAAACTGGGATATAAAAATGTTGGAATTGCTGAATGGAGAAAAGGGATCTTCTATTTATTTGAAAAGATAATATAAGTATTTAAAATATCTGTCCAGTGGCTGAGGATATTTCAATCTCCTTTCCGCTATACAAAGTTTCCAGTTGGTTTCCTAGTTCCGACGAGAGTATTTCTATCGCACTACTCCCTGTGCAATGACCGGCATATAACTTCATATCAGGATATTTCGACCGTATCACATCAGCAATTCCTTTGATATCATCTCCTGCTGCTCCTTGATTATCAATCAAATGCAGTCCCCCTATATATGCTGCCACTTGATGTATACCCGTCGACTTACAGCATGATTCGATAATATTCAGTATGCCACAATGTGAACACGATGAAATGATGACAAGTCCTTTCTCTGTGGTTAGTGCCAACGAAATCTCATCGTCGGCCATATATTGATGTTCCTTCTGATCCACACCGCAAACCTTCAGAAACTGATTGCCGTAAGGCACTGCGTATCTTGATACAGAATTATAGACAAGTTTCATGTTATCTGTAATATCATCGTCACTGTCTATATATGATATTCGGGAACGATATTTCGATAAGGTCTCTTTGTCGGGTGTCAAATCATGCGGTTTTCCAATATGTCTATAAGAGGAATAACTATAGTTGTCTATCTTAGAAGATGCGATTACTTTGGCTTTCGTATTCAGACGAAGAAAGGTGGAAAGGCCTCCTGTATGGTCAATATGTCCGTGCGAAAGAATAAGATAATCTACATCTGCCACATTCACGCCTATCTTCAATGCATTCTCAGACCATTTGCCCGTAGCGCCGACATCCATCATATAACATTTTCCACCACATCCTATCCAAGCAGAAAAGCCATGTTCTGAAAGAAGGTCTTTGTCTGACGGGGAAGGATTATTCTCTATGATTATTTTTATCTTCATG
>JAKPAB010000034.1 GCA_029779695.1 Bacillota bacterium | reverse complement strand
TTCATCTGGCGCATTATATACATGGCGCATGGTTGTAAGAACAGATGTGTGTGTAAGTGTTTCCCACACATCTGTAAGGTTTTTACCTAAACAGAAAGTCTTCACTCCTTCTCCAACATCCACATCCAGTGTATATTCCGATATCTCTGTATGGGAACCGCCGCCTTTATCCTTTATGGTATAGATCTCTTTATAATCCATTGTGGATTCCCAGGTACCATCTGCTTTTAATGGGCATGAGATCACTTTGTAATTTGCGTCTCTTATTACATAAACATTTACAGCATAATTTTGATAATCGGATATACCATGCCACGTTCCATGCACTTTTCCTTTATAAAAATAGTCATAGTAGATGTCCACGTTGATGTATTTTGGAAAGACCTGATCTTCATCCGGATTTAGCCCAATTACTGTGCCACTGATGACATCTCCACTATAGAAATCTGAGTATGCCTGATCAAAAGATACGCTGAATTTGAAATTATTAACATCAAGCTGCCTTTTGATAAATGAAATCGCTTTATCAGAAGCAGTTTTATACTTATCACCGTCAAATGTCATATCTACTCCTCATCTGGAACCGTACAGTAAAATACCAATAGCGTCACAGTGGTACTATTTACTCCAGAAAGTGATGCCCCAACATAACTCGAAAATGCGCTACCATCTTTTCTGGTAAGTGTTATTGTACCTTTCGTTCCATCATTTGTAGTTATCTGATAGTAAGGCCTGTCATTATATGCCCTGGTAAAGTAAAAGCTGCCATTTCCTATCAGTTCTCCAAATTCTACAGTGTACTTTGCACTTTTCTGAGTGATATCAGAAACAGTATTAATCGTCTGATATAAGGACTCATTTAATGTTGGAATATACTGCCCCACGGTGATGCTGACTTCTTTATAATTGAATGGATTCCAGCTTATTCCAACAATCCGGCTTTGCTGATTTATGTGCATTGGCGAAAAACAAAGATTAAGTTCATCTCCAAGCGAAAGAGAGCCTTTGTTATAAATACTTAGGGTGTAGTTCGTTATTTGATCATTGGAACTATAGGAGTAACTAATGTCCTGGAGATTGGCATTTTTTATCAGATCAATGGGGGCTTTATTTCCGAGATGTTTTCTGAGGCCAATAGTATATCCGTAGTACTCAATTTCACAACCGGCCTGTGCGATTAGTTGCATTACACAGGCACGTCTGGTAGCTCCTGTGTTTACCCTTAATGTCATTGTATCCGCAACATCAATCTGCCCTACAGAAAGCGGTGTATCTGAAAGTAATGTTGTGAGGATGGCTCTTGGAGTATCCATCATATCAAAAGCCTCAACTTTGTAGTCCTCATCATTTAAAAGATAAGAAACATGTTCTCCCGTCATTTGCGTATAACACATTCCAGAAGAAATGTTCTTCTTTATATCAACAATGGTAAAAACAAGTCCTTCAACTTCAACGCGACTGCCTGTAGTGATATCTTCCTCCAGCTTCCTTGTAAGCAGGGAAAAATCAATGGTACATTCTCCTGAGAGCTTCTGTGTTATAGAACAACTATTTACGCCACGATAGGTCTTTATTAAATCACCTGATGACTTATCTCCTTTTACATAATAAAATCGAAGCGTGGGGTTTGTAGATATTGCTCGGTACATGGGATAAACATCCAGATTTGAAGTTACATTAAGGTAGGACTTATCCCAGCCAATAAATATGTAATGTGCCACAACTTCTGGAGACGGAGGAATAGCATCCTTGCCTTGTTTCACTATTGCTGTAGAAAGTACCGAGGTCTTATCGAATCCATAAAATTTCACTTTTAAAAGATCTTCATAAACCGGTCGAACCGTCATATCTTCAACTACATGAGTGATATCTACATTCCATCCAGTAAATGTCTTTCCTTCAATTGTCTCAGGTTTTGGCGCAAGGGCGGTGGCATCACCGCCACTTGCAACACTCGCCGTACCTAGAAGGTCAGTTGCTGCATAATTTAGAAAACGGACGGTATAATATGTTACTCCGTCAATTATCTCTGACATATACCTACCTCCTTATACAGTACCTAAATTTCTAAGAAATGCTTTACCATTTGAATATTGAATCTGTGAAACAATTGTTGTGATCGTTTTGCCGTCCAAAAGTATCGGTTGATTTAAAGTGATCGCGGCCGTTTCACTATTTCCGGATATTCCATTTGTCCCATTTACATCAAGGCTCGCCGACATGTTCGGCAAAGCATTATTGATATCAAGTGTTTTGGCCAAGTCATCTACCTGCTTTGAAACTGCATTTTTATTATCTTTAATGCCTGATGCAATTCCGTTCATAAAATCTGGCATCCAGCTTTCGAAGTCCGTGAGAGGCCCTTTATCTGGAACTGAGAAATGCAAGTAAGATTTAATGGTATTTGCTACATCAGAAACTGCATCTTTCACAGAACCGATCATGTCTCTGATTCCTCCGACGATATTATTGATTAAGTCAACACCCCAAGATCTTGCATTGCCAATAAGCCCGTTGAAAATGTTCCCTACATTGGTTTGAATCTCATTAAATTTTGCAGAAAAAGTAGATACGAGTTCTCCCAGTTTTCCACCAGTTAATGTATTTAAGCCTGCAAACATAATATTATGGATATTTTGTATTCCTGCCGAAAAACCAGCTACCACGCCTTGGATTCCTCCTCCGCTTGTCTGATAAGCTGATTGCATAGCAGAGAGTGTTGTCTGTGTCACCATTTGAGCACCCGTTATAGCTGTAGAAATGGCACCTTTTACATTTTCAAAATTTGTCGACGCACTTGTAGTAATTCCGCTCCAAATAGTCTCGGCACCGGATTTTAAATTGCTCCATCCAGCGCTCCAGCTCTGACCTATACCAGAGAAAAAATTCGGTAGCGTTTGTGTAAAGAAACCTTGAACTGCAGTCCACGCACTTTGAAGTCCTGAGCATAAACTGCTCCATACTCCGCTAAACCACGAACTGATTTCTCCCCAATGCTTAACAATTTCAATGACGGCAATAACTGCAGCTACAATTGCAGCGATAATTGCTATAACCGGAAGAAGCGGTATAGATGCTGCACCGGCTGCTGCACCAGCACCAGTAATAACCGGAATCAAAGCACCAAGAACAGATGTGATAGTGCCAACTGCCGATACAACTTTCCCTATGCCGACTAATAAAGGCCCGATCACCGCAGCTATTAATGCAATTTTTACGATCGTCTGTTGCATTGGCTCTGGGATTGTACTCCAGAAT
>JAKPAB010000032.1 GCA_029779695.1 Bacillota bacterium | reverse complement strand
AATGAAGATCTTGGATTGCTGTGGATTACAGTGTCCCGGCCCAATTATGAAGGTTCATGAGGCTATCTGTGAGATGAAGGATTCGGAAATCCTAAAAGTATCGGCAACTGATATGGGATTTGCTGCAGACATCGAATCATGGTGTAGAAGAACAGGAAATACTCTGGTCAAAAAAGAGCGCATCGGCAAAGAGAATATTGTCTACATAAAAAAGGGATTACAATCTGATTGCAATAATGCTATAAAAAACAGCCAAGGTGCAGAAAATACTTCAGTCAAACTTCCACAGGGCAAGACACTGATAGTATTTAGCGGTGATCTGGACAAGGTGTTGGCATCATTCATCATCGCCAATGGTGCTGCCTCTATGGGAAGACCTGTAACTATGTTCTTCACTTTCTGGGGATTGAATGCTCTTAGAAAAACAGAAAATGTCAAGGTGAAGAAGCCCTTTATAGACAGTATGTTCGGAATGATGATGCCTAGAGGAACATCTAAGCTTAAATTATCTAAAATGAATATGGGCGGTATGGGAACGGCCATGATGAAAAAGGTAATGAAGGATAAAAATGTAGATTCGCTGGAGGCATTGATGCAGCATGCATTGAAAAGCGGGATCCGTCTGGTAGCTTGCACTATGTCTATGGATATTATGGGAATCACCAAGGATGAATTGATAGATGGAGTAGAGTTTGCCGGAGTTGCATCTTATCTCGGAGATGCTGAAGAGTCCAATGTTAATTTGTTCGTATAATATTGTTTTGATAAATTGCAATTTGCTTTTGCTAGATAATAGTTCAATGTAAAAATTTAACTGCATATATAATTTACATAATGAATTCAACTTCATGTTTGTGCCGTCGTCTCCGAGCAAATCTTTGCTAAGAGGCGGCGGTTTGTAATATCAATGTGCCAGCTTAATAAGTGCAATCTTATCAAGAATGTGGATTCCCCCCCGGGACAGACTCACATAGCCCTCATGAGAGAAATATTTTAACATTTTGGATACAACTTCTCTTGCAGAGCCAAGGTACTTGGCAATTTGCTCATGGGTCATGGAAATATCAAGAGAGTCACTGCGCTTTGATTCTTCAATTAGGAATCTGGCTAGTCTTTTATCGAAACTTGTGAACAGAATCTGCTGCATAGCCCACATAACATCAGAAAAACGTTCTGTAGCCAGTTTATAGGAAAACAGCTCTACATATACATTTTTTGAGGAAATACTGGAAAAGACTGAGGAACTGACCTGAAGAATATCGCAATCGGACTTCGCATCAATGGAAACATCAAAATCAATGGATTCCAACACACATGAAGCTGAGAAAATGCATATATCTCCGGAATCCAGTATGTAAAGAGTTACTTCGCGTCCTTCCTCAGATGTTATATATACACGAATACTACCACTTTTCATGATGAGAACTCCGGCACACTCCATATCACCGCGATATAGAGACTGACCCTTTGAAAAATGTATGGATCTGGAACCGGAATATAGGAGAGCGGTCTCATCCGGTGACAGTTTGCTCCAGAAGGGTAAACTGTTTTGAAGAAGTTTCTGGTCTATTTGATTAAGCATATATTCTCCTTATTTTTATATCTATTATCATCCAGTTTATTTATAAAATTAAAGTTAGAGATCAAGCAGTATCAAATAGAGTTTCCAATACCTAATGAAACTCTATTAATAATTGTATTGTTATAAATTTTAATATAAAAATGTCGAAACAACATGTATAATATGCTTGTGAAGGACACAATGCTATTATACAATACTCTGCTACCACATTTATGATATATGTTGCAAATGAGGAGGAAGACATGCATTTTGAATATATTTTGTATGTTATGTCAGAATTCTATTGTCTGATGTTTTCACTTACGATTTTAATGCGGCTGGATAGTAGTATGGGCTCTGAACATGAAGTAAAACAGCTGAAGTATATTATATATACATACTTTGGGTTGATCATTAGTGATATGTTTTGGGCATCAGTTAAGTATCAGATCATTCATCCTCTACCTATCCTCAACCTGATAGGTAATCTTGGAGATTATATATTTATCGCACTTTCATGCTATTTTTGGTGTCTATATTTAGAAACCAAGATACATCCTGAAATGGCGAATAAGAAGAGCTTCAATATAATTATGAAGGTTCCAATTGTTGCATTGATTGTGCTTGAGGTGTCTTCTATCATTACAGGATGTGTTATCTACATTGATAAAACAGGACAATGCAAACATGGACCATTAGAATGGATCCCCTGGATAGTTGACTCTTTTTATATTCTTATTCCTACACTTGCGGCAATAGGAAAAGCAATTCAATCACATTCCAAATATCAAAGAAAGAAGTACATGAGGTATATTTTGTATCTTTTGATACTTGTGCCTGGAGCTGTTCAGGTGATTCTTCCAGGTACTCCTATATTTGTGCTAAATGAGTTTATGGTTATCAATATGCTATTTCTGACTGTACAGGGCATGCAGATATACGATGATTCGCTGACGGGACTGAATAATAGGAGACGATTGCTGAAGTTCCTAGATGAACGTCTCAAAAATGCATCAGAGGAAAGGCCTGTTATATTTTATATCATGGATATCAATAGATTTAAACAGGTCAATGATATGTATGGGCATGTCGAGGGAGATAATGCGCTTCGAAGTTTTGCTGGGGTACTTAGAAAAATGTCATTAAAATATAATGCATTTATTGCTCGGTATGCAGGCGATGAATTCTGCTTCGTAATCGATGGTGTGGATATCGATCCTGAGGATGTCATCAAGGATCTGGAAATCATGCTTCAAGATGCAAAAAGGGTTCCGGAAGGCATGGGAGAGGGATATTTTATTTCAGCCAGCTGCGGCTATTTCGTATGTCGCCATCCGGAATCGAATGTGGATGTAGCTATTGGAGAAGCAGATAAAATGTTATATGATAGAAAACGTGAATGGCATAGAACTCACATTAATTCTAGGGAGAATTAATGATAATTACTATTATTATATGAAGTCGTATATGATATCAATTTAGAGTATGGATTGAAATATGGATTGAAATACTGATTGTTACTAGTTATATAAATTCAAAAAGATACTGCATAGATTTAAACGATCCATGCAGTATCTTTTTATTGATAGAAATTATTTTATTTGATTAGTATTGATCATACTTGATTTAAATTAAATATATTTATGTTAATTATATTTATAAAAACCTTCACCGGAGGACATTCCGAGCTTGCCCTGGTCGATGTATTCTTTCAGCATCTTGGACATACCTTTGAAATTATAGGGAGCCAGGAAAGAAGGAATCTTGACATACATCTGGACAATGTTATATGCAGTTGTCAGACCTACAGTATCCAGTATCTGGAAGGGACCCTTAGGCGAGCCTGTGCCATGAACCCATGCTATATCTATGCTTTCCGGATCAGAAACTCCGTTTACATACAGATCCATTCCTGAGAATAAAAGAGGGATCAGCATGGAATTAAGCAGATATCCAGATTTTTCCTTACGAACAGGAAGGGGTATCATTCTGATATCCTTGGCAAATTCCAGGATCTGATCGAAATATGCGGTATCAGTTTTATCCTGAACCATTATCTCGGCGGTGTTTTTCTGCCATATAGAATTGGCAAAATGAAGAGATAAGTACTTCTCAGGGCGACCTGTGTACTTTGCAAATTTTGATGGAAGCATAGTTGAAGAATTAGTTACAAGAATGGTCTTTTCTGGAAGAAGAGGAGCGAGCTTCTGGTAGAAGGCGATTTTTTCATCTTCTTTTTCGGCCATAGATTCAATTACCAGATCTGCGTCAGAAACAGCCTTGGCCATATCCAGTTCCAGCTTGATGCCGGCATAAGCCTTTTCTACCTTGGCGAGGCAGGCTTCTTTGTCAAAAGTATCATAGTCTGCTATGCCCATAGCCCAATTCTCAGGGGTCTTGCCCTCTGGAGTATCCATTTTTTCGATTACTTCTATATAAGTATCTCTTAAATGATCCAATTTAGGCTGAGTACGAGTGATGCTTCCCTCACTTCTGAGCCATATAGTTACATCGAATCCACAGTAAGCTGACTGAAAGGCTATCTGACTGCCCAGTACACCGCCACCTGCAACAACAACGTTTTTCATATAAAACCCTCCTACTTAATAATATATTTTATATATTGTGATCAGACCTAAGCATAACTTATAGATGAGTAATCGTCAACGTACTAGGCGATGGAATACTACCCGAAAATGTTTGTGTTGACAATTTTGAAGGTAATATTCATACTGACTGTATCTTCTTTGCACTGTATTACATTCCGATTTATCGTTATCGGTGTGCTAGATAACAGTACGAACATAGCAGGCTCTACCGAGATGGAGGCAAGGGCCGGGCCGTTTAACAACCGGCAACGGAGTGCATTTTCACATCTGTGGGACAGTTGTATGCCCTACAGGTGTTTTTTTGTCAGGATAAGGTTGGTCTTTATAAGAAGATGCGTAGTTGGAACGTGCGGTATAAGAGATTGTGTTGATTCATAGGATTTATCCATTTATCAGACAAACTTTGCACATTATTTTTATATGCGCAAGGAGAATGGCAATGAAAAATACAGGAAACATGAAAGCTTCATCTAGAATTCTAGATGCAGCAAAGCTAAAAAGATATGAGCTGTTTAAAGAGTACGAACTAGTAGACAGCGGATTAAGTGCAGAACAAGCAGAAGAATCAAGAATCAAATACGGCTCTAATGCCATAGCTAAGAAAAAAAAGGATAGCGTCTTAAAAAAGTTATTCTTATCATTTGTGACCCCGTTCACCATAGTATTATTAGTATTAGCGGGGATTTCCCTTTTTACAGATATACTTTTGCCCCCTGTGGGAGAAAAAAATTACATAACTGTAGTTATGGTTGTATCAATGGTTATGATAAGTGGAATCATGACATTTATACAGGAGTACAAATCAGAAAAAGCAGCAGAGAAACTATCAGATATGGTAAAGAACACGGCTACTGTAATAAGAAGCGGGAAAGAGGAGGAATGCTCTTTTGATGATTTGGCTGTAGGGGATAGATTATTACTGTCTTCCGGCGATATGATACCGGCGGATGTAAGAATGATACAGGTGAAAAATCTGTTCGTCAATCAGGCAAGCTTAACCGGAGAGAGTCTCCCGGTGGAAAAGTTTGTAGAATTGGATGATACATCAGTTACAGCTCCGATAGAGTGCTGTAATATATCTTTTATGGGAACTAACGTAGTAAGCGGTTCGGCCCAAGCTATAGTAATATGTACAGGCAAAGACACTATTTTTGGAGGAATTGCTGGTAAGCTAAGCGAGAAGAAGGAAAATACCAGCTTTGATATAGGGATCAATAAAGTATCATGGATGCTTATTAAGTTTATACTTGTAATGGCGCCTACGGTATTCATAATAAATGGTGTATTTAAACCAGGGGATAATAGATGGATCAATGCTCTTCTTTTTGCGCTGTCTGTGGCTGTAGGACTGACACCGGAGATGCTTCCGATGATAGTATCTGCGAATCTGGCAAAAAGCGCTGTTGTTATGTCAGCCAAAAAAGTAATTATAAAAAATCTAAGTGCTATTCAGAACCTGGGTGCAATGGATGTTCTATGCACAGATAAAACAGGAACATTAACGGAAGATCATATAGCATTGGAGTTTCACTGCAATATTACGGGTGATGAGGATATACGTGTATTAAAGCATGCATTCCTAAACAGCTATTTTCAAACTGGTTTAAAAAACCTAATGGACATAGCTATAATACGCCATGCTGACGAAGACGAATTAAAGCCCTTATGTGATAAATATAAGATCGTTGACGAGATACCATTTGATTTTAACAGACGTCGTATGAGCGTTGTGGTTGAGGATCAGACGGGCAAGAGACAGCTCATTACCAAGGGAGCTGTGGAGGAAATGATAGGTGTATGCGCCTATGCAGAATACGAAGGTGAGATAGCGCCTCTCTCAGAAGATATGAAAAATATCGTCATGAAGAAGGTCAATGAATATAATGCCAAGGGATTTCGCGTAATAGGTATTGCACACAAAACAGCCGTTGATGAGAATGAAGAAAACTTATTAATGGAAAAGGATATGGTGCTGTTAGGATATCTGGCATTCTTTGATCCACCAAAATCTACAGCTCCACAGGCAATTAATAGGCTTCATGAATATGGTGTCAATGTAAAGATACTTACCGGAGATAATGATGCTACATCCAGACACGTTTGCAAGGAAGTTGGTATCAATGCTGACAGAATGCTCTTAGGCTCTGAAATTGCTGAAATGTCAGATGAAGAGCTTGCTGAAAAGGTAGAGAATATCAATGTATTTGCAAAGCTTAGTCCTGATCAAAAGACAAGGATCGTATCAGTACTAAGAAGAAATCACACAGTTGGTTTTATGGGTGATGGCATTAATGATGCATCAGCTATGAAGGCGTCAGATGTAGGAATATCAGTTGATAGTGCAGTGGATATAGCCAAGGAATCTGCTGATATTATACTTACAGAGAAGGATTTGAATGTTCTGGAAAACGGACTGATCGAGGGCAGAAGGACTTATGCCAATACGATAAAATATATTAAGATCACAGCAAGCAGTAATTTTGGTAATATGTTTTCTATCCTGGCTGCTAGCATTTTCCTTCCATTTCTACCGATGATGCCGGTACAGTTATTAATATTGAATTTGATCTATGATATTTCATGTTTGGCACTTCCATTCGACAATGTAGATGAGGATTACCTAAAGGTACCTAGAAAGTGGGATGCAAATTCCATTGGGAAGTTTATGCTTAGGATCGGACCTACAAGTTCAATATTTGATATTTCAACATACTTGTTTATGTTCTTTATCATCTGTCCATTAGCATTTAATGGATCGTATTCTACTCTTGATCCTACTAAACAGCTGGCATTTGCGGCACTTTTCCAGGCCGGATGGTTCGTAGAGTCTCAGTGGACCCAGTCTATGGTAATACATACTCTTCGTACCAAGCATATTCCGATCATTCAGAGCAATGCTTCTAAGGCCGTGTATCTATTAACTGGCTGCGGAATTGCAGCAAGTACCTGTTTGGCTGTATTTATTGGATTCGGAGCAGGACCTCAGAAGTTGGGCGTATTGTACTTCGCATATATAATAGTTGTAGTTCTGGCTTACTCCTTTGTGGCATCTATGGCAAAGAATTCTTTTGTAAAAAAATACGGGGAATTGCTGTAAGTACTTGAAATAGACTTTATTTAATAAAAAAACAAAATGGCATTTAATATATTTATCATCTCAATTCGGGATAAAAATATATTAAATGCCATTTTTACAATATCTTTATAAAACCATGATTTTGGACTTTACATAGTATCTGTATCATGATCTTTGTACATGAAGTGCACAAGTACATGATAAACAGTAAACGAGAACGTAATCTTAATATGTAAGTTTAAAAGGAGAAAATCATGAAGAAAGCGGTAGGTATTTTTTGTGCGATTGCAATGTCGATGACAATGCTAGTAGGATGTGGAAGTAGTTCAAAGACCAACGGTGCAGCAAAAGCTTCGGCAGCTTCAAAAGTTAGTAGTAATTCAGGTATAACAGGAACGGTTTCAACAGATGGGTCTACATCAATGGAACAGGTGATGGGAGCATTAGGAGAAAAATTCCAGAATGATAATAAGGGAACTACAGTTACATATAACCCTACAGGATCAGGCTCAGGAATAACAGCGGTATCTGAGGGAAGATGTGAAATAGGTCTTGCAAGTAGAAAATTAAAGGACGAAGAGAAGAGCCAAGGACTAAAAGAAACTGTACTGGCTAACGATGGAATATCTGTTGTGGTTAATCTCGATAATCCTGTCAAAAACCTAACGGTTGATCAGATTGCTAAGATATATACAGGCCAGATCAAAAATTGGAAGGATGTAGGGGGAGACGATGCCGAGATAGTTCTGATCGGAAGAGAAGCAGGAAGCGGAACCAGAGATGGATTCGAATCTATCACAAAGACTGAAAATAAGTGCAGCTATCGCCAGGAACTAACAGCTACAGGGGATGTTATCACAACAGTATCGGGCAATCCTAATGCAATAGGCTATGCATCAATGGCAGCAGTAGGAAAAACAGTCAAAGCACTTTCTGTAGGTGGTGTTAAACCTACCGAGAAAACTGTAAAAGATGGAACATATCTGATACAGCGTCCATTTGAGTTCATTACAAAAGATGGTAAAAAACTCTCCAAGGTATCCCAGGCATTCTTTGACTACGCTACATCAAAAGATGCAAACGAAGTTATCTCATCCGCAGGTGCAGTTCCCATAAAATAAAGAGTATATTATCAACACATCATTATAAAAATAACATTAAAAAAAACATAATTTTAATAAAGCGATATAGATGAAAAGATAAGTAAAATTAGCTTAAATAAAGGGAGGATGCAAGGAAAGCATCCTCTTTGATCCTGAGATTTTACAATTCCTTTACAAAAGTGTGATTATGAATTTTACATGAAGTTAGTATCATTATTTTATATAAATGTTATTTACTGACTTTAATGCATGATACAGCCTTGATATTTGTTATATAAGAGACATAGGCAATAGACAGAGAAGCACATATCATGCAAATGTAGATTCAAAGGAGAACACTATATATGAAGAAAGCGATATGTTCTGTGCTTTTCTTGACCCTTATTTTAGCTACACTAACAGGGTGCGGAAGCAGTGCAGGGGCAAAGAACGCTATTTCTACGGATGGTTCTACATCCATGGAAAAAGTAATCGGAGCGCTTGGAGAAAAATACCAGATCGATAATCCGGGTATCTCTTTTTCATATAATCCCACCGGTTCCGGTTCTGGAATCGCAGCGGTTGCAGAGGGAAGATGTGATATCGGACTATCCAGCAGAGACCTAAAAGATGAGGAAAAAAAGCAAGGCTTGATTGAGACACCGGTGGCTTATGATGGAATCTCAATTATTGTCAATCCTTCCAATCCAGTTAAAAATCTCACGCTTGAGCAGATCAATAAGATATATACCGGTAAGATTAAAAACTGGAAAGAAGTAGGCGGTAAAAATATCCGAATAGTTTTAGTCGGAAGAGAAGCAGGAAGCGGCACAAGAGATGGATTTGAGTCTATTACAAAAACAGCTGGCGCTTGCGATTATCGTGAGGAATTAACATCTACAGGCGATGTTATCACAACAGTTTCCAGCAATCCCGGTGCAGTTGGATATGCTTCAATGGCATCTGTCAAAGACTCTGTCAAAGAGATTTCGGTAGGTGGTGTAGATCCTAGTGAAAAGGCGGTAAAGGATGGAAGCTATGTAGTACAGAGACCTTTTATGCTGATAACCAAGAAAGGTGTCAAACTGTCCAAAACAGCCCAGTCGTTTTTTAATTACATTACATCAAAGGATGCCAATAAGATCATTTCCGATATGGGTGCAGTACCTGCTGCCTAAGGAAGGAGAAAAAGGTGAATAATAAGAAGAAAATAATGGAGGATCTCATACATGGTATCTTCCTGATACTGGGACTTATAACTGTTGGATGTGTCTTTTTGATAACTGTTTATCTGATAATCTCAGGCGTTCCTGCAATCAGGAAAATCGGAATAATAAATTTTTTGTTTGGAACAAAATGGGCGTCAACAGCACAGGATCCAAAATATGGAATACTTCCTTTTATCCTAACCAGCATATATGGAACTGCAGGAGCGATAATCTTAGGAGTTCCCGTTGGATTTTTTACAGCAGTGTATCTGTCTAAGGTAGCTCCATCAAAAATGAGACAGATCGTATCTTTTATAGTCAATATGTTGGCAGGAATACCCTCTGTTGTATATGGTCTGGTAGGAATGATGGTACTGGTGCCGGGAATCAGAAAATTGTTTAATATTCCGGATGGAGCCAGCTTGTTTGCAGCAATAATAGTTCTTTCAATCATGATACTTCCATCTATCATAAGTGTGTCGATGACTGCGTTAGATGCTGTTCCACGAGATTATGAGGATGCTTCTCTTGCCCTTGGAGCCAATGAGATAGAGACATACTTTCGAGTTTCTGTTCCGGCAGCAAGGAGTGGAATAGCAGCTGCAGTAGTCCTGGGAGTTGGACGAGCTATCGGAGAAGCAATGGCTGTTATGATGGTATCAGGTAATGCAGCCAAAATGCCTTCACTATTTCAAAGTGTCAGATTCCTGACCACCGCAGTTGCAAGTGAGATGTCTTATTCGGCAGGATTACAGAGACAGGCGCTTTTCTCTATAGCATTGGTGCTTTTCCTCTTCATTATGCTCATAAATGCAACACTGAACTTTTTTATGAAGAAGGGAGATGTACATTAATATGAAAAGAAGTTTATATAAGGGTGCCATGAAGACACTTATGTACATCTCAGTGGGGATAACCTGTATTCTGGCATTTTCACTGATAGGATATGTACTGTATCGAGGCATACCTGGATTAAGCATTAGCTTTCTTACACAAAAACCTAGTTATTTAAAGGGTACTATTGGTATACTTCCTGATATTTTAAATACGCTATATGTGATAATTGCTTCGCTTTTGATAGTTCTGCCACTCGGAGTGGGAGCAGCAGTATATCTGACAGAATATGCTTCCAACAAGAAAATCGTAGGGATCATAGAGTATGCAGCGGAGACGTTATCAGGAATACCATCTATAATATATGGTCTGGTGGGAATGCTGTTTTTCTGTCAGTTCCTTGGATTTAGAACATCACTTATAGCTGGAGCTCTGACACTAGTTATCATGAACCTTCCAACTATTATGAGAACTACAGAGGAATCTCTGAAAACTGTTCCAAATAGCTACAGAGAAGGAGCATTTGGACTGGGAGCCGGGAAATGGAGAGTAATAAGGACAGTAGTTTTACCTGGATGTGTAGACGGCGTTGTAACAGGGTGTATACTTACAGTAGGTAGGATAATCGGCGAGTCGGCAGCACTTCTTTTTACTGCAGGATTTGCTCATTCTGTTCATGGTTTTATAGACGGACTATCAAGCTCAGGTTCTACACTTACAGTTGCTCTGTATGTGTATGCTAAGGAACAGGGAGAATTCCAGGTGGCATTCTCCATCGCTACTATCCTTTTAATACTGGCATTTATCATTAATCTTGCAGCTGTTGGCGTTTCAAATTATTATAGAAAGAAAAGAACGGTATGAATAAGATAATTACAGCACAGGATCTCTGCCTGTGGTATGGTAAGACACAAGCACTGAAAAATATCAATGTAGATGTTGAAGAACATAGCATCACAGCACTTATAGGACCATCAGGATGTGGTAAGTCCACATTCCTAAAGACACTTAACAGAATGAATGACCTGGTGCCTGGAGTCCATATCGAGGGAAAAATAGAGTACCGCGGAAGTGATATCTATGGAAGTGATACTGATGTCAATGAGCTGAGAAAAAATATAGGAATGGTATTTCAGAAACCGAATCCATTCCCCATGAGTATATATAATAATGTGGCATATGGTCCGAGAACTCATGGGATAAATGGAAAAGCCAAGCTCGATGATATAGTTGAAAAGGCATTAAAGGGAGCGGCTATATGGGATGAGGTCAAGGACAGACTGGATAAATCAGCCCTTGGATTATCCGGCGGACAGCAGCAGAGACTATGTATTGCCAGAGCCCTGGCTGTCAATCCTGACATTCTATTGATGGATGAGCCTACCAGCGCATTGGATCCTATATCAACATCAAAGATCGAAGAACTGGCATTAAATCTGAAAAATGAGTATACGATTGTTATTGTTACACACAATATGCAACAAGCAGTAAGAATTTCTGATAACACAGCTTTCTTCTTGATGGGAGAGCTGATAGAATATGGTGATACGGAAGAGATTTTTGAAAAGCCTAAGGAAAAGAAAACTGAAGATTATATAACGGGAAGGTTTGGTTAAAAATGAGAAGTAGATTTGATGAGGAACTTTCAAGACTATCCTCTGATCTGACCACAATGGGTGCACTTTGTGAGGAAACAATCCTGACTGCTGTTGAGGATCTGTCAAAGGGAAATACAGATGCACATCAGCATATAGCACCATTCGTGGAAGAAATTGCCGGAAAAGAGAAGGCCATTGAGTCACAATGTCTGAAGCTTTTATTGCAGCAGCAGCCGGTTGCCAGTGATCTTAGACAGATATCAGCAGCTCTTAAGATGATAACAGATATGGATAGGATCGGTGTTCAGGCATCTGAAATCGCAGAGATAATTGGATTCTTGGATGGTCGTACCGGAAGTGAATGCGAGTATATCAGACAGGAAGCAATGGAAACGATCAAGATGGTTAACGGAGCAGTAGATGCATACGTTAAGCATGACGTTGATCTGGCTAATAAAATAATAGATATGGATGATATAGTGGATGATCTGTTTTGCAAGGTCAAAGCATTTTTGATCGAAATGATTACAAACAATCCGGATGATGGTGGATATGCCCTTGATCTTCTAATGATCTCGAAATATTTTGAGAAGATCGGTGATCATGCTGTAAATATAGCTGAATGGGTCATTTTCTCAGAAACAGGAGTCCACAAGGGAGGAGCCTGACCATGATATGGTGCGTTGAGGACGACAAAAGCATTCGTGAAATAGAGATATATACACTTAAGTCAACAGGATTTGATGCAATTGGTTTTTCCAATGGAGAAGATTTTTTTGAGGCACTTCAATTAGAAAAACCTGAACTGATCATGCTGGATATTATGTTGCCCGATGTGGATGGTATAGAGATACTGAAAAGAATTAGAAATGAAGTGGATACATGTAGTATTCCGGTCATTATGGTAACAGCCAAGGGACAAGAGTATGACAAAGTCCAGTGCCTTGATTTAGGTGCAGATGATTATCTGGTTAAGCCCTTCGGAATGATGGAGATGGTATCCAGGATCAAAGCGGTACTTCGTCGTGTAGCACCACCTGAAGTCATGCATGTGCTTAAGGTCGGAAAATTGGAATTAAATACAGATGAACGAACAGCTTATGTGGATGGAGACAGAGTTCAGCTCACGTACAAAGAATATGAACTTCTAAAACTATTTATGGAAAATCCGGGACGTGCTTTTACAAGAGAACAATTATTTTCATCGGTATGGGGAGATGACTATGTAGGAGAGTCAAGGACAGTAGATGTACATATCCAGACGCTTAGAAGCAAGTTGAAATCATACGAAAAAATGATAGAGACAGTAAGAAATGTGGGATATAGGTTGGAAGTCGATAAGTTGTAAAATCTATGGTTTATGTCAAGAAAATATGAAATATAGTCCGGAGGTCAAAACATATGAGGTCTAAAATATTCCGTTCGACATTTTTTGTGGCTATTATCGTTTTTTTATCTTGTCTTGTGCTGATAATGGGTGTTCTAAATGAATATTTCGTAAATATTCAGGAAAAACAGCTAAAGTCCGAACTTGTATTGGCATCTACGGGAGTAGAAAAATCTGGGGTATCCTATCTAAAAAAGATTAAAAAAGATAGTGAACGTCTGACACTTGTGGCTCCTGACGGAACTGTTATTTATGATACATGGACAGATGCTTCCAAGCTTGAAAATCATGGAGACAGAAAAGAAATAAAGGAAGCCTTCGAAACAGGAATTGGAGAGAGTCATAGATATTCAGCTACTTTTACAGAACAGACATTGTACTATGCAATTAAACTCCCATCGGGGGATGTGCTTCGTGTATCAACAGTCAGACTGACCATGCTTACAACGATACTTGGCATGCTTCAGTCAATAGCTGCTGTGATAATGATTGCATTCATATTATCATTAGTTTTGGCAGGAATAGTATCAAAGCAGATAGCGAAACCACTTAATGATCTGGATCTTGATCGCCCACTTGAGAGTGATACCTATGATGAATTGGCGCCTCTTTTGACCAAAATAGAACACAGTCGACGTGAGATCGAGTGGAAGAAAGAGGAATTAAGAGAAAAAGAAAAGGAATTTGATGCCGTCACCCAGAACATGGATGAAGGTATGGTACTTATCAATAAGAAACATGAAGTAGTTACCATCAATCCTGCGGCCAAGAGATTCTATGGTTATACTGAAGATCCTGTGGGTAAGAATTTCCTTCTCCTGGACAGAGATGTTGAAGTCAGCAAAATGATAGATGAGGCAGAGGATAAGGGACCGTCAGAGAGAGTTAAGGAGCATCAGGGAAGAGAGTATCAGCTTCACGCCAGTAGAATTACTTCACATCAGAATCCTATTGGTACAGTAATACTGATTTTTGATATAACAGAAAAAGCTTTTGCAGAGCGAAACAGAAGAGAATTTACAGCAAATGTATCTCATGAATTAAAATCACCGCTTCATTCTATTATGGGAAGTGCCGAACTGATAGAAAATGGCATGGTGAAGCCTGAGGATATGACGAGATTCGTGGGAGTCATCCGTAAGGAAGCATCTAGACTGGTTACTTTGATAGATGATATCATACAACTGTCAGCGCTCGATGAGAAAAAAGATCTGCCTTTGGAAGAAGTATTTATAAAGAGCTTTATCGAAGAAGAAATCGAGACTTTAAAGCCAATGGCAGAGAAAAAGAATGTGATTGTCAAATGTACAGGCGATGAAGTGGCATGTAATGTATCGAAGCAGCTTCTTCATGAAATCGTCTATAATCTTGTTGATAATGCAATTAAATACAACAAAGATAATGGAAGCGTAGAGGTAAATACATCTAGTTTTAATTCAGGTAATTTCGGTAGTGCCAAAATAGTAGTTCGGGACACCGGAATTGGTATCCCTCCTGAACATCAACCTAGGATATTCGAACGGTTCTATAGGGTAGATAAGAGCCATTCCAAGGAAGGCGGCGGAACGGGTCTCGGCTTGTCAATCGTGAAACATGCTGTTCAGTATATGAATGGTGATGTGACGCTTGAAAGCAAGGAAGATGTAGGGACTACAATAACCGTTGTACTACCTGTTAAGAATTAGCGAAATTACCATATTCCCATAACAGATTGCATTATGAGGCTGACGGCGGTTATGCCGATCCAGCAGACAGCACCTAGTAAGAGTGGCTTGCCACCGGTTTTTATAAGCTTAATGATATTACTGTTTAGACCGATTGCACTCATTGCCATGATTATAAGAAATTTGCTTAATTCTTTTATAGGATTAAAAAATGAACTGTCTACACCGAAATTAACGGCAATTGTTGTGATAATAGAGGCTATTATAAAATAGAGAATAAACATAGGGAAGGCTTGGTGAAATTTGAAGGTGTGTTCACCTGATTCGCCAGTGGCCTTCTTTTTTTTGGCTGTTATAAATGACAGAACAAGGGTTATGGGAATAATAGCAAGGGTTCTGGTGAGTTTCACGGTAACGGCTTTATCAAGAGTAGCTGTTCCCAGAGAGAACATACTGTCCCAGGTGGAAGCAGCAGCAGTTACAGAAGATGTATCATTAACTGCAGTTCCTGCAAAAATACCAAAGGCTTCTCCAGAAGTAGTATTCATGCCAATTGCCTGACCAAAAATAGGAAAGAGTATCGCAGCCAATACATTAAAAAAGAATATTACAGATATAGATTGGGCAACCTCATTGTCATCAGCATCTATTACAGGAGCGGTTGCAGCAATGGCAGAACCTCCGCATATAGACGAACCAATACCTATAAGTGTGGCGGTATTGCCTGGAATCTTCATAACCTTTTGCAAAAAAAATGCAATGATAAGTGACGTAGATATAGTACATAATATTATTGGAAGAGACTGTTTTCCGGTTGTTAGAATTATATTTAGGTTCAGCCCGAATCCTAGAAGTACAACAGCGGCCTGCAGTATGTATTTTGATGTAAATGTAATGCCTGATCGTTTACTACCCTTTTCCTGCCATATAAGTGTGATGATCATCCCAAAGATAATTGAGAATACAGGACCGCCAATAGTAGGAAATCTCCGGCCAAGGAGCCATGCTGGAACCGAAATAGCTAGACAGACTATTATACCTGGAATCTTTTCTCGTACGTTTTTAATAATATTCATAATTTTACCTTTCTGATTGATCATAATTATTCCAAAAACTAAAAAGTTTTGGAATAAATTATGATCAATGTTTTCTAGAATTTAAGTATTTATTTTTTATACATGCAAGATTGATTTTATTATTACATAGCGATAAAATCTAATTATTAATATTTATAATATGATAAAAAAAACTTATTGATAAAGCTAATAAAGTTAATGAAGTTAATTAAATTGATGAAATCAATAAAAAATGATAAAAAGGAAAAAATATGGATACCAGATATGAGACATTTATAACCCTTTGCAGGCTAATGAATTATAGGAAAACCTCTGAAGAGATGAATTTGACCCAGCCTGCGGTTACGAGGCAGATACAATCTCTAGAGGAAGAACTCAAGGTCAGATTGTTTATATATGATCACCGAAAGCTCAAAAGGACCAAGGCTTCGGTGATTCTGGAAAATTATATCCTGTCGCTTAGACATAATTATGATTGTCTAAGAGAAGAACTTCTAGAACCTGATATCAAGACCATAAGAGTGGGAGCTACAAAGACAATAGGGGACTATATAATATTTGACGCAGTGAAAAAGTATCTTAGTGATCCTAATAAGACTATAGTTCTTAGAATTGATAATACAGCAGCACTTTTGGAGGATATGAAGGGAAGTAAGCTGGATTTTGCCATAGTTGAAGGTATCTTCGATAAAAGCAAGTATGGATATAGATTGCTTAGAAAAGATAATTTTACAGGAATATGCAGTAAGGATCATCGGTTTTCCGGCAAGACTGTGGAATTCAAGGATATATACGGAGAGGATATTATAATAAGGGAAAATGGTTCTGGAACGAGAGACATATTGGAACGAGAATTACAGAACAGAGGACACTCCCTCGATATGTTTAAGCGGTGCATCGAGATAAGCAGCTTTGCTATGATAAGTGATCTGGTATCTGATAAGATCGGGATTAGCTTCACATACGATTCTGTAATAAAAGACAGAACAGATATCGGGACGTTTAATGTAAAGGGATTTGAGCTCAGCCATGAGTTTAATATAGTCTGGCTGAGAGAGTCAAAGATCCCAGAAGAGGGCGAGGAGTTTTTACAAAACATATAGAAATCAAAGCATAAATCCTTATAAATTTTTTTGAAAATCATCTGATAAATATTGAGTGAACTATCAAATATGATAAAATACAAATATGAAAAAAAAGACTCTGAGGAAAATTGCATTTAGTGTAATTATGGTTGTGATGATAGTAGTCATTTCAACTCTTTTCAGAGTACCTGAAATCAGTACAGGTATTGATTCGGGTGTGGTCTCACATGGTAGTTGGAGCCATGTGAGACATGAATCTATAGGTCCAGATAATCCCCATTCATTTTCTAATGAGGCCAATGTCGAGAAAAAAATAACCCTTAGATATCAGTCTGATTCAGTTAGTACCGATAATGATCAGATGTATCTATTGCTTATCATTTCGGCCATTTGGGCACTTGTGGTTCTCTCTGTTCAGAAGGGATTCTACCATGCAGCTCATGCTATAAATGTAGATTATCTATGGGTCCGTCTGATCCAGTTTATCCGGCGAAAGGATGGCAAACGTGATCGAATTCTTTTTCAATAAATCAAATAGATAAATAATTCTGTATTGTTTTTGAAAAAGAGGATAAAAAAATGGGAAGAATAATTGTTAATGTAATTTGTTCAATATTAGTTGCATCTATGGGTATTGGAGCGTTGATATTTGACAGGGGCTCTGGAGACAAATCTGATAAAAAAGAAGATAAGAAAAAAGAGAACTAATCTAAAAATTAGGAACATATAAAATTCTTGACAATACATCTCCGTGGTATTAATCTTTTTAAGATAAAAATACAGGGCGGACAATGGTGTCTGCGGATCAGTGAAGACCATAAAAGCCTTTACGTATCCGTAGACACTTTTTTTGTGTAAATGCGGATATTATTATCAGATTTGAGTATGGAAATACTCGAGAACGACTAGTTAGAATGCACAACGTGCAACAGTAAATACAGGAAAAAAGGAGGTCGATTTTGAACAGAAAGCACATTTTTGTAACAGGTGGTGTAGTATCAGGTCTTGGCAAGGGAATAACGGCAGCATCTCTGGGAAGATTATTAAAAGCCAGAGGATTAAAGGTAGCAGCCCAAAAGTTGGACCCATATATTAATGTTGACCCGGGAACCATGAGCCCGTTTCAGCATGGAGAAGTCTATGTAACTGAGGATGGAACAGAGACAGATCTGGATCTGGGACATTATGAGAGATTCATAGATGAGGATCTGAATAAATACTCCAATCTCACCAGCGGAAAAGTGTACTGGAACGTACTTAATAAGGAGAGAAGGGGAGAATATCTAGGAGAAACGGTTCAGGTCATTCCCCATATCACCAATGAGATTAAATCTTTTATATATGAAGTTGGCGAAAAAACCAATGCAGATGTAGTAATAACAGAAATCGGAGGAACAACCGGTGATATCGAGAGCCAGCCATTCCTCGAGGCAATAAGGCAGATAAGCCTGGAACAAGATAAGGAAGATACGCTTTTTATTCATGTTACTCTTGTTCCATATATTCATGGCTCCAATGAGCACAAGTCCAAGCCTACCCAGCACTCCGTAAAAGAGCTTCAGGGAATGGGTATCACACCGGATATTATAGTTCTTAGATGCGACGAACCACTAGAAGAAAGCATCTTCAAGAAAATATCACTTTTTTGCAATGTCAGACCTGACTGCGTAATAGAAAACAGAACCATTCCTAACCTATATGAAGTCCCGCTAATGATGGAAAAGAGTCACTTTTCCGAAATCGTATGCCGTGAACTCAAAATAGATGCAGGTCCTCTTGAACTTACCGAATGGATAAACATGGTAGACAGGGTCAATGCGGCCTCTGATGTGGTTAATATTGGATTGGTAGGAAAGTATACAGAACTCCACGATGCATATCTATCTGTAGCAGAAGCACTTCGCCATGCAGGATTCTATCATGGTGTTAAGATCAATATAGAATGGATCGATTCTGAGAATATATCAGAAGAAACAGTAGCTGATGCCCTCAAAAATTGCGATGGGATCGTTCTTCCGGGTGGATTCGGAAGCAGAGGAATAAAGGGAATGATCCTGACTGCAGATTATTGCAGAAAGAATAATGTGCCATATCTGGGGATCTGTCTTGGAATGCAGATCGCGGTTATTGATTTCGCCAGAAATGTAGCTGGAATCAAGGATGCTGATTCAGGAGAATTCAATGAGTGTGCTGAGAATAAAGTCATTGATTTCCTGCCAGATCAAAACAGCCATGTTAACATGGGTGGAACGCTCAGACTCGGAGCATACCCATGCAAATTACGAGATAATACGAGAATAAGAGATTGCTATGGAAGAGAAGAAATAAGCGAACGTCATAGACATAGATATGAGTTCAATAATACTTATAGAGACGTTTTGGAAAATGCAGGAATGACGATAAGTGGTACATCACCGGATGACTACATTGTGGAAACTGTAGAACTTCAGTCCAATGATTTCTATGTAGGAGTTCAGTTCCATCCGGAATTCAAGAGCCGTCCTGATAGACCTCATCCATTGTTTTTGGGATTGGTTGGAGCTTCGATTAAAAATAAAAGTAAAAAAATGTAACAATCATACTGATTAAATATTAAAGAGTGTAGCAGTTCATAAATAATCTGTGTTGACAACAATTTTTTTTAGGTATAATATTACTTATATTAAGCAAGGGCGCTTAGGGACACAGGTCTCTAAGCGCCCTTTTGCTTATATAATTAGCAATTGAAACAATTCATACAGGAGGAACCACCTATGCTATACAACGACGTATTAGAGCATGATGCATGTGGAATCGGAACAGTAGTTAATATCGACGGACATAAGGACTATAAGGTATTAGATGATGCCCTTACAATAGTTGAGAAACTAGAACACCGTGCAGGAAAAGATGCCACAGGTAAGGTCGGTGATGGAGTAGGTATTCTCCTTCAGATATCACATTCGTTCTTTTCAAAAGCAGCCAAAATCTCAGGGATAAAAATAGGTAGTGAAAGAGATTATGGTGTCGGAATGTTCTTTTTCCCGCAGGATAAACTAAAGAGAAACTTTGCTATGAGAATGTTTGAAGTCATGGCAGAGAAGAATGGCATGACATTTTCAGGATGGAGAGAAGTACCTACTCACCCGGAGATACTGGGAGATAAGGCCAGAGATTGTATGCCATATATAATGCAGGGATTTGTGGCAAGACCTGAATCTGTTAAAAAAGGCTTGGAATTTGATAGAAAGCTATATATTACCAGGCGAGAATTCGAACAAAGCTCGGAAGACACATATATATGCTCACTTTCATCCAGAACAATAGTATATAAGGGAATGTTTCTAGTGAATCAGCTGAGAGCCTTTTATGATGATTTACAGAAAAAAGAGTATGAGACAGCAATTGCAGTTGTCCATTCACGTTTCTCGACCAATACTACGCCTAGCTGGGACAGAGCACATCCATATAGGATGATTGCGCATAATGGTGAGATTAATACTATCCGTGGCAACATAGACAGAATGCTGGCCAGAGAAGAGACCATGAGTTCACCATTTCTAAAAGAGAACTCTCAGAAGATACTTCCGGTAGTGGATAACTCAGGATCAGACTCTGCTATGCTGGATAATACATTGGAATTTTTCTATATGAACGGGATGGACCTACCGCTTTCACTTATGATGCTGATCCCGGAACCTTGGAAACATAATAATTTTATGAAAGAGGATAGGAAAAACTTCTACCATTATTATGCAACGATGATGGAACCCTGGGACGGACCTGCAGCTATACTCTTTTCCGACGGGGACTTGGTAGGAGCTACTCTTGACAGAAATGGATTACGACCATCTAGATATTACATTACGGATGATAACAGACTGATATTGGCATCAGAGGTTGGAGTACTGGATATAGAGCCTGAGCATATCGTAAAAAAGGCAAGACTGGAACCGGGACGGATACTGCTTGTAGATACTGTAAAAAAGAAAGTTATTACGGATAAAGAGTGCAAGAGTTATTACGCTGGCAGACATCCCTACGGAGAGTGGCTGGATCAGTACCTATTGCATCTGAGCAAACTAAAGATCCCTAATAAGAAAATACCTGAACATACACAGGAGATGAGAGACAAGCTGTACAAGGTTTTTGGATATACCTATGAAGATGTCAAGGATCAGATCCTCCCGATGGCAACAAACAGTGTAGAGGCAACAGCATCCATGGGACATGATGTGCCATTGGCAGTTCTTTCGGAGCATCATCAGTTACTGTTTTCTTATTTCAAACAACTATTTGCCCAGGTTACAAACCCGCCTATTGATTCACTTCGTGAGAAGGTAGTTACAGATACTACAGTTTATATAGGCTCCGATGGTAACCTATTGGAAGAAAAGGGAGACAATTGCAGAGTCCTGGAGGTCAACGATCCTATTTTGACTGGGGTAGACCTGATGAAGATCAAGTCATTGGATCAGCCTGGATTTAAGACAAAGGTCATTTCAATCTTATATTATAAAAATACATCTTTAGAAAAGGCCCTGGACCAGCTGTGCATAAGTGTAGATAGAGCTTATGCATCAGGAACAAACATAGTTATATTGTCGGATAGAGGAGTAGATGAGAACCATGTGGCTATTCCGTCTCTGCTGGCAGTTTCAGCAGTAGAGCAGCATCTGGTAAGGACCAAAAAGAGAACTGCTGTATCTATTATCCTAGAGAGCGGCGAACCTAGAGATGTTCATCAGATGGCATGTCTGCTGGGATTCGGAGCAAGAGCTATCAATCCATATCTGGCTCATGAGTGTATAGCAGAGCTGATCGATATCGGAATACTGGATAAGGACTATCATACAGCTATAACTGACTATAACAAGGCAATCTTAGGCGGAATAGTTAAAATCGCAGCCAAGATGGGAATATCTACGCTTCAATCCTATCAGTCAGCCAGAATATTTGAAGCAATAGGTCTAAGCACCAAGGTTATAGATAAATATTTTACCGGTACGGTGAGTCGTGTGGGTGGAATAGGACTGGAAGAAATCGCTGAGGGAGTAGTTTATAGACATGATCATGCCTTTGATCCACTGGGGCTGGGGCTAAATACTTCCCTAGACAGCGTAGGATTCCATAAGCTTAGAAGTGGTAGTGACAAGGAAAATCATCTGTATAATCCTGAGACGATAATAGCCCTTCAACAGTCAACACAGAATGGTGATTATCAGAGATTTAAAGAATATACAACACTTGTGGATGGCAATACACCTCATACTTTGCGTGGCCTTCTGACTTTTGATCCAAAGAATACGCCTATTCCAATAGATGAGGTGGAACCGGCATCAGAAATCGTAAAGAGATTTAAGACCGGAGCCATGTCCTACGGATCTATATCCAAAGAGGCCCATGAATGTATGGCAATAGCTATGAATCGCCTTGGCGGTAAGTCAAATACAGGAGAAGGCGGAGAGGATCCTGTGCGATTTAATACAGAGAAAAATTCTGCTATCAAGCAGGTAGCATCAGGAAGATTCGGAGTAACAGAGGAATATCTGTCATCAGCTAAAGAAATCCAGATTAAGATGGCCCAGGGAGCTAAGCCGGGTGAGGGCGGACATCTACCCGGTACCAAGGTGTATCCTTGGATTGCCAAGACCAGATATTCTACGCCGGGTGTGTCACTTATATCACCACCACCTCATCACGATATATACTCAATTGAGGATCTGGCACAGCTGATATATGACCTTAAAAATGCCAACAGAAAGGCAAGGATATCAGTAAAGCTCGTATCTGAGGCAGGAGTAGGAACTATAGCCTCGGGTGTGGCCAAGGCAGGTGCGCAGGTCATACTTATATCAGGATATGATGGAGGAACCGGTGCCGCTCCGTCAAGCTCTATTCATAATGCAGGACTTCCGTGGGAGCTGGGGCTGACTGAGGCACATCATACGCTGATCCAAAATGGACTCAGGGACCGAGTGATAATAGAAACTGACGGCAAGCTGATGAGTGGAAGAGATGTAGTGATCGCAGCACTTCTCGGAGCTGAGGAATATGGATTTGCAACTGCACCATTGGTTACTATGGGATGCATGATGATGAGGGTCTGTAGTATGGATACATGTCCATTTGGAGTAGCTACCCAAAATGAGACCCTTAGAAAAAGGTTCAGAGGTAAACCTGAATATGTAATGAATTTCATGAATTTTATCGCAGAAGAGATGCGAGAACTCATGGCATCAATGGGATTTAGAACTGTGGAGGAAATGGTAGGCAGATGTGACTGTCTAAAGGTCAAGGATAATTTGATAACAGGAAGAGCCGAAATGGTAGACCTGGACAATATCATAGATCCATCCTATGCAAATGCCGAAAAGAGACATTTTGATCCTGAGGCGGTATATGATTTCGCATTGGACAAAACTATAGATGAGTCGAAACTGATCCCGAAATTCAGGAAAAAGATAGAAGAAAAAAAGAAACACGAGGAGATGATATTTGTTTCTTCCACAAATAGAACAGTAGGAACGATCTTAGGATCTGAGATCCTGGAATCCTGTGGTGATAATCTAAAGGAAGATACTTATATAGTTGATTGTATCGGTGGCGGAGGTCAGTCATTCGGAGCTTTTATCCCGAAGGGACTTACTCTTAGGCTGAGAGGCGATGCCAATGATGGATTCGGTAAGGGATTATCAGGAGGCAAGCTTATAGTTACTCCGCCGAAGAACAGTACATTAAAGGCAAGTGAAAACATAATAATCGGAAACGTAGCACTATATGGTGCGACTTCCGGCAAGGCCTATGTATGCGGTATAGCTGGTGAGAGATTCTGTGTTAGAAATTCCGGAGCTACAGCTGTAGCCGAGGGATGCGGAGATCATGGACTGGAATATATGACCGGAGGACGTGCAGTTATCCTGGGAATGACAGGCAAGAATTTCGCAGCAGGAATGAGCGGTGGCGTGGCTTATGTTCTGGACAAGGATCATACACTATATCTGAGGATCAATAAGGACATGGTTACTATGCACGAAGTGACCGAGAAATACGATATTCAGGAGCTCAAGAATATACTTAAGGATTATTGCAAGGAGACAGGATCGGTTCTTGGCAATAACATTCTGAATGATTTTGCAGAGTATCTTCCGCATTTTAAAAAAATAGTACCTTTGGATTATCAAAAGGTTCTGGTGGCCATCAGCAAATATGAGGAGCAGGGAATATCTCATGAGAATGCAGAACTTGAAGCCTTCAAAGAAATAAGTGCTATATAAGGAGAAAAGCAATGGGTAAGCCAACAGGATTTTTGGAATACGAGAGAAAAGAGAATAACAACATTGCTCCGAAGGATAGAATCAAAAATTATGAAGAATTTCATAATGTACTAGACCAGGAGGAGAGGAAGAAACAGGCAGCCAGATGCATGAACTGCGGAGTCCCGATGTGTCAATCAGCCATCAGATTAAGTGGAATGGTAACAGGATGCCCTCTTCATAATCTGATCCCGGAATGGAATGATGAGATATATCATGGGCATATAGAGCATGCACTTAGCAGATTATTAAAGACAAATAATTTCCCGGAATTCACCGGGAGGGTGTGCCCCGAACTGTGCGAAAAGGCATGCTTAAATGGGAGAGATGGTGACAGTGTTACGATTCATGATAATGAATTGTACTTGATAGAAAAAGCCTTTGAAATGGGATATATGAAGCCTTGTATTCCGGATGTCAGAAGTGGAAAAAGCGTAGCTGTAGTAGGCTCAGGACCTTCAGGACTGGCAGTAGCGGATCAGCTCAATCATAGGGGACATACGGTAACTGTGATCGAGCGGGAAAACATGATCGGTGGGTTGCTGATGTATGGTATTCCTAATATGAAACTCGACAAGGGTGCGATACTTAGACGTCAGAAGCTGATGGAAGAGGAAGGTGTTGTATTTAAGACCGGAATCAACGTTGGCGTGGATATATCAAAGGATGAGATAATGAGGGAATATGATGCTGTGGTTCTATGCTGCGGTGCCAAAAAACCCAGAACACTAGGGATCGAAGGAGCTGATGAAACAGATGGAATATATTATGCAGTGGATTTTCTAAAAGCAAATACAAAACATCTGTTAGATCCTGAAAAAGAGAAACCGATAAGTGCCAAGGATAGAGATGTAGTGATTGTAGGTGGTGGTGATACCGGTAATGATTGTGTCGGGACATGCATCAGACAAGGCGCAAAATCAGTGACTCAGCTAGAGATGATGCCGAAACCACCTATAGTAAGGCAGGAAAATAATCCGTGGCCTGAGTGGCCCAAGGTTCTAAAGACTGATTATGGTCAAGAAGAGGCAATAGCAGTTTTCGGTCATGATCCCAGAGAGTATGAGACCACGGTCAAGGAAATTATCACTCAAAATGGAAAACTGGCAGAGATTAAAACCAACAATGTCAGATTTGAGAATCGACAGATGATAGAGGTACCTGATTCTGAAAAGAATTTGAAGTGTGATCTTCTTATTATTGCTGCAGGATTTGTAGGATGCGAAGACTATATCAGTAATGCCTTTGGACTTCAGCTTACCAATCGTAATTCAGTTGCCACGGAAGAGAATCATTACAGGACAAATTACGATAATGTTTTTACCGCAGGTGATATGCATAGAGGCCAGTCACTGGTGGTATGGGCTATTTCAGAAGGACGTGAGGCAGCAAGAGAAGTCGACGAATACCTGATGGGATATACGAATATGTAACTCAAGGCATAGTGAAAAACGTAATATAACAGCAAAGGCGCTGCTCGGGAGGAATGATCTCGGACTGCGCCTTTTTACATATTTAGACATCTATGGAAAAAGCAAAGCACTTTATTGATCGTAATAAGGTGAGGATACAAAAGAAAAGGAAAAAGATATGTGCTCAATTTTAACAACATCCCAAAAAAGCATCGCGATTGACAAACTAGAGGAATGCTTTGACAGAACTATTCCAAGAGGCCCGGACATGACGAGGCTCATCGAGACTCCAATTGGGTATATGGGATTCCATCGCTTAGCCATAATGGGTCTGACAGAAGAAGGAATGCAGCCCTTTTCACTGGGGCAGAATATGCTGGTATGTAATGGTGAGATCTATGGATTCCATAGACTAAAGGACAATCTTATAAAAAAAGGATATAAATTTAGGTCTCAAAGTGATTGTGAGATCATACTCCCATTATATAAAGAACTTGGAACCAATGTTTTCCAGGTACTGGGAAGTGAATTTGCTCTTTGCATATATGATGCAGATAAGAATCAGATCATAGCAGCCAGAGATCCGATCGGTATCAGACCATTGTTCTATGGTTACGATGAAAACGGTGGGATTGTTTTCGCATCAGAGGCCTGTAACCTGATAGATCTGTGTCATGAGATTAAACCATTTCCACCAGGACATTACTATATGGATGGACAATTTATCGGATATATAGATCTTACAGGTGTGGATAAGTATTCGACAAGTGATGTGGAAACAGCCTGCAGAGGCATACATGAGAGGCTAATAGAATCTGTGGATGAGAGGATGTGCGCCGATGCACCTCTTGGATTCCTTTTATCGGGAGGATTGGATTCCAGTCTGGTATGTGGAATCGCAGCCAAGCGTTTAGAAAAGGGAAAGAAGCTTAGGACATTTGCCATTGGAATGGAAGAGGATGCGATAGATCTTAAATATGCAAGAAAGGCAGCAGGATATATAGGATCTGATCATACAGAGGTCATTATGACAAGAGACCAGGTCATTAAAGAGCTTCCTAATGTTATCAAGCTACTGGGAACATGGGATATAACAACCATAAGAGCCAGTATGGGAATGTATCTTTGTTGTAAATGGATACATGAAAATACAGATGTAAGAGTACTCATGACTGGTGAGATCTCAGATGAACTCTTTGGATATAAATACACTGACTATGCTCCAGATGCCAATGCATTTCAGGAAGAATCGAAAAAGCGTATCGATGAATTATATATGTATGATGTGCTAAGGGCAGACAGATGTATCTCTGCAAACAGTATAGAGGCCAGAGTCCCGTTTGGGGATACAGAGTTTGTCAGGTATGTAATGTCGATAGATCCTGAGATTAAGATGAATAAATATGATATGGGGAAATATCTGCTCCGTCATGCATTTGAAGATGATAAATTACTTCCGGATGATATTTTGTGGAGGCAAAAAGCAGCATTCTCAGATGCAGTAGGTCACAGCATGGTAGATGACATAAAAGAATACGCCGAAGCAAAATATTCGGATTCTGAATATGAGGAAAAAATAAAGAAATATGAATATTGCAGGCCATTTACCAAGGAGAGTCTGTTATATAGGGAGATATTCGAAGAATATTATCCCGGCCAGGCGGAAATGATCAAAGATTACTGGATGCCTAATAAAAACTGGAAGGGCTGCAATGTAAATGATCCCTCTGCAAGAGTACTGGGAAATTATGGAGAATCAGGTCTGTAAAAACACATTATTGTATAGAAAGAGGTAATTACTATGGAAAAAGATGCAATGCATTTGCCGGAATTATTTGGAAGCTGTGTTTTCAATGAAGAAACAATGAAAAAGCGACTGTCATCGGCCAGTTACAAAGCATGGAAGAAGTGCACAACAGACAAAACTTCATTGGAGCTTGAAACAGCCAATGAAATTGCAGAGGCTATGAAGCAGTGGGCCATGGAAAAGGGAGCCACCCATTATACTCATTGGTTCCAGCCAATGACAGATGTAACCGCAGAGAAACATGATTCATTTATCAGCTCGGTAGGTGGCGGTAAGATCGATATGGAATTTTCAGGAAAAGAACTTATCAAGGGAGAACCGGATGCATCTTCATTTCCATCAGGAGGATTGAGAGCAACATTTGAGGCAAGAGGATATACGGCATGGGATCCTACATCATATGCATTTGTAAAGGATAATTCGCTTTATATACCAACTATTTTTCTATCATATTCGGGTCAGGCACTGGATAAAAAGATACCATTACTTCGTTCTATGGATGCAGTATCTAAACAGTCTGTGAGGATACTTCGCTTATTTGGGGATAATGAAACCACACGAGTAACTGCTCAGTGTGGACCGGAACAGGAATATTTCCTCGTAGATAAGAAATTATTTAATCAAAGAGAAGATCTTAGAATGACAGGTCGAACACTTTTTGGTAATAAGCCACCAAGAGGTCAGGAACTGGAGGATCATTATTTCGGACAGCTAAAACCAAGAGTAGCAGCATATATGGAAGATCTGGACAATGAACTATGGAAGCTCGGAGTTCTGTCAAAGACCAAGCATAACGAAGTAGCACCGTCACAGCATGAGATGGCTCCTATATTTTCAGATGCCAATACAGCCGGAGATTCTAATCAGTTGGTCATGAACATGATGAAAAAAGTTGCAGACAGACATGGATTCGTATGCCTGCTTCACGAAAAACCCTTTGACGGAGTCAATGGATCGGGTAAGCATGATAACTGGTCTCTTCAGACAGATACGGGGAAGAATCTTTTGAAACCAGGAAATACTCCCTCACAGAATGCACAGTTTTTGTTATTTTTAGCAGCATTTATAAAGGGAATAGATGAGTATCAGGAGACTATCAGATGCACTGTGGCATCTGCAGGCAATGATCATAGACTGGGAGCTCAGGAAGCACCTCCTGCAATTATTTCGATTTTCCTGGGAGATGAACTTAATTCCATCGTAGATGCTATTGTGGAGGGAAAATCTTATCAGGATGGTGGTAGAAAGAAACTAAAGATCGGAGTAGATGTGCTACCTCAGATCTCGCAGGACACTACCGATCGTAATAGAACATCACCAATGGCCTTCACCGGAAATAAGTTTGAATTCAGAATGCTGGGAAGTGCTCAGTCAGTATCGGGCCCAAACGTTGCGCTCAATACGATAATGGCGCAGGAATTAAGGGAGTTTGCGGATAAGCTTGAAAAGTCAAAAAATCTCGATAGCGATCTTCAGGAACTGATACAGAAGACATTTAAAGAGCATCAGAGAATAATTTTCAATGGAAATGGCTATGATGAGTCATGGGTCAAGGAAGCCCAAAAAAGAGGACTTGCCAACCTAGTATCAACAGCAGATGCTCTACCACATTACGCATCTAAAAAAGCAATAGAACTATATGTTGAAAATGGTGTGTACACAGAGGAGGAAATGGTGGCAAGAGCAAATGTCCATGCTGAAACATACGGCGCCAAGATCTCTATTGAAGCCAGAACAATGCTAGATATGGCTCGTAGACAGATAATGCCTGCAGTATCAGCCTACGCCGGAGAACTGTCGGTAAGATTGGCAAGACTAAAAGAGGCAGGATGCGTCACTGCATATGAGAGGGATACATCAAAAGAGGTAGCCGATTTAACGGACACAATGATGAAGGACAACCAGAAATTAGGTCTTGATATGGATAAGGTACCGGAGGATCCATGGAAGGCAATGGAATATTATCATGATGTTATCATTCCGGATATGAATAAGGTAAGGGCTAGTGCCGATTCCCTAGAGCAACTGGTAGATGAAAAGTATTGGCCATTCCCTATATACTCGGAATTGCTGTTCTCGGAGTGATATTAATTTTATAAGGCATTTTAATAAGAAATTTTATTAGTACAGACAGCTGCGAGCATTATCTTGTTCGTAGCTGTCTCTTGGGAAAAAGAGTATAATTAAACTATATTAAATATCTGTTTTTTTACCAATCAACAAGAAAGGCAATGAAATGGCGGGATACACAAAAGAGGAAGCTCTGGAATATGTGAGAGAAAATGATGTAAAGTTTATCAGATTGGCATTTTGTGACATTTATGGGACACATAAAAATGTGTCGATTATGCCTGACGAACTGGAAAAAGCTTTTGATGTAGGAGTTGGATTCGACTCATTTAAAATAGATGGATTTGATGATCCATTGTATCGCGGACTCATGTTGATTCCGGATCCATCTACTCTTAATACTTTGCCATGGCGACCACAGCAGGGAGGCGTTATTCGATTCTACTGCGATGTAGTCACAAATGATGGCAAGCCATTTCCATATGATGCCAGAAAATACCTTAGAGATACGCTGAATGAATGCAAAGAGAATGGTTTTTCTGTAAGGGTGGCGATAAGAAGCGAATTCTATTTGTTTAAAACTGATGAATCTGGTAATCCTACTGATATTCCGTGGGATAACGGAGGATATTATGACATAGCTCCGGCTGACAGAGGTGAAAATATTCGACGTGAAATATGTCTATGCTTAGAAGAAATGGGATTGCATCCGGTTATTTCCTATCATGAGTCAGGTCCAGGTCAAAACGAAATAGACTTCAAAGGCGATGATGCTCTTAGGTCAGCGGAACAATTTTTTACATATAAAAATGTAGTTACATCGGTTTCTGCCAGGAATGGGATCTATGCTTCATTTTCACCAAAGCCTATAAAGGGCAAAAGTGGGAATGGGCTTCATCTTCAGATCAGGCTCTATCAGGCCGGAGTAGACATGGAGGACATAGACCCGGAAATCACTAGGAACTTCATGGCAGGATTGCTGAATAGGATGAGAGATATCACAGTATTTTTAAATACTACCAGCGAATCCTATCTGAGATTTGGTGAAAACGAAGCTCCAAGATTTATCAGTTGGACGAAAAACAATTTTCCCAGTCTGATAAAAGTGCCGATAGTTGGAGGAAGAAAAGACGGGTTTGTACTTAGATCTCCTGATTCCGAGATCAATCCATATCTGGCATATGCGATGCTTATCCAGGCCGGCCTCGAAGGTATAAAAAACAAGGAAGAACTAGCAGAACCACAAGATGTAGATACGGTAAGGAAAAATGTTGCAGAGAAAAATACCTCAGGCAGCAATGCAATAGATAACGAGGGATATATAGGACTTAAACAGCTTCCAATTACAATTGAGGAGGCAGTTCAGTGTGCTAAAAACAGTGAATTTTTAAATAATGAAAAAAGAGCGTTTATGACAGAGCGTTTTGTCGAAAAAATAGAGCAACGAGAAAAATTCTAAGCTAGGAGCATCTATGGAAACAGCATTGATCATATGTGATGCTCCAAAGGGTCGGGAATTATATGGAGATTTTCTCAAGTCCAACGGGTATGAACAGGTCACTGTGGTGGGTACGCCTCAAAGTGGCAGACAAGCATTTATTGAGAATGAGTACGATATCTGCATCATAAACAGCCCCCTTAAGAGCGAAAATGCAATTTCTCTATCTGTTGATATTGCAACAGGCAATTATTGTCAGGTTATATTGTTTGTTAATGAGGAAATGTACGAAGCTACTGTTAATGCAGTAGCGAAGTACGGAGTATTGACGATTTCCAAGCCCTTTAACAGACAGTTCTTTTTGGGTGCGCTTCAGATGACAAGAGCCATTAATTATAGGATATCTGTCTATAATGCCAAGGTGAAAAAACTCCAGAAGAAAATGGATGAGAATAAACGGGTGTCTCAGGCGAAATGTATATTGATAGAAAAACAAAATTTATCAGAGCAGGAAGCTCATAGATTTATAGAAAAGCAGGCAATGAATCAGAGGACTACCAGACTGGACATCGCCGAAAGTATCATAGATTACTACAACTGATATTAGAAAATATAGATAGGAGCATGATAAAACAATGCTACCACAAGATCCCTACATGCTACTCAGTGTGATCAATATGAAATTAAGAGATTCCTATGAATCACTGGGAGAACTGACAAGATCAGAAGGAATAGACGAAATATCCATAACAGAACCCCTTAAAAAAGTAGGATTTGAGTATGATATTTCTACCAATACATTCAAACAAAAATAAGTAATTACCGGTATGATCAAAAAATCAGAAATTATCGGAGGCTTTATAAAATTTTAAGAAAACTTATTATGTGAAAAACTTGTCACATATAGGCCTGTGAGGTATAATTTTTACGCAGTTTTATGATAATTAAAGCATGCGCATGAGAGAATCAGCGCGTCTATCTATAAAGGATAGGCAATTAGAGAGGTGAATATAATGAAAAAACCTGTAGTTCTTATGGTTCTTGACGGTTACGGACTTTCCGATGACCACGATTACAATGCTGTATATATGGCCAAAACTCCGGTTATGGACAAGCTGATGGCTGAGTGTCCCTTTGAAAAGGGATATGCATCAGGTCTGGCAGTAGGACTTCCTGATGGCCAGATGGGTAACTCAGAGGTAGGACACATGAATATAGGATCCGGAAGGATCATATATCAGGATCTTACACTTATTACCAAGTATATTGAGGAAGGCACATTCTTCAAAAATAAAGAGCTTTTGGAAGCAATTGATAATTGCAAGAAGAATAACTCAGACTTACATATATGGGGACTATTATCAGATGGCGGTGTTCATTCACACATCACTCAGCTGTATGCACTTCTTAAACTTTGTAAGGATGAGAATTTTGAAAATGTATATGTACATCCTTTCTTTGACGGAAGAGATACACCTCCTTCTTCAGGTAAGGATTACCTGCAGATGTTGATGGACAAAATGGATGAGATAGGTGTAGGCAAGGTTGCTTCACTTTCAGGACGTTACTATGCAATGGATCGAGATAACAATTGGGATAGAATTCAGAAGGCATATGATAGCCTGGTTATCGGTGAGGGCAATAGAGCCAGTGATCCTATCAAGGCTATGCAGGACAGCTATGACAATGGAGTAACAGACGAATTCGTGCTACCTACTGTTATCGTAGATGAGAATGATAAGCCTCTTAGCCTGGTAAAAGAAAATGATTCTGTTATCTTCTTTAACTTCCGTCCTGATAGAGCAAGAGAGATCACCAAGGCATTTTGCTTTACTGATTCTGATATTGCATCAATGTCTGGAGATGCATCTGATACAAAGTGCATCAAATATCTAAAGAGACAGAAGGGATATTTCCCTCTTACATATGTATGTTTCAAGGATTATGATGAGACTATTCCCAATAAAAAGGTAGCTTTTAAAAAAGAAGAGATTAAAAATACATTTGGTGAGTATCTGGCTAAAAATGGTAAGACACAGCTTCGTATCGCAGAGACAGAAAAATATGCTCATGTAACATTTTTCTTTAATGGTGGTCTGGAAGAACCTAATAAAAACGAGGACAGAACGCTTGTTCCTTCACCGGCAGTAGCTACTTATGATCTACAGCCCGAGATGAGCGCACCGGAAGTAAGTGAGAAATTGGATGCAGCTATTTGCTCCGGAGATTACGATGTAATAGTAATCAATTTTGCCAACCCTGATATGGTAGGTCATACCGGAATACTGGATGCAGCTATTGAAGCAGTTGAGAGAATAGATCAATGTGTTGGAGCAGCAGTTGATGCTGTCAAGAAGATGGACGGAGTACTGTTTATATGCGCTGACCACGGTAATGCAGAACAGATGCTGAACAAGGAAACAGGCCAGCCTCATACAGCTCATACCACCAACCCAGTTCCATTT